>NZ_JBMHFZ010000001.1:0-487339 GCF_049166755.1 Halomonas terrestris | reverse complement strand
TTGGTGTTCCCGGCGATCGTGCTGTTCCTGCCCCAGTTGCTCTATTGATGGTCGTCCGAGCGAGGGCGGCCTCCGGCAGGATGGATCCGACGCCATTCCCGAAAAAATGATACGAAATTTTTGGTAGCATTTTTATTTACGTGTCTCGAATCGCCTCGCTTTGACTCCGGTCAAATCGGGGCGTTTTCCTTTCCACTATCCTGAAGACATGCCACAGGTGATACCCGAAGAGGAGATCAGGAGATGGAAAGGCTGGCCGATTACATTCAGGGCGAACGCGTGGTGCGCGAGCTTCGCCGCCACGCCCCCGAGGCACTCGAGCAACTGGCCCGCGACCTGGAGCAGCCGCTGAGCCCACCGCTGGAGAAGGCGGTGGCGCGCAGCCTCGACGACCGCCGGGTGACCGATTTCCGCGCCTCCGAGGTGCTGATGCCGGCCATGATGACCACCTTCGCGGTCGATCCGGGGGCCATCGCCGAGGAGGAGCTGGTCGGCCTGGAGGCGACCTGCAACCGCTGCACCGAGGTGGGCCGCTGCTGGCGGGCGATGCGCGACTTCGCCGAGGCCGAGGCGTGCCGAGGCTTCTGCCCCAACGCCGAGGCCTTCATGGGCCGCGGGGCCGAACCGGCGACGGCATGAGACGCGGG
The DNA here is from genome assembly GCF_049166755.1 of Halomonas terrestris. NCBI lineage: Bacteria > Pseudomonadati > Pseudomonadota > Gammaproteobacteria > Oceanospirillales > Halomonadaceae > Halomonas > Halomonas terrestris. The sequence goes on along the minus strand of NZ_JBMHFZ010000001.1, from coordinate 486,692 downwards.
AGGCCGCGCTCGGCCGAGAGAGGCTGGGCGCGGTCGTCGGATGGGAGTCGTCGTGTGGGATGAGAAGGCCGGGGCCGCGGCCCCGGCAGGTGACTCGGGCAGGGCTCGTCGCGGTTACTGCCGCTTCGCCACCAGGGTCAGGATGTCATAGCTGGCCACCAGCTCGTCGTGCTGGTTGGTGACCGCCACGTCCCACATGACCACGCCCTGGGGATGTCCCTCGGGAGAGGTGCGCCCCTGGTCGATCTTGCGCTTGCAGGTGAGGCGCGCTCGGATGGTGTCGCCGACGGCTACCGGGGTGATGAACCGCAGGGTGTCGAGGCCATAGTTGGCCAGGACGGGACCCTCGCCCGGGTAGACGAACAGGCCGGCGGCGGCGGAGAGCACGAAGTAGCCGTGGGCGATGCGCTGGCCGAACTGGGTCTCCTTCGCGGCGATCTCGTCGAAGTGCATGTAGAAGTGGTCGCCGGAGAGGCAGCCGAAGTTGACGATGTCGGCTTCGGTGACGGTGCGGCGGTGGGTCAGCAGGGACTCGCCGACCTGCAGGTCGTCGAAGTGACGCCGGAAAGGGTGGATGTCGTTCTCGATCACCCTGGCGCCACGCACGTATTCGCGGGTCACCGCGGCCACCATGGTGGGCGAGCCCTGGATGGCGGTGCGCTGCAGGTAGTGATGCACCGCGCGGATGCCGCCGAGCTCTTCCCCGCCACCGGCGCGTCCGGGGCCGCCATGCTTGAGCATCGGCAGCGGAGAGCCGTGCCCGGTGGACTCCCTGGAGGCTTCGGCGTCGAGGATCTGCAAGCGGCCATGCTGGGCGGCCAGTACGGGGATCATCTCGGCGGCGATGGCCGGGTCCTTGGTGGTCAGGGTGGTGACCAGGCTGCCCTTGCCCTTGGCGGCGAGGGTCAGGGCCTCGTCGATGCCGTGGTAGGGCATCAGGGTCGTCACCGGGCCGAAGGCCTCGATGTCGTGGGCGCCGCCGTCGTTCAGCGGGTTGCGGTTGACCAGCAGGTGGGGGGCGATAAAGGCCCCGTTCTCCACGCCTTCCCCCACGGGCCTGAGGCCCTCGGCTTGGCCATAGACGCAGTCGCTGGTGGCCAGCAGGCGTTCGATGGCGTCCGTGACGTCCCTCAGCTGGTCCCGGGAGGCGAGAGCGCCCATGCGCACGCCCTCCTCGGCCGGATTGCCGAAGGTGATCTTGCCCAGGCGCTCCGTGAGGCGTTCGACCAGGGCATCCAGCCGTTCGGCCGGCACCAGCACGCGACGGATGGCGGTACATTTCTGACCGGCCTTGGCGGTCATTTCCTTCACCACTTCCCTGGCGAAGATATCGAACTCGTCGTCATCCGGCGTGACGTCCGGGGCCATGATGGCGCTGTTGAGAGAGTCCGCTTCGGCGTTGAAGGGGATGCTCTTCGCCATGATGTTGGGGTGGCTCTTGAGCTTCAGGGCAGTGCTGGCAGAGCCGGTGAAGGTGACGAAGTCCTGCTCTTCCAGACGGTCCAGCAGGTCGCCGGTACCGCCGATGATCAGCTGGAGGGCGCCCTCGGGCAGCAGGCCGGAGTCGTTGATGACGCGCACGGCGGCTTCGGTGAGGTAGCTGGTGGCGGTCGCCGGCTTGACGATGCAGGGCATGCCCGCGAGGAAGGCCGGGGCGAATTTCTCCAGCATCCCCCAGATGGGGAAGTTGAAGGCATTGATGTGCACGGAAACACCACGGCGGGGCACCAGGATATGGGTACCGTTGAAGTGGTTATCCTTGCCCAGCTGGATCGCGGGACCCTCATGGGCCACGTTCCCGGAGGGCAGCTCCTTGCGGCCGGTGGAGGCGTAGGTAAACAGGGTGCCGAAGCCGCCGTCGATGTCGATCCAGGAGTCGGCCCTGGTGCAGCCGGTATGATGAGAGATCGGGTAGAGCTCATCCTTGCGGCCCTGGATGTAGATGGCCAGCTCCTTGAGGATGGCGGCCCGCTGCTGGAAGTCCAGCGCCAGGAGGTTCTTCACGCCGATGCGGCGGGCGTAGTCGACCGCCTGCGCGAAGTCGATGGCTTCCTCATGGGTATGGGCAACGGTATCGCCATTGACGGCGCTGGGCAGCGCCTTGGCTGGCGTTTCGCCCAGCCACTGGCCGGCAATGTAACTTTGAAGGACTGACATTAAGCGTTCTCTCAGTGGTCGTAGTTGAGCGTCACGTTCTTGCTGATCGGGAAGCACTGACAGCTCAGCACCATGCCCGCCTCGATCTCGTAATCCTCGAGGGCGAAGTTGGCATCCATCTCCACCTCGCCCTCCTCAACCTTGGCCAGGCAGGTGGAGCAGACCCCCGCCTTGCAGGAGTAGGGCAGGTCGGCACCGTGCTCGTTGCCGGCATCCAGGATGCTCCGGGTGTTCTTCGGCAGTTCGAACTCCAGGGTGCGGCCGTCGATGATCACCTTGATATGGGAGCTCTCCGGGGCCACCTGGCCGACGCCGCCGGCCTGGGGCCGTCGTGCGCTGGCGTTGGGACGGCTGCCGAACAGTTCCAGCTGGATGCGCTCCGGTGCCATGCCGAACTCCTTCAGCGTGTCGCGCACCGCTTCGGACATGGGCTGGGGACCGCACAGGAAGGCCGCCTCGAGCTCCTGGACGTCCAGCCAGCGATCGAACAGGGTGCGGCACTTCTCGGCATCGATGATGCCGTTGTAGAGCTCGATGTCCTGCTCCTCACGGTTGAAGATGTGGATCAGGTTGAGCCGCTCCATGTGGCGGTTCTTCAGGTCCTGCAGCTTCTCCCGGAACATGGTCGTGGAGGTGGAGAAGTTGCCGTAGACGAGGGTGAAGCGGCTCTCGGGCTCGGTCTCCAGGGTGGTGCTGATGATCGACAGGATCGGCGTGATGCCGCTGCCGGCGGCCACCGCCAGATAGTGGCCCTTGCGGCTCGGGTCCAGGGGCACGAAGAACTTGCCCTGGGGCGGCATCACTTCCAGGGTGTCGCCGACCTTGAGCTCCTGGTTGGCAAAGGTGGAGAAGGCGCCGCCGGGCACCAGCTTCACCGCCACGCGGATCTCGCCCTCGTGCACGCCGGTGCAGATGGAGTAGGAGCGACGCACCTCCTCGCCGGCGATCTCGCGGCGCAGGGTCAGGTACTGGCCCTGGGTGAACTGGAAGGCGTCATGCAGGGTCTCGGGGACCTCGAAGGCGATGGAGACGGACTCGCTGGTCTCCTTGCGGACATCGCGAACGGTCAGGGCGTGAAATCGGCTCATGGCTAGTCTCGTCAGTCGGCTATCGAACGGGTGCAACCGGGTGCCCGCTCGCTGAAGGGGCGCGTCACTGGAAGGCCGCAGCGGCTCTTACAGGCACTTGAAGTAGTCGAAGGGCTCCAGGCACTCCCTGCAGCGGTAGAGCGCCTTGCAGGCGGTGGAGCCGAACTCGCTGACCCGCTCGGTGTGCTCGCTGCCGCACAGCGGGCAGGGCACCACAGGATCCTCGCCGAGCAGGCTGCGCTTGCTGGCACTGCCGACAGGAGGCGCGATGCCGAAGGCGCGCAGCTTCTCGCGGCCCTCCTCGCTGATCCAGTCGGTGGTCCAGGCCGGCGACAGGCGGCGCTCGATCTGCGGGTCGGCGTAGCCGGCGGCGGTCAGCGCCTCCTCGATATGCTGCTCGATCGCCTCGGTGGCGGGGCAGCCGGAGTAGGTGGGCGTGACCTGGACCCGCAGGCGGCCATCGATCCAGTCGATGTCGCGCACGATGCCCAGCTCGACCACGTCGACGGCGGGGACCTCGGGGTCCGGCACCTCGTGGAGCACCGCCAGCACGGCGTCGACGTCGCCCTCGGCACCGGCCGGGGGCAGGCCGCGGCGGTCGCTGCCGATCAGGTCGGTGGAGGGCCAGTCGTCCTGGCCCTCGAGTCGCCGGGAGTCCGGGCGGGAAGCGTTACCAGACAGTGGCATCGGGATAGGCCCTCGGCAGGTACTGCATCTCCGCCAGCAGGAAGCCCAGGTGCTCGGTGTGGTGGCCGGCCTTGCCGCCGGTGTACATCCAGGCATCCGCGGGCGGGCGGGTCAGGGTGGCCGCTTCCAGGACCTTCTCCACGGTAGCGTTCCAGCGGGCCACCAGAGTCTCGGCGTCGGGCGCAAGGCCGGCCGCCGTCATGGCCTGGTCGACCTCGTCGAACTGCACCAGCTCGCCGGTGAAGCGCCAGAGATTGTCGATGGCGCGCTGCATGCGCGCGTGGCTCTCCTCGGTGCCGTCACCCAGGCGCACTACCCACTCGGAGGAGCGGCGCAGGTGATAGGTCGCCTCCTTGAGGGACTTGGCGGCCACCTCGGCGATGCGCGGGTCGCTGGCCTGGGCCAGTCCCTCGAGCAGCGGCACGTGCCAGGCATCGAACAGGAACTGGCGCGCCATGGTCTCGGCGAAATCGCCGTTGGGCTGTTCGACGAGCAGCAGGTTGCGGAAGTCCTGGGCGTCGCGCTTGAAGGCCAGGGCATCGGCGTCGAGCGCGATGCCCGCCTGCTCGGCGTTGATCTGCTCGGCCGCATAGGTGAGCCAGTTGCGGGCCTGGCCGAAGAGGTCGAGGCCGACGTTCATCAGCGCCATCTCCTCTTCCAGGGCCGGCGCCTTGCCGCACAGCTCGGCGTGACGCTGGCCCAGCACCAGGACGCTGTCGCCCAGGCGCAGCAGGTATTCGGTCAGCGGCGTGCGGGTGGTCTGTGAAACATTCTGCATGGGAGCCCCCTTACATGTGGCCGACTTCTTTCGGCAGTTCGTAGAAGGAGGCGTGGCGGTAGACCTTGTCGTTGGACGGGTCGAACAGCGGCTCCTTCTCGTCGGGGGCCGAGGCGGTGATATCGCTGGCCAGCACGACCCAGATGCTCACGCCCTCGTTGCGGCGGGTATAGAGCTCGCGGGCGTTCTCGAGGGCCATCTGGCGGTCGGCGGCATGCACGCTGCCGACATGCTTGTGGTTCAGGCCGTGCTTGCTGCGCACGAAGACTTCGTAGAGGGGCCAGTCTGCCATGGGGAATTACCTCGGTGCTTGTCGTTGGGGGAGGCGCCGCCCGGCGCCTCCCTGCGGTATCGGATGGCCTGGGATCAGGCGGCGTCGCGGCGCTGGCGCTGCTTCTCGGCGTGGGCCACGGCGGCCTCACGGACCCAGGCGCCCTCGTCGATGGCGCGACGGCGGGCCTCGATGCGCTCGCGGTTGCAGGGGCCGTTGCCCTGGATCACGTCGAAGAACTCGGACCAGTCGATCTCGCCAAACTCGTAGTGGCCGGTCTTCTCGTTCCACTTCAGGTCCGGGTCCGGCGCGGTGCAGCCGAGCAGCTCCAGCTGGGGAACGGTCTGGTCGATGAAGCGCTGACGCAGCTCGTCGTTGCTGTGGCGCTTGATCTTCCAGGCCATGGACTGGGCGCTGTTGGGCGAGTTGTCGTCTGAGGGGCCGAACATCATCAGCGACGGCCACCAGAAGCGGTTGATGGAGTCCTGCACCATCGCCCTCTGCTCCTCGGTGCCCTCGCGCATCAGCGTCAGCAGGATCTGGTAGCCCTGGCGCTGGTGGAAGCTCTCCTCCTTGCACACCCGGATCATGGCGCGGGAGTAGGGGCCGTAGGAGGTGCGCTGCAGGGGTACCTGGTTGACGATGGCGGCGCCGTCCACCAGCCAGCCGATGGTGCCGATATCGGCCCAGTTCAGCGTCGGGTAGTTGAAGATGCTGGAGTACTTGGCGCGGCCGTCGTGGAGCTTCTGGATCTCCTCGTCGCGGTCGGCCCCCAGGGTCTCCATGGCGCTGTAGAGGTAGAGGCCATGGCCCGCCTCGTCCTGGATCTTGGCCATCAGCTGCAGCTTGCGCTTCAGCGAGGGCGCGCGGGTCAGCCAGTTGCCCTCGGGCAGCATGCCGACCACCTCGGAGTGGGCGTGCTGGGAGATCTGGCGGATCAGCGTCTTGCGATACGCCTCGGGCATCCAGTTCTTGGGTTCGATCTTGATCTCGTCATCGATCCGTTCCTGGAAGGCGCGCTCCTCGGGTGCCATCTCCTCGAGGGTCTTGAGCTTCTTGGTGCCGGTCTCGACTAGCTGCGCGTACATGGTGACCTCCGCGTCGTCGCAATCAGGGGGAAACGCCCATTGTCGTCATGTCTTGCAGTATAGTGACACGAAATTTTTTAGCAAGAAACTGTGTTGTGTGTCGCTTTAGACCATAGGCTAAGGCGTCGGTTCTCCCGCGGGTTACCGGCTGGCACCGCGGAGGTCGCACGTCACGAGGCGGGTGTGCATGCGAGTGGCGCGGTGACAAGGTGACACAAAAAAGCCCCCTGACGGGGGCCTGAAGGCAGTTGAGAGCGATCGCTTGCAGGGTGCGGCGGCTCAGCGCAGGTCCTTGACGCGCTTGGCCTTGCCGACGGAGCGCATGACCTCCTCCACGCCGCAGACATCGACCTGGGTGCTGATGCCCACATAGGTCTTGATGGCGTGCTGCAGGTGCTTGCCCAGCTGCTCGCAGGTCACCGGATCGCGGGCCACGTCGTTGCTGCACGCCTCGACGCGCACTCGGACCATGTCCATGTTGCCCTGGCGTGTCACTTCGATCTCGTAGTGGGGCGAGAGCTGCTCGATCTTGAGCAGCTGCTCCTCGATCTGGGTCGGGAAGACGTTGACCCCGCGGATGATCAGCATGTCGTCGCTGCGGCCGGTGATCTTGTCGATGCGGCGCATGGGGCGTGCGGTGCCCGGCAGCAGGCGGGTGAGGTCGCGGGTGCGGTAGCGGATCACCGGCAGCGCCTCCTTGGTGAGGGTGGTGAAGACCAGCTCGCCATACTCGCCGTCCGGCAGCAGCTCGCCGGTGACCGGGTCGATGATCTCGGGGTAGAAGTGGTCCTCCCAGATGGTCGGGCCATCCTTGGTCTCGAGGCACTCCATGCCCACCCCCGGACCCATCACCTCGGAGAGGCCGTAGATGTCCAGGGCGTCGATGCCCAGGCGCCGCTCCAGCGCCAGGCGCATGTCGTTGGTCCAGGGCTCGGCGCCGAAGATGCCGGCGCGCAGCGGCAGCTCGCGGGGGTCGATGCCCTGGCGATCCATTTCGTCGGCGATGTTGAGCATGTAGGAGGGGGTGACCATGATGATGTCCGGCTGGAAGTCGCGGATCAGCTGGACCTGCTTCTCGGTCTGGCCGCCGGACATCGGGATCACCGCGCAGCCCAGGCGCTCGGCGCCGTAGTGGGCGCCCAGCCCGCCGGTGAAGAGGCCGTAGCCGTAGGCGACGTGCACCTTGTCGTTGCGGCTGCCGCCGGCGGCACGAATGGAGCGCGCCACCACGTCGGCCCAGGTGTCGATGTCATGCTGGGTATAGCCGACCACGGTGGGCTGGCCGGTGGTGCCGCTGGAGGCGTGGACCCGCACGATCTCGCTCATCGGCGTGGCGAACATGCCGAAGGGGTAGTTGTCGCGCAGGTCGGCCTTGGTGGTGAAGGGGAGCTTGCCCAGGTCCTCGAGGCTCTTGACGTCCTCGGGGTGCACGCCGGCCTTGTCGAAGGACTGGCGGTAGAAGGGCACGTTGTCGTAGGCGTGCTTGAGGCTCCACTGCAGGCGCTTGACCTGGGTGGCGCGCAGCTCGTCGAGGCTGGCGGTCTCCAGGGGGTCGAGGCTGGCGGTGTCGATACGCTTCACGGTCTGGTTCATCGGGGATCTCCGGTCGCAGGGGGTTGTCGCGCGCTGTCTCAGAGGCGCTCGATGATCAGGGCGATACCCTGACCCACGCCGATGCACATGGTGCACAGCGCGTAGCGTCCCTGCCGGCGTTCCAGTTCATGCAGGGCGGTGGTCACCAGGCGGGCGCCGCTCATGCCCAGCGGGTGGCCCAGGGCGATGGCGCCGCCGTTGGGGTTGACGTGCTCGGCGTCGTCGGCCAGGCCGAGGTCACGGGTCACGGCCAGCGCCTGGGCGGCGAAGGCCTCGTTGAGCTCGATCACGTCCATCTGGTCGAGGGTCAGGCCGGTCTGTTCGAGCACCTTGCGGCTGGCCGGTGCCGGGCCGAAGCCCATGATGCGCGGCTCGACGCCGGCGGTGGCCATGCCCACCACCCGGGCCCGGGCCTTGAGGCCGTAGCGCTCGGCCGCCTCCGGCGAGGCGAGCAGCAGGGCGCAGGCGCCGTCGTTGACCCCGGAGGCGTTGCCGGCGGTGACGCTGCCGCCCTCCCGGAAGGGGGTGGGGAGCCCCGCCAGCTGCTCCAGGGTGGTGGAGGCGCGGGGGTGCTCGTCGGTATCCACGACCCGCGGCTCCTGCTTGCGGCGGGGGACCTCGACGGGCACGATCTCCTCGGCCAGGCGGCCCGCTTCCATGGCGGCGGCAGTGCGCTGCTGGCTGCGCAGGGCGAAGGCGTCCTGGTCTTCCCGGGAGATCTTGAACTGCTCGGCGACGTTCTCGGCGGTCTCCGGCATGGAGTCGATGCCGAACTGCGCCTTCATCTGGCGGTTGACGAAGCGCCAGCCGATGGTGGTGTCGTAGATGTTGGCGCTGCGCGAGAAGGCCTGCTCGGCCTTGCCCATGACGAAGGGGGCCCGGGACATGGACTCGACGCCGCCGGCGATCATCAGCTCGGCCTCGCCCGCCTTGATGGTGCGGGCGGCGTTGCCCACGGCATCCATGCCGGAGCCACACAGGCGGTTGAGGGTGGTGCCGGGCACTTCGACCGGCAGGCCGGCCAGCAGCGCCGACATGCGCGCCACGTTGCGGTTGTCCTCGCCGGCCTGGTTGGCACAGCCGTAGAAGATGTCGTCGACCCGGGCCCACTCCACCGAGGCGTTGCGCGCCATCAGGGCGCGCAGGGGAACGGCGCCCAGGTCGTCGGCGCGCACCGGGGAGAGGGCGCCGCCGTAGCGGCCGATGGGCGTGCGGATGGCGTCAATGATCAGGGCGTCTTTCATGCTTGGCTCTCTGCGGCAGTCTCTTCCAGGCGGCGAACGGTGCCGCGGATCTTGTAGGAGCGCCCCCGGAACAGGGCGACCTCCTGGCCGTGCTGGTTGCGTACGGTGATGTCGTAGATGCCGGTGCGGCCCCGGCGGCTGCGCTCCTCGGCGGTGGCGGTGAGCACGTCGCCCAGCTGGCCCGGGCCCAGGTAGTCGATGCTGCAGCCCGAGGCCACGGTGGCCTCGTCATAGGTGTTGCAGGCGAAGGCGAAGGCAGAGTCCGCCAGGGCAAAGATGAAGCCGCCGTGGCAGTTGCCGTGGCCCTGTACCATGTCCTCGCGCACGGTCATGGAGAGCACGGCGCGGCCCGGGGCCACGCTCTGGATGCGCATGCCGAGCCCCTGGCTGGCATGGTCGCGGGAGAACATGGCGTCGGCGCAGGTCTCGGCCAGCTGCTGCGGGGTCAGGGTCGTTTCAGTCATGGAAGGTCTCCTCGGCCAGGGCCTTGCGACGCAGCAGGAAGGAGGTGCGGTAGCGCTCCTCGCCGTAGCTCTGCTGCAGGTGCGTGAGGGTGCGGTGCACGAAGGGAAGGCCCAGGGCATCGGCCCAGGCCAGCGGGCCGCGGGGATAGTTGACGCCGGCCTGCATGGCGAGGTCGCCATCCCGGGCGCTGCACACGCCCTGCAGCACGGCGTCGGCGGCCTCGTTGGCGAGCATGGCCACGGTGCGCAGCACCACGAGGCCGGGGGTGTCGGTGAGCCAGGCGACCTCCAGGCCCAGGCGCTGGAAGAGCGCGGTGGCCTGCTCGCGGGCCTCGGCGTCGACCCCGGGGCTCGCCGCCAGGGCGATGGCGCCGGCGCTCTGGTAGTCGAGGCAGAGGTCGAAGAGCACCAGGGCCTCGAGGCCTTCATCCCGGGCGCGCTCGGCGGCGCAGCGGCCATCGCTCAGCGCCAGCGTCAGGCCGCCCAGGCGCAGGCGCGCCTCGCCGGAAATGCTCTCCCGGCGCACCACCTCGAGACCGGCGGCCTCGGCGCGGACCACCAGGGGGGCGATGGCAACGAGCTGGCCCTCGGCCACCAGGGTCGGCAGCTCGGCCTCGACGGCGGGGGCGAAGTCGGGCGTGGCGCCTTCATGCTGCCCGTCACGATCTCGATAATCATAGAACCCCTGGCCGCTCTTGCGCCCCAGGCGCCCGGCCTCGACCAGCGCCTGCTGCACCAGGGAGGGCTCGAAGCGGGTGTCGCCGAAGTAGGCGTCGAACACCGAGCGGGTCACGGCGTAGTTGACGTCGTGACCGATCAGGTCCATCAGCTCGAAGGGGCCCATGCGAAAGCCGCCGGCCTGGCGCAGCAGGGCGTCCAGGGTGGCGGGGGTGGCGGCACCCTCCTGCATCAGGCGCAGCCCCTCGGCGTAGAAGGGGCGGGCGACGCGGTTGACGATGAAGCCCGGCGTGGAGCTGGCGTGGACCGGCACCTTGCCCCAGGCCGCGGCGGTGGCATGGAGGGTCTCGGCGACCTCGGCGTCGGTGGCCAGGCCCGAGATCACCTCCACCAGCTTCATCACCGGCGCGGGGTTGAAGAAGTGCAGCCCGGCGACGCGCTCGGGGCGCTCGAGGCCCGCGGCGATGGAGGTGATGGAGAGCGACGAGGTGTTGCTGGCCAGCAGGGTGTCGGGGTCGCAGAGAGACTCCAGCTCGGCAAACACGCCGCGCTTGACCTCCAGGTTCTCGACGATCGCCTCCACCACCAGGCGGCTGTCGGCCAGCTCGGCGAGGGTGGTGGCCGGGGTCATGCGGCCGACGATGGCCTCGACCTCGTCCTGGGCCATCTTGCCCCGGGCCACGCGCTTCTCGAGCTGGCGGCGCACGCCGTCGATGCCGGCCTGGGCGGCGCCGTCACGGTTGTCGTAGAGACGCACCGGGTGGCCGGACTGGGCGGCCACCTGGGCGATGCCGGCACCCATGGCGCCGGCGCCGATCACGCCGATCACGGCGGTCTGTTCCAGAGCAGGCATGTCACTCTCCCTTGAAGCTGGGCTGGCGCTTTTCCATGAAGGCGCTGACGCCTTCGCGGTAGTCCTCGGTGCGGCCGGCCAGGCGCTGCAGGTCGCGCTCGAGGTCGAGCTGCTCGTCGAAGTCGTTGTCGCTGCTGGCGTGCAGGGCACGCTTGATCAGCGCCAGGCCGCGGGTGGGCTGGTCGGCCAGGTGGCGCGCCAGGGTCAGCGCCTCGTCCTGCAGCGCCTCGTCATCCACCACCTTCCAGATCATGCCCCACTGCTCGGCCTGCTCGGCGCCGAGCTTGTCGCCCAGCATCGCCAGCCCCTTGGCCCGGGCCATGCCCACCAGGCGCGGCAGGCTCCAGGTGCCCCCGGAGTCGGGGATCAGGCCGATCTTGCAGAAGGCCTGAATGAAGCTCGCCGAGCGTGCCGCCAGCACGATGTCGCAGGCCAGGGCGATGTTGGCCCCGGCACCGGCGGCCACGCCGTTCACCGCGCAGACGGTGGGAATCGGCAGGTCGCGCAGGGCGCGCAGCATGGGGTTGTAGCGCTTCTCCAGCGACTCGCCCAGGTCCGGCGCCTCGGCGCCGGGGGCCACGTTGCGGTCGGAGAGGTCCTGGCCGGCGCAGAAGCCGCGGCCGTTGCCGGTCAGCAGCAGGGCGCGCACGCTGCTGTCCTGGCGCACGGCCTTGAGGGCCTGGCGCATCTCGGCGTGCAGCTCGGCGTTGAAGCTGTTGAGGCTGTCGGGGCGGTTCAGCGTGAGGCGGGCGACGCCGTCTTCCACGGAATAGAGCAGGGGAGCTTCACTCATGATCAGGATCCTGTGTCATTGCCCGGTGAAGGTGGCGGGGCGTTTTTCCTGGAAGGCACGGATGCCCTCCTCGCGGTCCTGGGTGCCGGCCAGCAGCGTGAAGGCGTGGCGCTCGAAGCGCAGGCCGGTGGCCAGGTCGGTGTCCTCGGCCTTGAGCAGCGCCTCCCGGGCCAGGCGCACGGCCAGCGGCGCCTTGGCGGCGATGGTCTCGGCCACGGCGACGGCCCGCTCCACGGTCAGCTCCGGCTGGGTGATCTCGCTGACCAGGCCCGCCTCCAGGGCGCGGCGGGCGGAGATCGGCTCGCCGGTGAGCACCATCTGGGTGGCCAGCCCCTTGCCCACGGCGCGCACCAGGCGCTGGGTACCGCCGGCGCCGGGCATGATGCCGAGATTGATCTCGGGCTGGCCGAAGCGAGCGTCCTCGCCGGCGATCAGGATGTCGGCGTGCATGGCCAGCTCGCAGCCGCCGCCCAGGCAGAAGCCGTTGACGGCGGCGATGATCGGCTTGTTGAAGCGGGCGATGGCGGCCCAGTGGCGCTGGCGAGGATCCTCCAGCATGCCGACCAGGTCCCGCTCGGCCATCTCCTTGATGTCGGCGCCGGCGGCGAAGGCACGCTGATTGCCGCTGATCACCACGGCGCGCACCTCGGTGTCATCGACGGCCCCGCCCAGGGTCTCGGCCAGCTCGGCGAGCAGGGCGGTATTGAGGGCGTTCAGCGCCTCCGGGCGGTGCAGGGCGATGCGCAGTACCCCTCGGCTTGGCCCCTCGACGATCAGGTGGTTGGGCATGGTCTCCTCGCTTCTGGCGTGGCGTTGACGCGATATGGCGACTGGGTCTGAGCAAAGGTCGAGTATAGGTTTTTTTTGATACGCATCAAATCATGGATATGCCGAATGGTGTATCGTTTATGCCGTAAGGTTGAAGAATTTGCCTGGTTTTTCAGGAGGTTGTGACGGAGAATCGCCCGTTGCGGAGGCGAGGTTATACCATGGTCGAAACTCACCGCTCATTCCTCAGACATGTCGTTTAATACACTGATGTTGAAATAGTTTTTGGGACTGTCTCGGGTGGTTCAAACGGCCGGTGCCGAGGTGGGGTTTGATGTTTCGTTACGGGATGGATAGTCTTTCCGCTGATCCTGTATCGAATAAAGCCGCCACAGGCCGGAGCCCCGCATGTCGCAGCAAGCCCAGCAGATGTTCGACCGTCATCGCGAGACCCTCGAGCAGGCCGTCGAGGCCATCACCACCCGTGGTTTCTGGACACCCTACCCGGAGAATATCAAGAAGTATCCGGAAGAGGTCGTGAAGGGCGCGCCCGCCCGTTTCGAGGCGCTGCTCAAGCAGCCTTTCTCCCTCAAGACCCCGGGCGTGGCCGGCCAGGTCGGCGCCGAGGTCTCGCCCTACGGCTTCGAGCTGGGTGTCACCTACGACCAGCCCGACAGCGCCGCCCTGGTCAGCGCCATGCAGGCGGCCATGCCGGCCTGGCGCGATGCCGGTGCCGAGGCCCGTGTCGGCGTCTGCCTGGAGATCCTGGCACGGCTGAATGCCATGAGCCCCGACATCGCCCAGGCGGTGATGCACACGAGCGGCCAGGCGGCGATGATGGCCTTCCAGGCCGGCGGCCCCCACGCCCAGGATCGCGGCCTCGAGGCCGTGACCTACGCCTGGCAGGCGATGTCCCGAGTGCCGGCGACGGCCAGGTGGGTGAAGCCCCAGGGCAGGCACGACCCGCTGGTGCTCGACAAGCGCTACCATGTCGTGCCGCGCGGCATCTCGCTGGTGGTGGCCTGCTCCACCTTCCCCACCTGGAACACCTATCCAGGCCTGTTTGCCAGCCTGGCCACCGGCAACCCGGTGATCCTCAAGCCGCACCCGGGAGCCATCCTGCCCGTGGCCATGACCGCCCGTGTGGCCCAGGAGGTGCTCGAGGAAGCCGGCTTCGATCCCTGCCTGGTGAGCCTGGCCGCCGACAGCGCCGACGCCCCGGTGACCAAGGCGCTGGCCCTGGACCCGGCCGTGAAGCTGATCGACTTCACCGGCTCCAACGCCTTCGGCGAGTGGCTGGAGCAGAACGCCACCCAGGCCCAGGTGTTCACCGAGAAGGCCGGTATCAACAGCGTGATCATCGACAGCGTGGAGCAGATCAAGCCGGTGGCCCAGAACCTGGCCTTCAGCCTGAGCCTCTATTCCGGCCAGATGTGCACCACCCCCCAGGCGATCTATGTGCCGAAGGAGGGCATCAGGACCGCCGAGGGCCGGCTCTCCTTCGACGAGGTGGCCGGCGCCCTGGCCAAGGCCGTGGAGAAATTCCTCGGCGACAACGATCGCGCCTGTGCCGTGCTGGGGGCCATCCAGTCGCCGGCCACGGCCGCCCGCATCGACGAGTGCCGCGGTCTCGGCGAGGTGCTGCTCGACAGCGAGCCCCGCGAGCACGCCCAGTTCCCCAGGGCGCGCATCCACACGCCGCTGCTGCTCAAGGTGGACGCCAGCCAGCGCGACGCCAGCCAGCGCGACGCCTTCAGCGAGGAGCGCTTCGGCCCGATCAGCTTCGTGATCGCCACCGACAGCACCGCGCACAGCATCGAGCTGGCCCGCGAGGTGATCGGCGAGAAGGGCGCCATCACGCTCGGCGCCTACACCACCGATGACGCCGTGGCCGAGCAGTTCGAGCGGCTGGCCATGGAGGTGGCGGCCCCGCTGTCGCTCAACCTGGACGGCGGTATCCTCGTCAACCAGTCCGCCGCCTACAGCGACTTCCACGCCACCGGCGGCAACCCGGCGGCCAACGCTTCCCTGTGCGACCAGGCCTTCGTGGCCCGGCGCTTCGTGGTGGTGCAGAGCCGTCGCCACGGCCAGCCTGACTGAAGGAGACACGTGATGCCCTGCTATCGACTCGAGGGGGTGACCCCGGTGGTGCACCCCACCGCCCATGTGCATCCCACCGCGGTGCTGATCGGCGACGTCATCGTCGGCCCGGGCTGCTACGTGGGGCCCGGCGCGGTGATGCGCGGCGACTTCGGCCAGCTGGTGCTGGAGGAGGGGGCCAATCTGCAGGATACCTGCGTGATGCACGGCTTCCCGGGCTGTGTCACCCGGGTGGAGAAGGATGGCCATATCGGCCACGGCGCCGTGCTTCACGGCTGCGTGGTGGGTCAGGACGCCATGGTCGGCATGAACGCCGTGGTGATGGACCATGCCGTGATCGGCGCGCGCTCCATCGTCGCCGCGGCGGCCTTCGTCAAGACCGGCTTCGAGTGCCCGCCCCAGTCGCTGGTCATGGGCGCGCCGGCAAAGGTCAAGCGGGAGCTGAGTGACGAGGAGGTCGCCTGGAAGCAGCAGGGCACCCGGGAGTACCAGCGCCTGACCGAGCGCTGCCGCGACAGCCTGGAACCCTGCGAGCCGCTGGCCGAGCTGGAGGCCGACCGGCCGCGGTTGAACGCCGGCGATACCCGGCCCAAGCAGCAGACCCTGAGCCAGCAGAACCGGTCATGAGGGGCCGGCGTTGCCGGCGGTGACGATGCAAGCGCCCCCTGCCCCGGCAGGGGGCGCTTGCGTGGATGGCTGTCGAGGGAGCGGTCCGGGGGCCTACTCCAGCCCGCCGAAACGCTGGTAGAAGCTGGGGCCGGGAGCCGGCAGGGGGCCTTCGGCGGTCTCCAGGTGGCGATCGAGCCACTGCTCGGCACGGCGGTAGATCATGCGGTAGATGTTGCGGCACAGCTGCTGGGCGTTGCGTCCCTCCCAGGCCGTGGGCAGCAGTTCATCGGGCAGCTGGGGGTCGCGCAGCTGCACCTTCCGGTACTCGTGGATCAGCAGGATGCGGGCGATGAAGCACTCCTCCTCGCCGAGGTGGTTCTCCTCGTTCAGTGCCTTCCACAGTGGGCGGAACTGCACCAGGAAGCGCTGGTAGTGCTCCGCCAGGGCATCGAGGTTCCAGCTCTCTCGCACCTGCAGGCGCAGTGGCTTGCTGGCCAGGGGGGCCAGGGCCTCGGTCTGCATGACGATGGTCTCGTCGGCCGCGCCCATTTCCTGCAGGGCGGCCGTGGCCTCGCTGCGGTTGAGGGTGGGGTGGGCGAGTACCCCGGGGGCGAAGTGGCCGAAGCCCAGCCACTCGAGCTCGTCGCGCACCTTCTGGCGGCGGGCGCTGTCCAGCTGGGTCAGCAGTACCAGGGTCCACTGCCCCGACCAGGGGGCCTGGGTGCCGTGGTAGACGCGCTTGAAGGCCTGTTCGAAACGCCGCCGTCCGGGTCCGCTGAGGCTGTAGTAGCTGCGGCGGCCGACCTTCTCCCCCTGCAGCCAGGTCTCCCGGGTCAGGCGGTAGACGGAGGTGCGCACCAGCCGCTCGTTGATGCCGATCGGCTCCACCAGCTTCGACAGGCTGCCCAGCCACACCGTGCCGCCGCGCGGCACGATGGCATCGCCATAGACGGTAATGATCAATGAGCCGGCGCGAATCGGGCGGCGCTTCTGGAAGCCGTCGACGAGGTCGGCGACGCAATCGGTGGCGGACGACATGGTGAGAGCCGAATCCCTTTGCAGTGATCCCGTCGATGGGTCGACAGGGCAATGGCGGTTATTGCGGTGCGCAATATCGTATCATATAAGTCGGCCTGGTCACGCGGGTTCCAGCCGAGCAAGGGCCACTTCACGATACTACCATGTCGGAGTTTTCCGAGCCCCCTGTGTCACCTTTCGGCCAAGGCTTCCGGCACCCTGCCCCCCAGTCGAGCGGTGATCTCGGCGGCGGTGTCGCGCACCAGCTCCCCCAGCTCGGGGAGCCGCGACTCGGGGATGCGCGCCTTGGGCCCGGAGACCGAGATGGCCGCCAGCGGGATGCCATGCTCGTCGTGGATGCAGGCGGCCACGCACTGCAGGCCGATGGCGTGCTCCTCGCGGTCGCAGGCGAAGCCCTGGCGGCGGATCTCGGCCATCCCCTCGCGCAGGGCCTCCGGCGTGTGCAGGGTGTTCTCGGTGACGCGGGCGAGGCCCCGCTCGGAGAGTATTCGATCGAACTCGTCGTCGGGCAGCCAGGCCAGCAGTGCCTTGCCCACCCCGGAGGCGTGAAGCGGGGCGCGGGAGCCGAGCCGGGTGATCATGCGCATCATCTGCGACGACTCGCTCTGGGCGAGGAACACCGCGGTGCCACCGTCGCGGATGCCCAGGTTGGCGGTCTCGCCGGTCTGGGCGGTGAGGCGGCGCAGGAAGGGGCGGCTGGTGGCCACGAAGTCACGCGCCTCGAGGAAGCTGTTGCCGATGCGGAAGGTCTTGACGTCGATCTTCCACACGCCGAGCTCGTTGTCCTGGGTGATGAAGCCCTGGCTCTGCAGCGCCTGGAGCAGGCGGTGGGTCGTCGAGGGCGCCAGGTCGGCCTGCTCGGCGAGCTCGGAAAGCGCCAGGCCACCGGGGCTGGCGGCCAGGCGCTCGAGCAGGTTGAGCCCGCGTACCAGTGACTGGCTGTGGCCGCTGGCCGACTTGCCTGATCCGGCGGGGCGCCCCGCCGTCCTGCGCTTGACTTCGCTCACCCGGTCTCTCCTCGTGCCGCGTTCATGCTCCAGCCGACAGGATACCGTGTCGTCACGGCCCTGTCTCGGTTGCGGAAATGCCTTCCATTGCCGGCTGCGGGTGCGTCAGCGGTGTCGCCACTGCGGTGCCCGCTTCTCGATGAAGGCATCGATGCCCTCGGCGGCGTCCTCGGCCATCATGTTGCAGGCCATCACCTCGCCGGCGAAGGCGTAGGCCTCCTCCAGCGGCATGGCCAGCTGGCGCTGGAACATCGCCTTGCCGGTGCGCACGGCCACCGTGCTCTTGGCGCAGATGCTCGCGGTAAGCTCGCCCAGCACCGCATCCAGCGCCGCGTCGTCGGCGACCCGGTTGACCAGCCCCCAGTCGCGGGCCTGGTCGGCATCGATGAACTCGCCGGTGAGCAGCATCTCCATGGCTCGCTTGCGGCTGACATTGCGTGACAGCGCCACGGCGGGAGTGGAGCAGAACAGCCCGGCGTTGATGCCGGAGACGGCGAAGCGGGCCGAGCGTGCGGCCACCGCCAGGTCGCAGCTGGCCACCAGCTGGCAGCCGGCAGCGGTGGCCAGCCCCTGCACCCGGGCGATGACCGGCACCGGCAGCTCGACGATGGCCTGCATCACCGCGCCGCAGCGGGCGAACAGGCCCTGGTAGTAGGCCTTGTCGGGGTTGGCGCGCATCTGCTTGAGGTCATGGCCGGCGCAGAAGGCCTTGCCCTCGGCGGCGATCACCACGCAGCGCACGCCGCCGTCGTCGGCCAGCCGTTCCAGCTCGGCGCCGAGCGCCTCGAGCACCTCCTCCGAGAGGGCATTGAAGCTGCGAGGGCGGTTCAGGGTCAGGGTGGTCACGGCGTCGTCATCGCGGCGCAGTACCGGTGAGCTGTCATCCTGCATGCCGGGGTCTCCAGTGGTGGGGGATGGGGCCAGCCTGGCGTCCGCGACCGGTCATTCGACGGGCCTGCGACCCGAGAGGGCGCGCGGCGCCACGCGCAGACAGGCCGGGACGGCATGTCGAGAATCACCGGGGCGCGTCCTGGGAACGTTTACCATTAGCACAATAAAAGCCACCGCGTCGACGTGACGCGGTGGCTGGCCCCGGGGGGAGATGTCGCGAGGGGCTGTGGCCCTACTCCTCGTAGCTGCTCTCGGAGTAGAGCACCCGGACGCGCAGGGTGTGCTCGACATGGCGCAGGGCGTCGAGCGCCTGGCGGCCATAGGCCTTGTCCACGTCGATCACCACGTAACCGACCTTCTCGTTGGTCTGCAGGTACTGGCCGGAGATGTTGATGTCGTTCTCGGAGAGCACCCGGTTGATCTCGGAGAGCACGCCCGGCACGTTGTCGTGGATGTGCAGCAGGCGATGGTTGCCCGGGTGGGCCGGCAGGGCGACCTCCGGGAAGTTGACCGAGGTGACGGTGGTGCCGTTGTCGGAGTAGGTGATCAGCTTCTCGGAGACCTCGATGCCGATGTTCTCCTGGGCCTCCAGGGTGGAGCCGCCGACATGGGGCGTGAGGATGACGTTGTCCAGGCCGCGCAGCGGACTGACGAACTCCTCGTTGTTGCCCTTGGGCTCCACCGGGAAGACGTCGATGGCGGCGCCATTGAGCTTGCCGGCGGAGAGCGCCTCGGCCAGCGCCTCGATCACCACCACGCTGCCGCGGGAGGCATTGATCAGGATGCCGCCCTGCTTCATCAGGGCGATCTGCTCCTGACCGATCATCCACTTGGTGGAGGGCAGTTCGGGCACATGCAGGCTGACCACGTCGGCCCGGGCCAGCAACTCCTCGAGACTGGCCACCTGGCGGGCGTTGCCCATGCCCAGCTTGGCCACCACGTCGTAGTAGATGACGTCGAAGCCCAGTGACTCGGCCAGCACCGAGAGCTGCGAGCCGATGCTGCCGTAGCCGACGATACCCAGGGTCTTGCCACGGGCCTCGTGGGAGTTCCTGGCCGACTTCAGCCAGCCGCCCTGGTGGGCGCGGGCATTCTTCTCGGGAATGCCGCGCAGCAGCATGATCGCCTCTGCCAGCACCAGTTCGGCCACCGAGCGGGTGTTGGAGTAGGGAGCGTTGAAGACCGGGATGCCGCGGACGAGGGCGGCGTTGAGATCGACCTGGTTGGTGCCGATGCAGAAGCAGCCCACGGCGACCAGCTTCTCGGCCGCGGCAAAGACGCGCTCGGTGAGCTGGGTGCGCGAGCGGATGCCGAGGAAGTGGACGTCGCGGATCTTCTCGATCAGCGTCTCCTCGTCGAGCGAGGTCGGCAGGTGCTCGATATTGGTGTAACCGGCGTTCAGGAAATTGTCCACCGCACTCTGGTGGACGCCCTCGAGCAGCAGGATCTTGATCTTGCTCTTGTCCAGGGACGTTTTGGCCATGGTCGAATCAACCCTCTTCTTCGGTGCGAGCCGCAAGCTGTGTCGTGACATGGAGAGCCTGGTGGCCAGCCGATCAGGAACGGCCGCGGGCTGGGAGCCTGTCGGACTTGACGCTGATCTACTGCGAACCCCGGGCTTTCGGTCGATTTCATTCGATCTGCTTCGTTAAAGAGAGCCCGCTATTCGCCTCATCAGATCGATGAACTGGTCCCGAAACCCGTGTCTCTCGCGACGATCGGTCAAATCCGACAGGCTCCTGGGGCAGGCTCGAAACAGGGCGCCTATGGTAGCACAGCGGGCATGAGCGAAGATGAAAATGCTGCGCTGCCTCAATGAGCGTCCTGCATGTGGGCCGACCCCGTGCCGGGGCAGACGACCCCGGGGGGAGAGCGTGTATACTGTCGCCTTTCTGGATTCATGACTGGCAAGGGGTCCCATGGCAGAGCGTGACGAGCGATCGCCGGAGCTGGCGGAAGGCGAGGAGGCGGGCATGGACTTCGCCGCCACCGTCGAGCGGCTCGAGCAGCTGGTGGAGCGGCTCGAGTCCGGCGAGCTGTCGCTGGAAGGGGCGCTCGCCGCCTTCGAGCAGGGCGTGCGCCTGACCCGCGATGCCCAGCGCCGGCTCGACGAGGCGGAGCTCAAGGTGCGCACCCTGATCGAGGGGCCGGAAGGGAGCATCGAGCTCGAGCCCTTCGACACCCCGCCCGCGGAGGATGACGGTGAACGCTGATCCCCTGGTGGCCCGCCTGGCCGCCGATCGTGCCCGGGTCGATGCGTGCCTCGAGGCGCTGTTCGCGGGGCGCTCGGCGCCGGCTCCTCGGCTCGAGGCGGCGATGCGCCACGGCGTGCTGGTGGGCGGCAAGCGGTTGCGTCCGGTGCTGGTCTATGCCGCCGGTCGTGCCCTCGGGGCGGCCGACGATGACCTGGACGCCCCGGCCATGGCGCTGGAGCTGATCCACGCCTACTCGCTGGTCCATGACGACCTGCCCGCCATGGACGACGACGACCTGCGCCGTGGCCAGCCCACGGTGCACCGGGCCTATGACGAGGCCACGGCGATACTGGCCGGGGATGCCCTGCAGACCCTGGCCTTCGAAGTGCTGGCCCGTGCCGCCCATCCCCGGCTGCCGGCACTGCTGCTGACCCTGGCCGCCGCCGCCGGCCGCGACGGCATGGCCGGCGGCCAGGCGCTGGACCTCGCCGCCGTCGGGGGGCATCCCGATGTCGTGGCGCTGGCCACCATGCATGGCCACAAGACCGGCGCGCTGATCCGCGCGGCCGTGCGCCTGGGTGGCCTGGTGGCGGTGGACGAGGCCGACCCGCGCCTGGGTGCGCTGGAGGCCTATGCCGAGGCCATCGGCCTGGCCTTCCAGATCCACGACGACGTGCTCGACGTCACCGGTGATACCGTCACCCTGGGCAAGGCCACCGGGGCCGATGCCGCCCGCGACAAGCCCACCTATCCCACGTTGCTGGGGCTCGATGGGGCAAGGTCGCGGGCCCATGAGCTGGTCGAGGAAGCGGTCGCCGCCCTGGCTCCACTGGGTAGCGCCGGGGCTGCCCTGGCTGAACTGGCTCGGTACATGATCGAGCGTGACCACTGACACTACAGGGCTCACATGAAGCTGTTCGATGACATCCCCGTCGAGCGTCCGGCCACGCCGCTGCTCGACACCCTGGACACGCCGGCCGCCCTGCGGGCCATGTCCATGACCCAGCTGCTGCAGGTGGCCGACGAGCTGCGCGCCTACCTGCTCTACAGCGTGGGGGTGAGTGGCGGCCACTTCGGTGCGGGTCTCGGCGTGGTGGAGCTCACCGTGGCGCTGCACCAGGCGCTGGAGACGCCCCATGACCGCCTGGTGTGGGATGTGGGCCACCAGGCCTATCCCCACAAGATCCTCACCGGTCGCCGCGAGGCGATGCGGCGCATTCGCCAGTACGGCGGCCTGGCGGCCTTCCCGCGGCGGGCCGAGTCCGAGTACGACACCTTCGGCGTGGGGCACTCAAGTACCTCGATCTCGGCGGCGCTGGGCATGGCCCTGGCCGCCCGTACCCGCGGCGAGCAGCGCCGGGTCTGTGCGGTGATCGGCGACGGCGCCCTGACCGCCGGCATGGCCTTCGAGGCCCTGGCCCATGCCGGCCATGTCGATGCGAACCTGCTGGTGGTGCTCAACGACAACGAGATGTCGATCTCCGAGAACGTCGGCGGCATCGCCAGCTACCTGGCGCGAATCCTGGCCAGCAAGCCCTATACCACCATGCGCGAGGGCAGCAAGAAGGTGCTCTCGCACCTGCCCGGGGCCCTCGAGCTGGCGCGGCGCACGGAAGAGCACATGAAGGGCATGGTCAGCCCGGCGACACTCTTCGAGGAGATGGGCTTCAACTACATCGGTCCCATCGACGGCCATGACCTGCCGCTGCTGGTACAGACCCTGCGTAACATGAGCGACCTGGAAGGCCCCCAGTTCCTGCACGTCAAGACCTGCAAGGGCAAGGGCTTCCTGCCGGCCGAGGCCGACCCCATCGGCTACCACGCCATCACCAAGCTGGAGAAGAACGGCGACACCCCGCCGCCGCTCAAGCCGGCGAGTCCTTCCGTCGGGAAGCCGCGCAAGTACTGCAACGTCTTCGGCGACTGGCTGTGCGACATGGCGGCCGCCGACGAGCGGCTGATCGGCATCACCCCGGCCATGCGCGAGGGTTCCGACCTGATCCGTTTCTCCCAGGAGTACCCCGAGCGCTACTACGACGTGGCCATCGCCGAACAGCATGCGGTGACGCTCGCCGCCGGCATGGCCTGCGAGAGGATGAAGCCGGTGGTGGCGATCTACTCCACCTTCCTGCAGCGCGGCTACGACCAGCTGATCCACGACGTGGCGGTGCAGGAGCTCGACGTCACCTTCGCCATCGACCGTGCCGGCCTGGTGGGCGAGGACGGCCCCACCCACCATGGCAGCCTGGATCTCTCCTACCTGCGCTGCGTGCCGGGGATGGTGATCCTGGCCCCGGCCGACGAGGCCGAGTGCCGCGCCATGCTCACCGCCGCCTATCACCATCCCGGCCCCGCCGCCGTGCGCTATCCCCGTGGCACCGGACCGGGCGTCGAGATTCCCGATCACCTGGCGCCCCTGGCGATCGGCGAGGCCGAGGTGCGTCGTCGCGGCAGGCGGGTCGCGCTGCTGGCCTTCGGCAGTCTCAATACCGCGGCGGCGGCGGTCGCCGAAACCCTGGATGCCACCCACCTCAACATGCGCACCATCAAGCCGCTGGATCGCGACGCCGTGCTTGCCGCGGCCGACGAGCACGAACTGCTGGTGACCCTGGAGGAGAACGTGGTGGCCGGGGGGGCCGGCAGTGCGATCAACGAGCTGCTGGCCGCCGAGGGCGTGCAGGCGGCGGTGCTCAACCTGGGGCTGCCCGACGCCTTCGTCGAGCACGGCAAGCCGGCAGAACTGCTCACCGAGTGTGGCCTGGATGCCGACGGCATCGAGGCTTCGATCCGCGCTCGCCTCTCCTGATCCCCCTCCCTGGTCGGCGCCGACCCGGGGTGGACGAGACGTCGCCCCGGGCATTCCCCTTCCTCGGCTGAAGCCGAGTCCCTGGCAGCCAGCGGGCATTCGAGCCCGCAGGACACCCCGTCCGGAATGGTCCCGTCCCCCGAGTCATGGGGGCATTCCGGGTGTCGTCATGACGGAGATCGAGGGGTGGTTATTTCCTATTTTCTTGTACAGGATTTCCTACAAGGCGTGTAATCAAGCAGTTGCCGCTCTGTTCCAGAATGGAACAGTTGAAGGCAGTAGGTGACCTTTTGCAGCATTTTGCAGGCCATTCCCGGCAAGGATGACCGTCACGGGTTCTGCCGGATCCGGCGCGATCGGTGTTTTTCCCGCGTTTGGCAGCCCCCTCCAGCACGACTACCCTCACGCCTCATCAACGGCAATCGTGACGATGCCTCGGGCATGGGCCGGTCAACGGCGCGTGCCGAGACGTGCATCCGCCGGTTCGCCCGGCCAGGGCAGCCACCAGGCGGTTGCGCCTCTCCCGTTCGTGGCGTTCCGGCAATCGGGCCCCGTCCAGCGAGGCATCGTCCGAAAGAACAGCGCGTACGTCAGGGAGTGCCACCATGGCAAAGGAAGGGAGCGTTGCGCCGAAAGAGCGCATCAACATCAAGTATGTGCCTGCCACCGGCGACCAGCAGGCGGAGACCGAGCTGCCGCTCAAGCTGCTGGTGGTGGGGGACTTCAAGGGGGGAGCCGAGGAGACCCCGATCGAGGAGCGCGACAAGGTCTCGGTGGACAAGAACAACTTCCAGTCGGTGATGCGCGAGGCGGGGCTCGGCCTGCAGGCTTCCGTGCCCAACCGTCTCGCCGAGGGCGACGAGACCACCGACCTGGCCGTGAACCTCTCGTTCGAGTCGCTGGACGATTTCGCCCCCGACAGCGTGGCCCGGCAGGTACCGGAGCTGCGCAAGCTGGTCGAGCTGCGCGAGGCGCTGGTCGCCCTCAAGGGGCCGCTGGGCAATGTGCCGGCCTTCCGTGAACGGCTGCAGAAGCTGATGGAGAGCGACGAGGCGCGTCAGCAGCTGCTCTCGGAGCTCGAGCTGCTCGATACGCACGACAAGGATGATGCCTGACCCCCTCGGGCGGGTGACGGCAGGCGACGCACGCCAGGCATAAGGACGCGAGGCAATTTCATGAGCGATACGGCACAAACGCAGGGCCCGGCCACCGAGGCCGGGGCCGAGGACTCCCTTCTCGACCAGGTGATGGCGCAGACCCGCATGGTGCCGGCCGATGAAGGCTACGACATCGCCAGGCAGGGGGTGGCGGCGTTCATCGCCGAACTGCTGCAGAGCGACAGCGATGCGCCCCAGGTCAACAAGTCGGTGGTCGACCGCATGATCGTCGAGCTGGATCGCAAGATCGGCGGCCAGGTGGACGAGATCCTCCACGAGCCGGGATTCCAGCAGCTCGAGTCGGCCTGGCGCGGGCTCAAGCTGCTGGTCGACCGCACCGATTTCCGCGAGAACATCAAGCTCGACGTGCTCCATGCCACCAAGGAGGAGCTGCTCGAGGACTTCGAGTTCGCCCCCGAACTCAGCCAGAGCGGGCTCTACCAGCACGTCTACGCGGCGGAGTACGGGCAGTTCGGCGGCGAGCCGGTGGCCGGCATCATCGGCCACTACGACTTCTCGCCGTCGACCCCGGACATCAAGCTGCTGCAGTACACCTCAGCGGTGGGGGCCATGGCCCATGCGCCCTTCCTCTCCTCGGTGGCACCGAGCTTCTTCGGCATCGACAGCTTCGAGGAGCTGCCCCACATCAAGGATTTCAAGGCCATCTTCGAGGGCCCGAAGTATGCCCGCTGGCGCAGCCTGCGCGAGTCCGAGGACGCCCGCTACCTGGGGCTCACCGCGCCGCGCTTCCTGCTGCGCATGCCCTACGACCCGGTCGAGAACCCGGTCAAGAGCTTCCACTATCGCGAGACGGTGAGCGAGGACCACGAGCACTACCTGTGGGGCAACACCGCCTACCTGCTCGCCGAGCGACTCACCGACAGCTTCGCCAAGTATCGCTGGTGCCCCAACATCATCGGCCCGCAGAGCGGCGGCGCCGTCGAGAACCTGCCGGTGCACACCTACGAGGCGCTGGGCCAGCTGCAGGCCAAGATTCCCACCGAGGTACTGGTCACCGACCGCCGCGAGTTCGAGATGGCCGAGGAGGGCTTCATCTCGCTGACCATGCGCAAGGGCAGCGACAACGCCGCCTTCTTCTCCGCCAACTCGGTGCAGAAGCCCAGGACCTTCCCCAACACCCCCGAGGGCAAGGCCGCCGAGACCAACTTCAAGCTCGGCACCCAGCTGCCCTACATGTTCATCATCAATCGCCTGGCGCACTACATCAAGGTGCTGCAGCGCGAGCAGATCGGCTCCTGGAAGGAGCGCCAGGATCTCGAGCGCGAGCTCAACGCCTGGATTCGCCAGTACGTCGCCGACCAGGAGAATCCGCCGGCCGACGTGCGCAGCCGTCGTCCGCTGCGGGCGGCCTCGATCCAGGTCTCGGACGTCGAGGGTGACCCGGGCTGGTATCAGGTCTCCATGGCGGTGCGTCCGCACTTCAAGTACATGGGGGCCAACTTCGAGCTGTCGCTGGTGGGACGCCTCGACAAGGAGTAAGGGGGTGCCGCTGCCATGACCCTTCACCGTGGTGGCATGTTCGGCAACCGGTTGTTCGAGCGCCTGGCCGCGCCCGGACAGCCGGCCGAGCCGAGCCTCGTCGACACCGTCGAGTCCATCAAGCGTCATCTCGTCGACCTGCTCAACAGCCATCCGGGGCACAGCGAGTGTGCGCCGGCGCTGGGGTTGCTGGACTTCAACGACGCCACCATCGGCGTGCTCGACCTGGAACTCAGCATCCAGCGCGCCATCCGCCAGTGCATCGAGCGTTTCGAGCCACGGGTGCGACGGGTGGAAGTCGAGTCGTTGCCTCATGGCGGTGACCCGCTGCAATTGCGCTTCCAGGTTCACGCGACCCTGGATCTCGGGCGGGACAGCACCCAGACCACCATCGACCTGCTGCTCAACGACAAACGCTACCAGTGTCTGAACTGAGCACCGGCAGCACCCAGGGAACGAGGCGCGCATGCTCAATCGCTACTACCGGGACGAGCTCGACTTTCTGAAGCGGCAGGGGCGGGAGTTCGCCGAGGCCAACCCCGGTCTCAGCCGCTTCCTCTCCGAGCGCAGCACCGATCCGGATGTCGAGCGCCTGCTGGAGGGCTTCGCCTTCCTGACCGGCCGCATGCGGGAGAAGGTCGAGGACGAGTTCCCCGAACTGACCCACTCGCTGATCGGCATGCTGTGGCCCAACTACCTGCGCCCGGTGCCGAGCATGACGGTGGTGCAGTTCACGCCGAAGTGGCACGCCCTGAGCGCCGGCCAGCGTGTCGCGGCGGGTACCTCGCTGGGGTGCCGGCCGGTGGACGGCACGGCCTGCCGCTTCCGTACCTGTCACGAGGTGGCGCTCTATCCCCTCGCGCATGCCGGTGTCGAGGCGCGCCACTCCCGCGAGGCCTCGGTCGTCGAGCTGAATCTCGACGTGCACAGCGACCAGCCGCTCGATGCCCTGGGCATCGACGACCTGCGCCTGCACCTGGGCGGCAACGGCTACACGGCCCGCAGCCTCTACCTGTGGATGAGTCATTACCTGTCGCGTCTCGAGCTCGAGGTCGACGGCGAGCGCATGGCGCTGCCCGGAAACCTGCTGGAGCCGGTGGGCTTCGAGCGCGAGCACGCGCTGCTGCCCTATCCGCGCAATGCCTACCAGGGCTATCGCATCCTGCAGGAGTACCTCTGTTTCCCCGAGGCCTTCCATTTCATCGATCTGGTCGGCCTGGGGCGTCATCTGCCCGCGCGTCAGGCCCGGCGGCTGACACTGCGCTTCGTCTTCTCGCGCACCCTGCCGGCCGATGCCCGGGTGCGCGACGAGCACCTGGCGCTCTACTGCACGCCGGCCATCAACCTGTTCTCCCACGACGCCGACCCCATCGACCTGAGCGGCGAGCGCAGCGAGTACCGCATTCGTCCCAGCAGCCGCGTCCCGTCGCACTACGAGGTGTTCAGTGTCGATGCGGTCAACGGCTGGCTGGAGAGCGAGTCCGGCAAGGTGCGCGGCGAACCGCGCACCTATGTGCCGTTCGAGAGCTTCCAGCACCAGATCGAGCGTGATCGCGACCGCCAGGCGCTCTACTACCGGGTGCGGGTGCGCGACAGCCTGCGCGGCGATGGCTTCGACCACGATATCGCCTTCGTGCGCGGCGACGAACGCGCGTGCCTGGGCATGCGCGAGACCATCTCGCTGCGGCTGACCTGCAGCAACCGCGAACTGCCCGAGCGGCTGACCGTGGGCGATGTCTGCGTTCCCACCGAGAGCAGCCCCGTGCATGCCGACTTTCGCAATATCACCCGGCCGACACCGGCCCTGCGGCCGACCCTCGACGGCAGCCTGCTGTGGACGCTCATCTCCAACCTGTCGCTCAACTACCTGTCGCTGCTCGAGCGGGACGCGCTCTGCTCGGTGCTGCGCGCCTACGACTTCCGGGCGCTGGTCGACCGCCAGGCGGAGCGTGTCTCGCGCAAGCGGCTGGCGGGGATCACCGCCATCGAGACGCAATCCACCGACCGGCTCAAGCGCGGCCTGCCGATACGGGGGCTGCGCTCGGTCATGACCCTCGATCAGGAGGCCTTCGGTGACGAGGGCAGCCTCTACCTGTTCGGCAGTGTGCTGGCCCGTTTCTTCTCGCTCTACGCCAGCATCAACTCGTTCCACGAACTGCACGTCATCAATCGACACAACCGCGAGCGTTACACATGGACCTTGCAGTCGGGCCAGCAGCCGCTGATATAGCGCCGGCGACCCTGCTCGAGGGGGCCCGTCGCTACGATTTCTACCAGCTCGTCGAGCTGCTGCATCGCCACCACGACGATGATCTCGAAGGGGGGGGCGGTAGCGTGCCCGAACGGGTGCGTTACAGGGCGTCGGCGTCGCTGGGCTTTCCCGGCAGCGACGTGGTGGCCCTGGCGCCGGGTGCCGCCGGTGGCTACGAGATGGAAGTCAGCTTCCTCGGGCTGCAGGGCGCCCAGTCGCCGCTGCCCGGCTATTACCTCGAGAGCCTGGCCCACGACGCCGCGCACCACGAGGGCGCCGCGGGCGACTTCCTCGATTTCTTCAATCATCGCCTGCTGACCCTGGTCCATCGCGCCTGGCGCAAGTACCGCCACCATGTGCGCTACCAGGATGGCGCCAGCGACGGCTTCTCCGCCGCCATCTTCGCCCTGGTCGGCCTGGCCGATGCCGACCTGCGCGGCGAGACGCCGATCAACTGGAGCAAGATGCTCGCCTATACCGGCCTGCTCGCCGGGCGGTCACGCTCCCCCGAGGTGGTGTGCGGCATCGTCGGCCACTGCTTCGACCTCGACGACGTCCACCTCGAGGAGTGGGTCCATCGCTGGGTCGACATTCCCGAGGACCAGCGCAGCCGTTCCGGCCGGTCGGCGATGACCCTGGGCGAGGACATGATCGCCGGTGAACGCGTCGCCGACATCGGCGGCAAGTTCGCACTCTGCCTGAGGGGCCTGAGCCTCGAGCGCTTCCGCGACTTCCTGCCCGACGGGGGCGAACACGCACCGCTCAGGACCCTGGTGGATTTCGTGCTGCGCGAGCCGCTGGCCTACGACCTGGAGCTCGAGCTGCTGCCCAGTGCCGTGCGGCCGATGCGCCTGGGGGAGGCCGGCAGCTGCCAGCTCGGCTGGACCACCTTCGTCGACCCCGAGGCCGGCGGTGCCGCCAGGCACCGCCGGGTCCGCATCCAGATGACAGGTTGAACGCCCATGCAAGCTGCCTACTCCCACGCCACCGGGCGCCAGGCCCCAGCCCATACGGCCCTCACCCTGGTGGTCATCAACAGCGAGCGCCTGGAAGGCCGCTCCACCAGCAGCCACGTCTTCCACGAGGCCGGGGGCTTTTTGGGCAGCGGGCCGGGCGACGACTGGTTGCTGCAGGACCATGCCGGGCGCATCCGCCCCGGTCATGCCCGGATCGAGCGCCAGGACGGCCGTTTCTGCCTCATCGACCGCAGCGGCCACACCTTCATCAACCACGCCAGCCTGCCGCTGGGCCGTGACCGGCGGGTCGCCCTGCGCGACGGTGACGAGCTGCGCCTCGGCGAGTATCACCTGCGGGTACACCTCGGCGATCGCCAGGCCGGTCAGCCCGGGGCCCAGCCGCTGACGGCGCTGATCAACGAGGAGCAGGAGGCGCTGGCGGGCCAGGGCTTGCCGCTGGTCCAGGCCTCGCCCTCTGCGGGCCTGGCGCCGCCACGGCACGACGACCCCCTGGAGGCGCTCGGCGAAGCGACACCCGGCGCCAGCCATCGCGACCCGCTCACCGCCCTGGAGCACCGCGGTGACGAAGGGCCCGACTTCACCGAACCCCTGCTCGACGCGCTGGAAGGCACGAGCACGGTGGGGGCGGACTATCACCCGCGGGGCCGGCACGACACGACGCGCACCCAGCCGACGATTCGACGACACGAGGACACCACGGAGATGAACAGGGAAATGGACGAACGGCTGCTGAACGACCTGGAACGCTCGGTCGGCGAGCAACTCGAGGACCGCTGGCAGGAGGCGACACCGGCGGCGACCGGGCATGTCGGCGCGGATCCCCTGATGCGCGCCCTGGGCGCCGACCTGCGCTTCCGCGACAGCGCGGAGCAGCAGGCCTTCCTCGAGGAGGCCGGCAATACCCTGCGCGCCGCCATCGACGGCCTGCAGGCGTTGCACCGGGCCCAGGACGACAGCCGCTACCCGCTGCGCGATCGGCGCTTGCAGCCCATCGAGGACAACCCCCTGCGCCTGGGACAGCCCTACGGCGAGACCGTGGAGACGCTGTTCTCCGCCCGGCGCAGCCCGGTGCACCTCTCGGCACCGGCGGCCGTGGCCGAGTGCCTGGCCCATCAGGGGCAGCACCAGGCGGCCGTGGAGGAGGCCATCGGCCAGGCGCTCCAGTCCATCCTCGACGCCTTCGCGCCCGACGCCCTGCTCAAGCGCTTCCACGCCTACCGGGGTGCCGGCAACCGCCTCGACGACGAGGGGGGCTGGGCCTGGGAGATGTATCGCCACTACTACCAGGAGCTGAACTCCGGCCGACAGCAGGGCTTCGCCAAGCTGTTCTGGGAGGTCTTCGAGCAGGCCTACGACCAGTCGGTGCGCCGCCAGCAGCGGGAGGGCGCATGAGCAGGGTTCGACAGCTGGCCTGGCTGTGGGTGGTCGTGGCGGCGCTGCTGCTCGGCGGTTGTGCCTCGACCCGTGAAGCGGCCGGCAAGACCTGGCAGGTCATGAAGGATCCCGCGATCCCGGTGGGCTATCCCGAGGCACGGCCGACCCGGGTCGACCTCGCCATGGTCGCTGAGCCGGGGGTCAACCCCAACGTCGACGGCGACGGCACGCCGCTGCGCTTCCAGATCCTGCAGCTCAAGGACGACTCCATGCTGATGGCCGCCGACCATGACCAGCTGCGCAACGACCTCGAGGAGGCCCTGGGCACCAACTACCTGACCCATGACGACTTCACCCTGCTGCCCGGGCAGTGGAAGTTCTTCGAACCCTTCGAGGTCGATGAGGAAACCCGCTACATCGGCATCATCGCCTTCTACAGCGCCCCCGACCGGGCCCAGTGGAAGAAGGTGGTCAAGATCGATTCGCAGGGCGGTGACTACCACCTGCTGGTGCACCTGCGTGAGCTCGAGGCCGAGCTGAGGAAGGAAGAGTAATGGCCAGCCGCAACCGAGTGGTATGGAGCGAAGGGCTGTTCATCAAGCCGCAGCACTTCCAGCAGCAGCAGCGCAGCCTGGAAGGGCTGCTCGATGCCCGCCTGCGTGGCGTCAGCCACTACCTCCATGGCTTCCTGATGCTGGAGCTCAACGCCGAGTTCCTGAGCTTCGGACGCATCGCCATCAGTCGCGCCAGCGGGGTGATGCCCGATGGCACCGCCTTCCAGCTGCCCGACGACGACATCGAACCGCAGCCGCTGGAGATCGACGATCCGGGGATCACCAACCAGATCGTCTACCTGGGCCTGCCGCTGGCCACCGATGCGGTGGGCGAGGTGCGCTGGCCCGGCGACGACCTGCCGGCACGCTATCGGCTCTCCCAGCGCGGCGTGCGCGACCTGCACTCCCGCGACGGCGACAGCACCGAGCTCGACGTGGCGCGAGTCGCCCCCCGCCTGCTGCTCGAGCGCGACGATCGCAGCGCCTACGCCTGCCTCGCGGTGGCACGCATCGTCGAGCGGCGCCCCGACGGCAGCCTGGTGCTCGACGAGCAGTTCCTGCCGACCCTGCTCAACGTCCAGGCGGCGCCCTCCCTGCAGCGCTTCGTCGGCGAGATGGCCGGCCTGATGCGCGAGCGTGCCCGCAACATCGCCCAGCGCCTCTCGACGCCCCACCAGACCGGGGTGGCCGACGTCTCCGACTTCATGCTGCTGCAGCTGCTCAACCGGGCCCAGCCACGCTTCGCCCACCTGGCGCGGCTGGGGCAGCTGCACCCGGAGCGGCTCTTCGACACCATGCTCGAGACCGCCAGCGAGCTGGTCACCTTCACCGACGAGTCGCGGTTGCCGCCGGAGTACCCGGCCTATGACCACGACCACCCGGAGCGTGCCTTCCGCATGCTGATGCAGGGCCTGCGCCAGGCACTGTCGACGGTGCTCGAGCCGCGGGCCCTGGCGATCCAGCTCCAGGCGCGCCGCTATGGCCTGCTGGTCGCGCCGCTGTCGGATGCGGGGCTGCTCGACGATGCCGACTTCATCCTCGCGGTACGCGCCGACATGCCCAACGAGCGGCTGCGCAAGCTGTTCCTGCAGCAGACCAAGGTGGCCAGCGTCGAGCGGATCCGCGATCTCATCAGCCTGCAGCTGCCGGGGGTGCCGCTGGAGCCGCTGCCGGTGGCGCCGCGCGAGCTGCCCTATCACGCCGGTTACAGCTACTTCCGGCTCGACCGTCAGAGCCAGGCCTGGGGCATGCTCGACGGTGCCAGTGGTTTCGCCTTCCACGTGGCGGGCGAATTCCCCGGCCTGGAAATGCAGTTCTGGGCGATCAGGAGCTAAGCCATGCAAGATCTTGCCACCCAATTCGAGTCCGACGCCGGCGCCGTGGATCGCCATTCCCCCGGCCGGCACGAGGATCGCATCAACGAGCGGGGGCTCGAGCGGCTGATCCATAGCCATGCCGAGCAGCTCGACGCCGACGAGGACTACTGGTTCCGCCTGCGCGGCCACAACCTCAACCCGCTGGTGGATGCCGCCGGCTCGTTGCTGGGCATGGTGGTGCGGGTGCGCCAGCTCGACACCATGAGCGACATCGAGCGGCTCTACCGACAGGTGGTCGACGAGATCTCGGCGATCGAGATCGAGCTCACCGAGCAGGGCTACGACCGACCGACCCTGCTCGCCTACCGCTACGTGCTCTGCTCGTTCATCGACGAGGCGGTGATGGGCACCGAATGGGGGCAGCAGAGCACGTGGGCGGAGCACTCGCTGCTGACCCGCTTCCACAACGAGACCTGGGGGGGCGAGAAGGTCTTCTCGATCCTCGCCCGGTTGCAGCAGGAGCCGCAGCGCTATCGCGACATGCTGGCCTTCATCTACCTCTGCCTGTGCCTGGGCTTCGAGGGCCGCTACCGGGTCATGACCCATGGCCGCGAGGAGTACGAACACGTGGTGCGCTCGCTCGGCGACCAGCTCGCGGCGCTTGGCGAGACCCCCGACGACATGCTGACCCGGCCGCTCGACAACGTGGTGCCGGGGCGCCGTCGCGGTGGCCGCGGCCTGCCGGTGTGGTCGGTCTTTGCCCTGTTCGCCATCGCCATGGCAGGCGCCTACCTGGGCTTCGCCTGGTCGCTGGACCAGCAGGCGGCCCAGGTCGGGGCCCTTCTCGATCAGATTTACCGTTAGGAGAGACCATGCTCAGGGTAGCGCTTCCGGCACTCATCGGCCGACTCAACGCCATCGCCCGCCAGGGGCTCGAACAGGCCGCGCTGCTGTGCGCCGAGCAGCAGGCCCCGGAAGTTACCGCCGGCCACCTGCTCCAGGCGCTGATCGACCAGCCGCTGTGCGACCTGCGCTGCCTGCTCGACGGCCAGGGCATCGATGCCCTCGACCTGCGCGCCCGGCTCGCCGAGGAGGTGCGGCCGCCGCGCGACCTCGAGGTGGCCACGCCGAGTTTCTCGCCGCTGCTGGTCGAGCTGCTGCAGGACGCCTGGCTGCTGGCGACCACCGAGTTCGCCCACGATGCCCTGCGCAGCGGCATGATCTTCACCGCCCTGCTGCACGACAGCGGCCGTTACCTGGGGCCGAAGAGCGCCGCCCTGCTGGCCGAGATCAACCGCGAGAGCCTGCGCCGCGACTTCGAGCGGCTGACCCGGGATTCCGCCGAGGCGCCCCGGGACCAGGAGCCGGGCTCGGGGCGCCGCCAGCCCAGCGCAAGCCAGGGCGACAGCGCCCTGGCCCGCTTCGCCACCTCGCTGACCGACCGGGCGCGGCGCGGCGAGCTCGACCCGGTGCTGTGCCGCGACCCGGAGATCGACCAGATGCTCGACATCCTCGGCCGCCGGCGCAAGAACAACCCCATCGTCATCGGCGACGCCGGGGTCGGCAAGAGCGCGGTGGTCGAGGGGCTCGCCGCGCGCATCGTGGCCGGCGAGGTGCCGGCGGCGCTGGCCGAGGTCGAGCTGCTGGCGCTCGACCTCGGCGCCCTGCAGGCCGGTGCCGCGGTCAAGGGCGAGTTCGAGAAGCGCCTCAAGGCGGTGATCGACGAGGTCAAGAGCGCCCCGCGGCCGACCCTGCTGTTCATCGACGAGGCCCACACCCTGATCGGCGCCGGCAACGCGGAAGGCGGCGGCGACGCCGCCAATCTGCTCAAGCCGGCCCTGGCGCGGGGCGAGCTGCGCACCATCGCCGCCACCACCTGGCGCGAGTACAAGAAGTACGTCGAGAAGGACCCGGCGCTGTCGCGGCGCTTCCAGCCGGTGGCACTCTCCGAGCCCAGCGTCGAGCAGGCGCTGGTGATCCTGCGCGGCCTGCGCGACGTCTATGAGCGCGCCCACGGGGTGCTGGTCGGCGACAGCGGGCTGCGCGCCGCGGCCGAGCTCTCGGCCCGCTACCTGGCCGGCCGCCAGCTGCCCGACAAGGGCATCGACGTGCTCGATACCGCCTGCGCACGGCTCTCCCAGGCGCTGGACACCCCGCCGCGGCGGCTCAGCCACCTCAAGAGCGAGCACCTGGCCGCCCGGCGCGAGCGCGACCAGCTCGATCGCGAGACGCAGCTCGGGCGCCGCCCGGACGAGACCCACCTGGCCGAGCTGGAGGAGCGGCTGGCCAGCCTCGATGCCGAGCTGGCGACGCTGGAGGCGGCCTGGGCCGCCCAGCGCGAATGCGTCGACGCCATCCTGTCGCTGCACCGCCGGCTGCTCGACGACGCGGCCGACGAGGCCGACCACGACGGCCTGCGGGCGGCGCTGGTCGAGCAGGAGGCGAGGCTCAGCGAGCTGCAGCAGGAGTTCGCGCTGGTCAACGCCAGCGTCGAGGAGGCGCAGATCGCCCAGGTCATCGGCGACTGGACCGGGGTGCCGGTGGAGCGCATGACCCGCGACGAGCTGACCCGGCTCACCGAGCTGCCCGAGACCCTGGGCCGGCTGGTGCAGGGCCAGGAGACGGCCATCGCGCGCGTCCACCGCCACCTGCTCACCGCCCGCGCCGACCTGCGTCGCCCGGGCCGGCCGCTCGGCGCCTTCCTGCTGGTCGGCCCCAGCGGGGTGGGCAAGACCGAGACCGTGGTGCAGATCGCCGAAGGCCTCTACGGCGGCCGCCAGTTCCTGACCACGATCAACATGTCCGAGTACCAGGAGAAGCACACCGTCTCGCGGCTGATCGGCTCGCCGCCGGGCTACGTGGGCTTCGGCGAGGGCGGCCTGCTGACCGAAGCGATCCACCAGCGCCCCTACTCGGTGGTACTGCTCGACGAGGTCGAGAAGGCCCATCCGGACGTGCTCAACCTCTTCTACCAGGCCTTCGACAAGGGCGAGCTGGCCGACGGCGAAGGACGACTGATCGACTGCAGGAACGTGGTGTTCTTCCTCACCTCGAACCTCGGCTATGAAGCCATCGTGGCTCATGCCGACGACCCCGCGGCCCTGGACGAGGCGCTCTACCCGGTGCTGGCCGACTTCTTCAAGCCGGCGCTGCTGGCGCGCATGGAGGTGGTTCCCTACGTCCCGCTGGGTGCCGACACCCTGCGCGACATCGTGCTCGCCAAGCTCGACACCCTGGGCCAGCGCATTCGCGAGCGCCACCGCCAGGCCGAGGTGGTCCTCGACCCGGCGCTGGCCGAGGCCATCTGTGCCCGCGCCACGCGCAGCGAGAACGGCGCGCGCATGCTCGAGTCGGTGATCGACGGCGAACTGCTGCCTCCGGTCTCCCGGGCCCTGCTCGACCGGATGTCGCGTCACGAGCCGGTGACGCGCGTCGAACTCGGCGTCGATGCCGACAGCGGCACCTTCACCGCGGAGGTGGCGTGAAGCCATGGACATGAGGGCGATCGACACGTCCCGGGGCGGGGGCGGCCGGGTCATGGGGCGGGGGCTCGACGGCATGGTCCAGGCCCTGGCGCTGGTCGAGAGTGCCTCGCCCGCCGAGCTGCGCGAGCGCGGCAGCGGGCTGCTGCGCGATGGCTGCGGGCTGGCCTGGGCGGAGTGCCTCTACCTGGAAGAGAGTGGCCGCTGGCTGGGCCGCGATCGCGTCGACGCCCGCCTGGCCTGTGACGACTTTCGCCATCCCTACGCCCACGCCATCCGCCAGGGAAGGGTGTTGCGACTGGGCCTGGCGGAGGCCCGCTCGCGCCTCGACCATCCGGACTTCCAGGCCCAGGTGGCCGCGCTGCCCGGCCGCCTGCAGCTCGAGGTCCGCCCGCTGCGGGCCCTGGACGGCGCGCGGGAGTGGCTCGGTGCCCTGGCCATGGCCGGCGATGACAGCGTGCTGGCGGGCCTCGCGGAGGATGCCGAGTTCGCCGCCTTCGAATCGCTGCTGTGCCGGCTGTGGGCCCGGCTGTCGCGCCACCAGGGGGAGCGCCACCGCGAGACACGACTGCGTCAATCCCTGGCCCAGCTCAGCGATGGGGCTCGCCGTCAGGAACTGGCCGACCGCCTGGCCGGCGACCTGCTGGGCGCCTCACCGGCCATGCAGGCCCTGCGCCACCAGGTGGTGCGCGCCGCCGAGACCAGCCTCGCGGTGCTGCTGCAGGGCGAGACCGGCACCGGCAAGGACCGGGTGGCGCGAGCCATTCATCGGCTGTCCCCCCGCGCCGAGGGTCCCTTCATGGCGATCAACTGTGCGGCGATTCCCGAATCGCTGCTCGAGTCGGAGCTGTTCGGCCACGCCAGGGGGGCCTTTTCCGGTGCCGACCGGGCCCGCGAGGGCCTGATCGGCCAGGCCGACGGCGGCACCCTGTTCCTCGACGAGATCGGCGACATGCCGCTGCCCCTGCAGGCCAAGCTGCTGCGGGTGCTGGAGAGCGGCCGCTATCGCCCGCTGGGGGCGAGCGAGGAGCGGCGGGCCGACCTGCGCCTGGTGGCGGCGACGCATCAGCCCCTGAGGGAGCGCATCCGCGACCAGCGCTTCCGCGCCGACCTCTACTACCGGCTCGGGCAGTTCCCGCTGACCCTGCCGCCGCTGCGGGAGCGGCGCGAGGACATCGCGGTGCTGGCCGAGGCCTTCGCCGCGGATTTCTGTGCCCGGGAGGGGCGCGACGAGCTCGGCATCACCCCGGCCGCCCTGCGCCAGCTGCGCGGGCGCGACTATCCGGGCAACGTGCGCGAACTGAAGAACCTGATCGACTACGCCTGCGCGATGACCCGTGCGGGGGACGATATCGAGCCCGCGGCCCTGCCCGGACAGCCGGAGCCCGAGGACACGGCCCCGGGCGGCGGTGATGACACCACGGCCGAGGCGGCGAGCAAGGTGCACGATCTGCGCCGGGCACTGCGGGACTACGAGGCGGAGCTGATCCGTCAGCGCCTGCTGCTGTTCGGCGGCAATCGCGCCCTGGCGGCCGAGAGCCTCGGTCTGCCCAAGCGGACCCTGGCACACAAGTGCCGACAGCTGGAACTGGATGCCAAATGAGCCTGACCTTCGTGAATCGCCCGGCGGCCTGGCTGGGGCTGGCCATGGGGCTGGCACTCCCCGTCATGGCCCCGCTTGCCGACGACACCACCGGCGAGCTGCTGGAGAGGGCCCGCGACTGTGCGGTGCTGGAGTCGCGCCTGGAGCGGCTGGGGTGCTACGACGCCCTCTTCCAGTCCGCCGAGGACCTGGCGGCCGACGGCGATGCCCGCCCGGCGCTGTGGCATGCGATCACTGCCCTGGAGGCCGCACGGGACGGTGACGACATGGGTTTTCTGGTGCGCGAGACACCGGACGAGGTGCTGATGAGCGTGCCGGCGCTGGGCTCCGTGCCGCCGCGCCCGCAACTGGTCATCGCCTGCGAGAAGTCGATCACCCGATTCCAGCTGCACTTGCCGACAGCCGTGAGCGAGCCGCGTGCCCGGCTGCGCCTGGTGGCCGCCGGCCGCGAGCAGCAGCAGGAGTGGCGGGTGCGAGACGGCGGCCGTGTGGTCAGCGGCGGCCGCGGGCTGCCGGCCATCGCCACCCTGCGCCAGCTGCTCGATGCCGACGAGCTGGTGCTGGGCAGCGACCTCGGCGCGCTGGATGGACTGCGCTTCGAGATAGCGGGGCTGCGCCAGCACATCCGGCCACTGCGCGATGCCTGTCGCTGGTAAGGAGCCTGGCATGGGAATCACCAATGACGCGCACCTGGCGCCCCTGCTGGCGCCCCTGGAACCCGACGGGGTGGGCCGTCCCCTCGACGACAGCAGTGACTACGCCTGGCTCGACGAGGAGATGATGAAGATCGGCTCGCTGCAGCACGGCGAGGTCGGCTGGCAGGGCGCCGAGGCCTGTGCCATGCGCCTGCTCGGGGAGGAGGGCAAGGACCTCAGGGTGCTCGGCCACCTGCTGCACTGCCTGCAGCGCGGGGGCGACGGCGTGCGTTTCGCCCTGTCGCTGCATCTGCTGGCGGGCAGTCTCGAGCAGTGGTGGGACCGAGCCTACCCCTTCCAGGGGCCGAAGGGCGCGCGGCTGCGGCCCCGGCTGTTCCGGCAGTTCACCCAGCGGGCCGCGACCCTCGCCGAGACCCTCGACTTCAGCAACGCCGAAGACGAGCTCCGGGCGTGCCAGGACGCCCTCGAGGGGCTGCTGGCCGCGGCCCGGGACCACCGCTTGCCGGATGACGCCCTGGTGGCGCTGCGCCGCCAGCTGCAGCAGGCGCGGCCCCGTCAGGCATCGTCGGCGGGCACCAGACGCGGCGTTGCCGCCGAGGCGCCCGTCGCCAAGCGCGACCAGGACCAGGCGCCGCCGGCGGCGAAGATGCCGGAAATGCGTCTGGAAGCGGGCAACGAGCGCGGCAACCGCCAGGCGCTGCTCAAGATGGCCGACTTCCTCGACGAGCAGTCGCCGGGGGAGGCGCTGAGCTATCGGCTGCGCCGCCATGCGATCTGGGGTGCCATCCAG
This sequence comes from Halomonas terrestris, assembly GCF_049166755.1. Classification (NCBI taxonomy): domain Bacteria; kingdom Pseudomonadati; phylum Pseudomonadota; class Gammaproteobacteria; order Oceanospirillales; family Halomonadaceae; genus Halomonas; species Halomonas terrestris. Next base: position 447,924 of record NZ_JBMHFZ010000001.1, on the reverse strand, counting down.
GCGCTGCCGGCCGCCCGCGACGATGGGCGCACCGAGCTGGCGCCGGTGGCCGCCGACCGCGTGGCGGACTACCGCGATGCCCTGGCCCGCGGCGGCGACGCCGAGTTGTGGCGGCGCATCGAGAACAGCCTGGCGGTCAGCCCCTACTGGCTCGAGGGGCATCGGCTGAGCGCGACCCTGGCCGAGCGGCTCGGCCATCCGCGCTGCGCCGAGGCGATCCGCGACGAGGCGGCCCGTTTCGTCGCGCGGTTGCCTGGCCTGGAGGCGCTCGGCTTCAACGACGGCAGCCCCTTCGTCGACGACGAGACGCGGCGTTGGCTGCAGAGCGCGCCGGCCGGCGGGACAGCGTCCGCGACGGGCGATGGCGGCGGGGACCCCTGGCAGGCCGGGCTGGAGCAGGCCCGCGACTGTCTCGCCACGGACGGGCTGGAGGTCGCCCTGGCGGTCCTGGATCGAGGACTGGCCGAGGCGCGCTCGCCCCGCGAGACCGCCTACTGGCGGCTGGCCAGCGCCGACCTGCTGCACGAGGCGGGGTTGGCCGCACTGGCCGCCCAGCACTACCGGGCGGTGCAGCACTCCGTGGCGGGCATCGACCTGGAGCAGTGGGAGCCGTCGCTGCTGTCGCGCCTCGAGGCAGCCCAGCAGGCGGGAGGACGCTCATGAACGACACGACCAACGACTTCCAATACCGGCACGACACCGTGCTCGACAACATCACCGACAGGGACGAGGGCCAAGGCTCATGTGGAAAGGTTTGAAGTCCGGGCTGAGTCGCTGGATACCCGGCGCCTCACGCGCACAAGGCAACGCCAATCTGGCCAAGGCGCATGGCAACAGGGCCCAGGGGGTCGGCAGACAGGCGAGCAGGCTCTCGGCCCTGCTGTGGTGGCTGCTGCTGGCCGCCCTGGTCGTGGCGATCTGGTGGCTGGGGCCGATGTGGGAGGTTCGCGGCAGCCAGCCGCTGGGGCCCTGGCTCAACCGGCTGCTGGCGACCCTGGCGCTGGTCACCCTGGGGGTGCTGGTATGGGGCATTCGCCTGGCGCGACGGCTGCGCGAGGTGGACGCCGAGCGGCGCCATGCCGAGCGCCTGCAGCTCGACCCGGTCCAGGCCCAGGTCGAACGGCAGGAGGAGAACCTCGACGCCATCCTGAGGGAACTGGACGATAACCTCGGCAGCGGGCCGGGAGTGCGCTACCGGCTGCCCTGGTACCTGGTGATGGGGGTCGAGAACGCCGGCAAGACCAGCCTGATCAACCGCTCCGGCCAGAACTTCGCCCTCACCCATGTGATGAAGGCCTCCGGCCAGGGCCGCAAGGGCCAGTTCGGCTTCGACTGGTGGATCGGCGACAAGGCGGTGCTGATCGATCCGGACGGCGAGCTGCTGACCCAGGGGGCGCTGGAGGGCGGCGAGCCCCAGGAGTCGCAGAGCCGCCTGTGGGATCACTTCGTCGACTGGCTGGAGCGCAATCGCCCCCAGCGGCCGCTCGACGGCGTGGTGCTGGTGCTCGACCTGGCCCGCCTGAGCGATGCCCGGGTGGCGGTGCGCAAGGCCTACGCCTCGCTGCTGCGGGCTCGCCTGCGCGAGCTGATGGAGCGTCACGGCGCGCGGCTGCCGGTCTACGTGACCTTCAGCAAGATGGACCTGCTGCACGGCTTCGACGACTTCTTCCGGCACTACTCCCGGGCCGCGCGGCGTGCCCCCCTGGGCTTCACCTTCAGCCCCGCCAGCCTCGACAGGCCCGATCGGTGGGAGGAGGAGTTCGCCACCGCCTACGACGACATGCTCGAGCGGCTCAACCGCAGCCTGCCGTCGCTGCTCGCCGAGTGCCGCGACCGCGAGGAGCGCGAGTCGGTATTCCGCTTCGTGCGCCAGCTCGCCGGCCTGCGCGACGTGCTGCTCGGGTTCCTGTGCGAGGCGCTCTCCAGCGACCGCTTCTCCACCGCGGCCATGGTGCGCGGTACCTATTTCACCTCGGTCTACCAGCAGGGGGTGCCCGAGGACCCCTTCGTCGACGCCGCCGCGCGCCGCTACGGCATGGCCGACAGCGTGCAGCCGGCGCACCGGGCGGCCCGCAGCGCCCTCTACTTCACCGAGGAGCTGTTCGACAAGGTGATCTACCCCGAGGCGGGGCTCGCCGGCGACAACGCCCGCGCCGCTCGCCGTCGCCGGCGCCTGCGGCGGACCAGCGTGCTGGCCTGCCTGCTCGGGGGCCTGGTACTGGTCGGCGGCTGGAGCCACTTCTACCAGAAGAACGCCGCCGCACTCGCGTCCGTGGAGGAGAAGGCCCGGGACTTCCTGGCCGCCCAGCCGGGGGAGCTGCGCGGCGACGACCCCACCGGCCATGCCCTGCTCGAGCCGCTGGACCGGTTGCGCAGCGCGACCCTCGAGTTCGGCGACTACCGTGAGCAGCTGCCGTGGCTGGCCGACATGGGACTCTACCAGGGGCGCTCGGTGGGTCGCGAGGTGGAAGGCGCCTATCTGGCCATGCTCGAGTACCATTTCCTGCCCGCCTTGATGGTCGGGATCATGGACGACATGAACCGTACCGAAGCGGGCAGCAACGAGAAGCTGGCGCTGCTGCGCATCCTGCGCATGATGTCCGATGCCAGCGGCCGCCAGCCCGAGCGGGTGCACGATTTCATGGCCCGGCGCTGGCAGCGCGAGTTTCCCCAGCGCGGCAGCGTGCAGGAGCGCCTGCTCGACCACCTCGACTACGCCCTGGTCCATACCGACCTGGAGGGACACGCGGCCGCGGGCGACCGACACGCCGAACTGGCCATGACCCCGCTGCGCGGCAGCCTCCAGGCCGCTCAGGAGGAGCTGTCGCGCCAGCCCATGGACGAGCGGGTCTACGCCACGCTCAAGGCGAACAGCGACCGGCGCAGCGGCGCGGTGCTGGACCTTCGCCAGGGGGTGGGGCCGGCCTTCAGCGCGGTGTTCATGGCACGCAACGACGACCCGGACAAGCTGCGCCTGCCCAGCCTGGTGACCCGTGACGGCTTCGAGGGCTATTTCCTCAAGGAGATCGAACAGGCCACCGAGCTGGCCCTGATCGACCTCTGGGTGCTGGGCCGGCGGGACGACATCGCCTTCAGCGAGGCCGACCAGCGTCAGCTGCGCGACGCCCTGCGCGAGCGCTATATCGGCGACTATCACGTGACCTGGCGCCAGGTGCTGGACGACATCGACCTGGTACCGATTCCCGATATCGACCAGGCCGTGGTGGTGGCGGATACCCTGCTCGGCGCCAGCCGGCCACTGGACCGCCTGCTCGGCGAGATCGCCCACCATACCCGCCTGTATCCCGAACTGCCGGTCGACGACGAGGCGGCTCGGCAGGCGCTGGAGCGCTCGCCTCGCTACCGCCTGGCCGGCGAGATCGAGCGGAACTTCGGCGAGCTCAACGGCCTGATCGACGCCCGGGGGGACAACCCGTCCGCTATCGCCGAGATCAAGACGGCCATCGCCGAGCTGCGCGACTATCTGCGTCAGGTGCAGGGGGCCAGCGATCCGGGGCGTGCGGCCTTCGTCAGCGCCCGTGACCGCCTGGCGCTGCGCGGCGGCGACCCCATTCACGACCTGAGGCGCATCGCCGAGGACACCCCCGCCCCGGTGGACCGGATGCTCGAGAGCCTGGCCGACCAGAGCTGGCAACTGCTGATGGCCAGCGCCATTCGGCATCTCGAGCACCAGTGGCTCGACGAGGTGGTGGCGCCGTACCAGGATCGCCTGGCCGGACGCTATCCACTGGCCCGCGAGGCCTCGCGGGAGGTGGCCCTGAGCGACTTCGAGGCCTTCTTCTCCGCCGGTGGCATCCTCGACAGCTTCTACCAGGACAACCTGCGGCCCTTCATCGAGCAAGCGCCGGAGCAACTGCTCGATGCCGAGGGTAATTCGCTGCTGCGTGGCAGCGTGCTCACCGCCATCGAGCGTGCCGAGCACATCCGTCAGGCCTATTTCGGCCGCGACGGCGTGCTCGACGTGGAGTTCTCGCTGGAGCCCCTCAGCCTCAGCCCCGACAAGCGGCGCAGCGTGATCAACGTCGATGGCCAGTTGATCGAGTACGCCCACAGCGCCAGCAACCGGGTCTCGATGATCTGGCCCAATGCCCTGCGGAGCGGCAACGAGAGCCGTGTGACCCTGGTGCCGAGCCAGGTCAACCGCTCGCCGCGCAGCCTGACCCGCGACGGCGCCTGGGCCTGGTTCCGGCTGCTCGACGAGGCCGAGATCACCAGCGCCAGCGAGCGCGACCTGGAGCTGCGCTTCCACGTGGACGGCGGCTCGATGCGCTATCGGCTGCATGCCAATGGCTCGCGCAACCCCTTCACGCGCCCGCTGGTTGCCGGCTACCGGCTGCCCACCGCCCTGTACGCCGAGGGAGGCCTCGATGCTGGCGATAGTTAAGCGACTGCTCCCCGGCAAGCGCAAGGAGGAGGCGCCGAGCGCCCCGGCGACGGGCAGTACCGCGACCGCGGATGGCCTGGAGGCGGCCGGGGAGGAGGATATCGAGCGCTTCCTCGCGGCGGCGAAGCGCGCCGATGCCCGGGGACACTCCCCCTGGGTGCTGCGCGACGAGGCACATCTGGCGACGCTCCGGCGGGCCCTCGAGTTCACCGCCCATCGCGACCTGTGGCTGCAGCGTGATGGCAGCCACGTGGCCCACTGGCAGGGCCGGCTTCTGGTGCTCAAGCACGGCGAGGGGCCGCCGCTGGGCATGCTGCTGGCCTGCCGGCCGGACGACGAGGCGGCCTGGCAGCTGCGCTTCTTCTTCATCGAGCCGGAGTGGCAGGGCAGCGGCCACGGGGCGCGCCTGCTGGTGGCGGCGCGACGCTACCTGAGCGGCACGCCACTCAGGACGCGCTTGCCGCTGGCCTGCGAACCTGCGGTTCGCAGCCTCGAGAACGCCGGCTTCCAGCGCATGCATGTGAACGCCTCGAACGTGGCGAGTTTCGAGGCGCCGGCCGAGTGGGACTAAGGCCGGGCACCCAACAGAGGAGAACGTCAGATGGGACGCAAGCTCGTACTCGTGGGGGACATCGGTACCGACCACGATGGCTTCCCCCCCACGCCGGTGACAGCCGGCAGCCCCACGGTGACGATCGACGGCAAGCCGGTGGCGCGTCAGGGCGACCCCCTGGCGCCCCACGACAAGCCCAAGCACTCGTCACACCCGCGCGCCATTGCCGAGGGCTCGGGAACCATCCTGATCGACGGCAAGCCGGCGGCGCTTACCGGCCACGCGGTGAGCTGCGGCGGGGTGGTGATCGGCTCGGCCACCGGGGAGGGCAGCTGAGATGGCCAACGCAACCGGACTGCAGTTCACCCTGGCGCTCGCCGGGGCCATTGAGCCCGACCTGGCGGTGGTCGACTTCACGCTGACCGAGACCCTCTCGGCACCCTTCGCGCTGGTCGTCAATCTCGCCAGCCGCGACGGCGACCTCTCGCCCGAGACCTTCCTCGACCGCGAGCTGACCCTGACGATCTGGCAGGACGGCACGCCGTTGCGCCGCATCCACGGTATCGCCACCGAGTTCGGCCGCGGCGACCGCGGCCACCGCCGCACCCGCTACACGCTGACCCTCCAGCCGGCGCTGTGGCGCCTCGGCCTGCGCCACAACTCGCGGATCTTCCAGAAGGTCTCGCCGCTGACCATCATCAACACCCTGTGCGAGGAGCACGGCCTGACCAACGTGGCCTTCGCGGTGACCCGCGAACCCGCCGAGCGCGAGTACTGCGTGCAGTACCGCGAGACCGACCTGGCCTTCATCCAGCGCCTGGCCGCCGAGGAGGGGCTGTGCTACTTCCATGAGTTCGAGGACGCGCCGAACGGCGTCCACCGGCTGGTGTTCGCCGACGACCCCCAGGTGCTGGCCGGCCTCGGCGAGCGCCCCTACCACGGCCGTGCCGGCGGCACGCCGCCGTTGCGTCATGTGCGCAAGCTCCGCCAGGTATCGCGGGTCCGGCCCGCCTCGGCGATCCTCAAGGACACCTCCTTCAAGCAGCCCGCGTATTCCCAACGACACGAGCACGCTGCCGAGGGATTGGAGGAGCATGCGCAGAGAGACGACTACGAACACTATGACTACCCCGGCCGCTACAAGGCGGACGCCTCCGGCGAGGCCTTCACCCGCATTCGCCTGGAACGCCTGCGCCACGATGCGCTGACCGCCGAGGCCGAGAGCGACCTGCCCGAGCTCGCCCCCGGCACCCGCTTCACCCTCGCGGGCCACGATGCCGAGAGTCTCAACCGCGACTGGCAGGTGGTGACGGTCGAGCACCACGGCGAGCAGCCCCAGGCGCTGGAAGAGGATGGTGTCACCCAAGGCGATGCGGCCGGGATGACGAAATATGACAACGAGCTCGTCCTCACCCCCGCCGACACCGCCTGGCGCCCCGAGCCCGACCCCAGGCCCCGCGTCGACGGCCCCCAGGTCGCCTTCGTGGTCGGTCCCGAAGGTGAAGAGATCCACTGCGACGAGCACGGTCGGGTCAAGGTGCAGTTCCCCTGGGATCGCTACGCCGCGCCCGACGAAACGGCGAGTGCGTGGCTGAGAGTGAGCCAGGGCTGGGCCGGCGGCGGCTACGGCAGCATCGCGATTCCCAGGATCGGCCACGAGGTGGTCGTGTCATTTCTGGAAGGCGACCCCGATCAGCCGCTGATCACCGGGCGCACCTACCACGCGGTGAACACCCCGCCCTACGCCCTGCCCGAGCACAAGACCCGCACCGTGCTGCGCACCCAGAGCCACCAGGGCGACGGCTTCAACGAGCTGCGCTTCGAGGACCAGGCCGACCGGGAGCAGATCTGGCTGCACGCCCAGAAGGACCTGGAGCTTCTCACCAACCACGACCGCACGGAGGAGATCGGCCACGACAGCCACCTCAAGGTGCACCACGACCGTATCGCCGAAATTGACAGCGACGACCACCTCACCGTGCGCGGCAACCGCCATGAGCAGACCGACGGCAGCCAGCACCTGATCGTGCAGGGCAGCCTGCATGTCCACGCCGGCCAGGCCTGGCTCACCGAGAGCGGCCGCGAGCTGCACATCAAGGCCGGCCACAAGGTCGTGCTGGAGGCCGGCAGCGAGCTGACCCTGAACGCCGGCGGCAGCTTCCTCAAGCTCGACGGTAGCGGCGTGACCCTGGTCGGCCCCAGCGTGCGCATCAACGCCGGCGGCAGCCCCGGCAACGGCTCTGGCCAGGCGGTGGAAGCGCCGCTGCTGCCGGGACGGGCGGTGCCGGAGAGCCATGCGGCGATACCGCCCACCGCCCTGCCCAGGCTCATGGACTACCGGCTTTCCGAGGCGACGCTGATGCCGCTGTGCGGCAAGCTGAGCGATACCCAGTGCAGCCGGGGAGATTGCCCATGCCTGGCTGGCTGACCCGTATCGGCGAGCGCAGCCGGCGCGTCGATGCCGTGGCGGCTGGCTTCGAAGCCCAGCACCCCGTCTATGTGGTACTCGACCAGCGCCGTGACTCCGAGCGCTGCGCCGCGCTCGTGGGCCAACCCGGCTGGCACGACTTCCTGACCCTGTTCGCCGGCACGCCCCTGGCACCGCTCATCGAGGCGAGCCCCTGGTTGCTCGAACTCACGCTCGGCAGCGAAGCCTGGCAGGCCGCCGAGGCCCTGTGCCGCGAGCAGCGCATCGGCTGGGCCTTCCAGCCGACGCAGGGCGCCCGACTCGATGCCCTGGCCGACCATATGCGCCGCCTGTTCGTGCTCGACGATCCTCTCGGCGGTCAATCGCTGGTGAACGTGCAAGACCCAACCGCCTGTACGGCTCTGCTCGCCGCCGGCAGCGACACCGCCTACGCCCACTGCATCGGGCCGCTCGGGCGGGTCTCCACGCCAACGCCCCAGGGGCACTGGCAGGCCTGGCAGCCTGCCGCCCACCAGGGCGACGCCAAGGCGCCTCCGCTGACCCACGAACTGGAACGGGCCCTGAAAGAGATCCAGCGCGCCTGGTGGCTCAGCCAGGCGACCGACCTACCGCTGCAGGAACTGCCAGACGAATGGCTGGAGCGGCTGACACAGCTCGCCGAGGCTGACATCGCAGGCTGGCGGGACAGGAAGCGCCTGCTGCCCCTGGTTCGCCACGCCGATGCTGCAATGTGGCGCCAAGCCCAAGCCATCCTGTTCGATACGAGCCTCACCGTGCGGCAGAAAATCAGCGAACTGGAGCGCCATTCATGACCTCGAACACAGGGCCCGGCAGCCTGCACGCCCCGCTGTTGCTGCCCGAGTTCCAATCCCCCGCTTTCGATGGCGGCCTGGATGTTCCCACGCCGATGGCCTGCGAAGCGGCCCCCTGGGCCGACATCCTCTATCTCACCGGTACCGGCACCTTCTGGCTGCTCACTCAGGAGGTCGCCGACGCCCTGCACGAAGCCGCCGAGGAGCTCGCCGGCTGGGTGAAGGTGGAGGATCCCATCCAGCGCCTGGAGCACCTCTCCAAGGATGCCGGCGTGATGGAGTGCTTCCTGCCGGCGCGGCCGGAATACTTCCTGGATGAGGCCGAGCGCGAGCAGGCAGGCGAGAAGCTGAAGCGCCTGGGCGAACTGATGCAGGAGCGCGGCGACGAGGAGACCGATCCGGCTCAGCGCGTCAGCGCCCATACCCCGCTGAACGAGAACTTCTGGTTCTGGGTCTCTCCCCTTCTTGTCGGCACCCCGCGTCTCTGGGACCGGGCATGGAACGGCGAGGAGACCCGCCTGGTGGAGGAGCTGCATGAACTCTATCGCCGGGGCATGGAGCGTGCCAGGGAGGAAGGCTATGTGATCGAGGGCGGCGGCTACTACGGCCCTTGGGAAGCGGAAATCGAATCGGCGCTGGAATCCTATCGGCAGTGCCGGGCCGCCGTCATTCAGAAGCACGCCTCCGTCGACCAGCCGGGCGCCTTGCTCCCGGTACGCGAGGCGCTGGTGGAATACCAGGCCTTCCTCGCCGACTGCGAATCGATGTCGCCCAGGGACTCGTCGCGCTGCGCCGTCATCGGCGATTTCGTTAGTAGCGAGGCCGACCGACTCGATGCCGACCTGCGAGCCTACTGCGACAGCATTCTCGCGCTTGCCACCCTGGGGGTCGCCACGCCGGAGTGGGCCCTGGCCGCTGCGCCGCTGAGCGGATCCCCCGCCGGGCTGGAGCGCGGCATCGAGGCCTTCGATCACTACAACCGCGTGCTGCAGCAAGCCGCGGACCTGTTCGGCGAGGTGGAAGCGAAACTCGGGCAGTGGGCCACGGCCACCGCGCATCGCTCGGCACTGCCGATTCACCTCTTTCAGGAAGAGCGCGAGGCCTTCAACCGGCTGGTGGCGCAGCTGGATGTGCTCTATCAACTGGCCGAGACGCAGGTGGCCCGCATGCGCCCCCAGCGGGTGCTGTTCTGGCAAGCGGACATCAGCGACCAGCGCCATGCCCTGGGCTACCGCCGCCAGAGCATCGACGTGCTGGTCCGCAAGGACTTCCCGCTGCGCGAATTCAGCTCGCCCCGCGCCGAGCAGGCGTTGAGCCATGTCAGTCTGCGCCACCTGCTGCGCGACGTGCGTGACGGGGAACGCCCGGCGCTGCTGCGCGACCTGGAGCAGGATGGCGTGCTGCCCGCCACGCTCTGGGAGGCCAACGAAACCGCCCTCTCCAACTGGCTGGCACGACGCGGCTGCGAACGCATCGAACGACGCGCCGACTGGTTCGAGGAGCGCCTGGGCTTCTTCGTGCCCGACGCTTTCTTCGACTATCTCGACGCCCAAGGGTATGAGGTGCAGTCTCTCAAGCAAGAAAGCGCCAAGAGCGCCTGGGCGGAGACATTGCAGCGCATCCTGTTCACCGGCCCCAGCCGTGAGCGCCTGCGCCTGTTCGATGCCAGCGCCCAGGCGCAGATGCTGCGCCTGGTGGGCACGCCCCACGCCACGCTGAACGATGCGCTGGGTGTCCACCTTGACGAACCGGTGACCCTGATCGAGCGCGAGGCTTCGCTGCAGCTCTTCGAGTGGGAAGAAAGATCTAAGGCGGAAGGCTCGGCATCGGCGCAAGTGCGGCAGCGTCGCGAAGTCGCCGGAGAACTTAACATCGGCGGCCCTCGCCACGGCCCCTGGCGTGCCACCGAGGGGGCAAGGGGCACGCCGCACCCCAGCGCCGGGGCCAAGTACCAATTGGAGTTGAAAGGCACCTACAGCCTGGCGCGTGGCGAAATCAGCCTGGGCACGCTGCACCTTCCCCACGAACGCGATGCCACGCCATTCGCCGCGGTACTGACGCAACGCGAGAACGAGCTACGCGACCTTGGCTGCTACTCGCTGCAAGTCGCGGCGGTCGCCAAGGGGTTCGCCGGTGCCGCCCTGGCGCTGACGGCCGAAACCGGGCTGGGCTTCGATCACAACGGCGTCAAGCTCACCGGGCTCGAGTGGGCCCAGCGCGAGGCGCAGGGGGCCACGTTCAAGGCCTTCGCCGGTGCCACGGTTGGGGTCAACACGCGCTGCAGCATGCGCTGGCAGCCGCCTGACGATATCACCCGCCAGCTGCCCCAGTTGGCCGATCGCGACTGGCTGACCCTGAGCAACCAGCAGGCCGAACTCACCGCCTGGCGCCCCCTCGGCCATGCCGTGCTGGGGCTGGAAGCCGCCGGCGGGATAGGCGGCGAGCTCGGCCTGCGCCTGGGCATTCACCAGGGCAAGTTCGTGGCCTACTTCAAGGGCAAGGTCGTGGCGGGCAAGGGCGTAGGCGGCCAGATCGCCATGGAGCTCGACCTGCAGCAGCTCAACTTGTGGATGATGATGCTCAGCCAGGCGCTGCGCGACAACGACTACGCCTTCGTCGACTGGGTCGACCGCGACGCCTTCGAGGGCATGAGCCGCCTCGCCTACCTGGCGACCACCACCCTGCTCGACGTGGGCCTGCTCGCCGCCCGGGGCCTGGACGGCATCCAGCGCCTCTACGACCTGATGACGCAAAGCGACCGGGCAGGGGTAATTGCTTATGCGATTGTCGATGCCGTGAGTAACCCTCAACAGGCGCCACAGCTAGCTGCTTGGGTAAGGAACCTGTATCCGGAAGCACTGGGGCCGTTACTGAATACGCTGGCGACCCCACCCGGCTGGCGCGGTTATACCGTCGACGACGAGCACTTCGACCGGAACCAGGCCACCGACCTGCAGCAGATCGCCATCGCCAACTGCCTGGGGTGGCTGGAAGAAGGGTATATTGCCAGCGGCCACTACGACTTTGCCAAGGCCCAGCACCTGTTCGAGCGCGCGGTGGCTCGGATGTCACTGGATGGCACCTACGACGAGGCGCGCGGTTGGGGTGTGGCCTACTGCCATAACCGGTATCGGCTGGACCAATTTATGGAGCAGGTAAGAACTGAGAGCGATCCGGCAAATAGATCCCGTGATAGGTATCGCCTTATCGCTAACCGATTAGGCGCAGAAGTCGATGACCGATGCCAACTACGCACATCGCCCAGAGGGACCTATGCCGTTTATGCAGATATGGACAGTTAATCTTATGCGCAAGACAGTAAAAGCCAGCCTGCTGATGGCAGTGTTGAGCTTACCTATTGCCGCTTGGGCCCTGGAGCCCGAGGTGCAGGCCGCCAAGGACGAGGGGATGCGACTTTATAACATTGGCCACTCGACAGCGGCCCTCTCCTATCTGCAACAAGCAGCGGAAGCAGGCGATGTCGATGCCATGTATTACATGGGAGAGACGGAGCGGCGACAGCATATGATGGGTCTGACCCGAGAAGCCATGGCGTGGTATTTGCGGGCTGCTGAGCATGGCGACCCTTATGCCATGCTGCAATTGTTTAGAGGAGGTGCCTGTATTGCCGGCGATAGATGTCCCGAGGGCAGCGACGGATGGCGTGAGGCAGCGCTAGAGATCACGTTACCCAAAGCCGAGGCCGGCGACCCCGATGCCATGCTGGCGCTGTACCACATCTACGCCCATCTCGACGCCTCTCGATTAACGGGGGTTTACAACATGCTGGGCATTCCCACTCGAGCAGGCAAATGGTTGAAGCGTGCCGCCGGAGCGGGACTACCGGAAGCCCAAGCCCTCTGGGGCCAGCAAATCAGGGGGGGGCGCGGCTGGTACTTTACCAATGGCCGCCGCCTGGCTGCGGCAGAAGAATGGTTTCGTCGAGCGGCTGAGCAAGGGTATGTGCCCGGAATGAGCGGCCTTGCTCATGCACTCATTGCTCAAGAGCGCTATGACGAAGCCTGGGAATGGATGCAAATTGCATCTGAGCATGGTCATGTTGAGCAGCGGTTTGGGGTGGGATGGTGCTATCTAGATCCACAAAGAGATGGCAGGTGTCGAAATGAAGTAGATAAAGTGAAAGGCTGGGCAATTCTATATTCACTCGCAGTCGAGACGCATTATGACTTGTATAAGTGGGCAGTGCGAGATCATCGGGATGAGCTTACTGAGGAAGAAGTCGAAGAAGCTGAGGCATTAGCTGAGGCTGAGTGGATCGGTCGACAACCCCCACTCTCCAACTTCCCACCTCGCTTTGGCTACTGACCCGTCATCCTGACACTGGGGGCCCTTGAGCTGCTGGCCCTGCCCGCCCACGCCTGAGCCCTGGAGCCCTGGAGCCCTGGAGCCCTGGAGCCCTTGGAGCCCAAGACGCAAGCCGCCAGGGACGAGGGCATGCGGCTGCGGGGTATCCCAGAGCGGATCGAGATGCAGCCCCTAGTACCCGGCGTTGATCACCATGCAGTCCATGCCTTCCTGTACCAGGCTGCGGCAGGCGCGGTAGGCCTGGTTCTCGTCGAGGTTGACCAGGCGGGCGCGGAAGATCTTCTGCGGCCCGGCGGTCTCGTCCACGTCGATACGCGCCCCGGTCAGTTCGCTGGTCAGGCGGCTGGCGGCGCGGCTGGCCAGGCTGCGGGCGTTGTCGGCATTGCTGAAGGCCCCTACCTGCACGCCCCAGCCTCCGCTCGGCCCCATCGGCTCGAGGCGGTGCACCACCCGCTCGGGGCCGGTGGAGGTCGGCTGCTCGGAGCGGGCGATCAGCTCGCGAATGGGGTCTTCCGCGGAGCCCTGCTCGGTACCCGAGCGCACGGCCGGGGGCGCCGAGCTGGCCGCCTGGCTATCGATGGTGGAGGTCTCCAGGCTGGCCAGCAGGGTTGATGATGTCTGCCCGCTGGGTGTTGCGGGGGTCTCCGGTGCCTGCATGCCACCGCTGTTGGCCATGAAGTCGCCGGAGAAGTCAGACTGCGCGATCCAGTCGCCACGCCCCAGCAGCGACGCGCGCACGAAGCCGCGGTCAAGCAGGTCGGCCATGTGGGCATCACGGGACTGGGCGGTGAAGCCCCCCATCACCACCGAGAGAATCCGGCGTCCATCGCGTACCGCCGAGGTGGCGACATTGAAGCCGGAGGCGCGAATGAAGCCGGTCTTGAGGCCATCGGCACCGGCATAGTTGCGCACGAGCCGGTTGTGGCTGGTGTGGGTGGTGCCGCGATAGGTGAAGCTCTGGGTGGAGAAGTAGTGGTAGTACTGCGGAAAGTCCTGCATCAGGCGGATCGACAGGGCCGCCATGTCCCGCGCGGTCGTGGTCTGGGCGCTGTCCGGCAGGCCCGAGGCGTTGCGGAACTGGGTGACCGGCATGCCGAGCTCGCGGGCCTTGGCGGTCATCATCTGGCCGAACTGACGTTCGCTGCCCCCCAGCGCCTCGGCGACCACCACGGCCACATCGTTGGCCGAACGTACCACCAGGGCGAGGATGGCATCCTTCACCGCGATGCTGGAGCCGGCCTTGAGCCACAGCTTCGAGGCCGGCATGGCCGCCGCCTGGGCCGACACCGGCAGCTCCTGGTGCAGGCTCATGGAGCCGTTCTCGAGCGCCTCGAACAGCAGGTAGAGCGTCATCATCTTGGTGAGTGACGCCGGATAGCGGGTTTCGTCGGCATTGGCGGCGTGCAGTACCTCGCCGCTCTCGACGTCGACCACGATCGCCGCATAGCGCGGATTGGCCTGGGCCGTCGTGGCGATGGACAGGGCCAGGCACACCAGCAGCACGAATGCCACCATGCCATGGCGCCGTATTGTGGTTATGGTTGCGGTCACCATATGCGTTCCCTCTGAATTCCCCTGCGAGCCCGAAAGGCGGCTTCTCATAGAGCATTATGAACAGGATTTCCGCACTGTACAGGACGCTAACCCCGGAACAGGGACTGTTTTTGCCGGTTTCATTGCGCCATGCGTCGTTGCCGGACCGGGAAACGACCCGGCAGCGCCTTCCAGGCCACCCTTCCGGCAAGCCAGCGGCACCTGCGGAGCGTACCAGTCGAACCCCGGATCGGTCACCATGCAACGGGGCGCGGAACCTCCGGTGGCGACAGGGCCAGCGGGCCGGGAGACTCTCGGCCATTGCCGCCCTCGAACGCCCTCAGGAATCATCCTCGAGCGTCAGCAGCACCTCGTAGCGGTAGTCGCGTTCGAGGCAGCTGAACGCCGAGCGACACGCATGGGGATTGGTGACCAGCAGGTACCAGGTGCCGGCCGCCAGGCGTTTCTCGATCCGGAAGTTGCTGTCGGCGCCGCTGGTCCAGTCGCGTGCCACCAACTGCCCCTCGCTGTCGAGCAGTTGCCCCGCGGGAGACACGAACCCCACATCCGCGGGAAAGGTCAGGCTCTCCAGCACCACCCGGGCGGGCGCCTCCAGGGTGAAGGTGAAATAGCGCTGCCCCGCCATCATCACCTGGTGGGGTCGGCCGGGAACCAGCTCGGTGGCGCCATCCCTCGGATCATGCACGCTGGCACAGCCGGCCAGCAGCATCAGGGAGATGGCCAGCAGGAAAGACGCGAAGCGGCGCATGGCAGGACCCTCCTTCTGCAGGCACGATCCGCGCTGCCGCCTGCGTCCGCTGGCGGAAGCACGGTACCCGGGGAGTCATCTTGCGCCCAGCATGCCGCATCGGGAACCCCCGGCAACGCCCGGGTCGGAGGGAACACGCTCGGCATCACCCCGTCAGCCGCTGCACTCCCAGCCAGATCAGCCGCAGGGCGAGCAGGCTCAGCACCCACTTGAAGATGGCATCGAAGCGGTGATCGCTGAGCCGGTGCAGCAACCGCAGGCCGAGCCAGGTCCCCAGGAAGCCGGCAGCCACCATGGCCAGCATCAGCCCCACCCAGTCGCGAAACACGAAGCCGGCCACGCCGAAGACGAAGGCCTTGGTGAGATGCTGGCTGGTCATGCAGGCCGAAAACGTGGCCACCCGCGGCAGGCGCTGGGTAAGGCCCTGCTTGATGAAGGCCGCCACCAGGGGGCCGCTGGCCCCCACCAGGCTGGAGAGGAAGGTGGTGACGGCTCCCGCCACCAGGGTGCCGGCACGCCCCACGGCTCGCCTGGGCCAGCCCGGGCCCCAGCAGGCATAGAGCACGAAGCCCGCGATGCACAGCTCGAGCACACCCGCCGGCAACCGCACCAGCAGCCAGGCGGCTGCCAGTGCGCCCAGCACCACCCCGGGCAGGAAGGCGGCCAGGATGCCACGGTCGAGGTGGCGCCAGGTGAGCGCCGCCCGGCTGGCATTGGAGCCCAGCTGTACCATGCCGTGCACCGGGATCAGCGCCGCCGCGGGCATCACCTGGGCCATGGTCATGATCAGCAGGGTACCGCCACCGATGCCCGCGGCGGCCGAGATCCCCGAGGTCAGGGCGGAGAGCGCCACCAGCCCCAGGTTGACGGCGCTCGGCAACGGCGACAGTGCGTCAAGGAGCATGACGGCGTCCGGTCACTCGATGCGCCCCTCCTCGACCCCGTGACAGGCCACCTCGCTGCCGTCGTCACGGGCGATCAGCAGAGGCACCTCGCGCCTGCAGCGCTCATTGGCGTGCGGACAGCGCGGGTGGAAGGCGCAGCCGCTGGGCGGGTGCACGGGGTTGGGCACCTCGCCCTCGATCATGGTCCGCTCCTTGCCGGCCCCTTCCAGCGAGGGCACCGCGGCCAGCAGCATCCTGGAGTAGGGGTGGTGCGGCGAGGCGAAGAGCTGATCGGCCGGGGCGATCTCGGCGATGCGCCCCAGGTACATCACCGCGATGCGGTCGGCCATGTGCTTGACCACTGCCATGTCGTGGCTGATGAAGAGGTAGGTGAGGCCATACTCGTCCTGCAGGTCGCGCATCAGGTTGAGGATCTGGGCCTGCACCGAGACATCCAGCGCCGAGGTGGGCTCGTCGCAGATCATGAACTCCGGCTCGTTGGCCAGCGCCCGGGCGATGGAGATGCGCTGGCGCTGGCCGCCGGAGAATTCATGGGGGTAGCGGTTGGCATCCGGCGATGACATCCCCACCTGCTCGAGCAGTTCACCCACGCGGCGGCGGCGGTCCGCACTGCTCATCTCGGGACGGAAGAAGCGCAGCGGCTCGCCGATGATGGTGCCCACCCGCCACAGCGGGTTGAGGCTGGCGTAGGGGTCCTGGAAGATCATCTGGAAACGCTTGCGCAGGCTCGCCGACTGCCGGCCGGTGCGCCCGGCCAGGTCACTGATGTCCTCGCCGTCGAACACCAGCGTGCCGCGGGTGAGCCCGTATAGCCCCACCACCAGGCGTGCCACCGTGGACTTGCCACAGCCGGACTCGCCCACCAGGGCGACGGTCTCGCCGCGGCGGATGGCGAAGCTCACCCCGTCCACCGCCTTGAGCGTCAGCTTCTCGCTGCGCTCGAGCACCCGGTTGAGCCACGGCTTGGAGACATCGAAGTAGCGTGCCAGGTCCCGCACCTCCAGCAGCACGTCGTTGCCTGCCGTTTCCTGTCGCCGGGCAGCCATCTCAGCGCACATGGGCATTCTCCTTCTGGTCGAGCCTGGGCAACGGGTTCGCCGGGTCATGCAGCCAGCAGGCGGCCTGGCTGCCCCCGGCCGGCATCAGCTCGGGGCGCTCACTGCGGCAGCGCTGCTGGGCATGGGGACAGCGCGGGTTGAAGGCACAGCCCGAGGGAATCGCCGCCAGCCGCGGCATGGCCCCCTCGATCTGGTAGAGCCGATCGAGGCTCTTCTCGATTCCGGGGATAGAGGCCATCAACCCCTCGGTGTAGGGGTGCTGGGGGTGGCGAATCACCTCGTCCACCGGCCCGATCTCGATCAGCCGTCCGGCGTACATCACCGCCACCCGGTCGGCGGTCTCGGCGATCACCCCCATGTCGTGGGTGACCAGCATCACGGCGGTGCCGTGTTCGGCACAGAGCCGCTTGAGCAGGGCCAGTATCTGCGCCTGCACCGAGACATCCAGCGCCGTGGTGGGCTCGTCGGCAACGATCAGCTCCGGCTCGGCGGCCAGCGCCAGGGCGATCACCACCCGCTGGCGCATGCCGCCGGAGAACTGGTGGGGGTAGCTGTTCAGCCGCGCTTCGGGGGCAGGAA
The DNA here is from genome assembly GCF_049166755.1 of Halomonas terrestris. NCBI lineage: Bacteria > Pseudomonadati > Pseudomonadota > Gammaproteobacteria > Oceanospirillales > Halomonadaceae > Halomonas > Halomonas terrestris. Next base: position 430,556 of record NZ_JBMHFZ010000001.1, on the reverse strand, counting down.
TGCCCACCTCCCGCAGCAGCTCCAGCGCCCGCTCGCGGGCCTGTTTCTCGTTCAACGGCAGGTGCGTGCGTATCGTCTCGATCAGCTGGTCCCCGACCGAGAACAGCGGGTTGAGGCTGGTGAGCGGGTCCTGGAAGATCATGCCGATGTGCCGCCCACGCAGCGGCACGAAGTCGTCCTCGGCCAGGTTGTCGATACGCCGGCCGGCCAGGTGGATCTCGCCGGCGGCGATGCGCCCGGGCGGCTCGATCAGCTGGATCACCGCATTGCCGGTCATCGACTTGCCGGCGCCGGACTCGCCCACCACACCGAGGACCTCCCCCGGCGCGATGTCGAAGGAGACGTCATCCAGCGCCACCAGGGTGGCGTGGCGAGTGGGGAACTCCACCCGCAGGTGGCGAACGCTGAGCACCGGCTCCTGTCCCGCGGCATCCGGCTTGTGGCCGACGGCCGCGGCGGCTTGTTGCCCGCCCGGGCTTCTGTTATCGGAGCTTGGGGTTGAGGACATCACGCAACCAGTCTCCCAGCAGGTTGACGGAAAGCGCCAGCATCAGCAGCGCCGCCCCGGGGAAGAGCAGGATCCACCACTCTCCCGAGAACATGTAGTCCTGGCCGACCCGGATCAGGGTCCCCAGGCTCGGCTGGGTGGCCGGCATGCCGACCCCCAGGAACGACAGCGTGGCCTCGGCGATGATCGCCAGCGCCAGGCCGATGGTGCCGATCACCAGCACCGGACGCATCACGTTGGGCAGGATGTGCTGGAACAGGATCTTTCGCGCCGGCAGGCCGATGACCCGGGCCGCCTGGACGTACTCCTTGCCCTTCTCGACCATGGTGGCGCCGCGCACCGCCCGGGCGTACTGCACCCAGTCGGAGAGGCCGATGGCCACGATCAGCACGATGATCGCCACCTCGGCGTGCATCGAGCGCGGCAGGAAGCCGCGAATCACGCCGAAGATCAGCAGCGCCATCAGGATCGACGGGAAGGTCAGCTGGACGTCGGCGATACGCATGATCAGGGCGTCGCGCCAGCCACCGCGAAAGCCCGCCATCAGGCCCAGGGCGGTGCCCAGCACCAGCGCGAAGAGCACCGCGGCGAACCCCACCAGCAGCGAGATCCGCGAGCCGTAGAGGATCGCCGAGAAGACGTCACGGCCCTGGCTGTCGCTGCCCAGCAGGTAGAAGTTGCCGGTGAACTCCGAGGTGGTCATCGGCGGCGTGAAGGCATCGATCAGGTCGAGCTGACGCGGGTCGAAGGGGTTCTGCGGCGCGATCCACGGGGCGAACAGCGCCGCGGCGAACATGGTCAGGGTCACCAGGGTGGCGAGTATCACCACCGGCTGGCGCTTCCAGGAGTAGACGATATCGCTGTCGAGAAAGCTGCGCAGACGACTCGGCCGGGGCAGCGTCTCTGCGTCAACCTCGGACTGGGTCTCCAGGTCACGGCTCATTTGCCACCTCCCTGCGCGCGCAGCCGCGGATCCACGGCATAGTAGAGCAGGTCCACCACCAGGTTGATGACCACGAACACCAGGGCGATCATCATCAGGTAGGCGGCCATGACCGGCACGTCGACGAAGCGCACCGCGGTGATGAACAGCGCCCCCACGCCCGGCCACTGGAACACCGTCTCGGTGATGATGGCGAAGGCGATGATGGTGCCCAGCTGCAGGCCGATGATGGTGATGACCGGGATCATGGTGTTCTTGAGTGCATGGCGCAGGTTGACCACGCGCTTCGACAGTCCCCGTGCGCGGGCGAACTTGATGTAGTCGGTGCTCAGCACCTCGAGCATCTCGGCGCGCACCAGGCGCATGATCAGGGTGAGCTGGAACAGCCCCAGGGTGATGGCCGGCAGGATCAGCGAGCGCAGGCCGCTCGCCGTCAGCAACCCGGTGTTCCACCAGCCGAGATGTACCACCTCGCCGCGTCCGAAGGCCGGCAGCACGCCCAGCTCCACGGCGAAGAGGTAGATCAGCAGCACGCCGATCAGGAAGGTGGGCAACGACACGCCGATCAGCGAGGCGGTCATGATGAAGTTGGCCAGCCAGCTGCGCCGGCGCAGCGCGGTGTAGATGCCCAGCACGATGCCCATGACCACGGCGAAGATCGCCGAGATGGTGGCCAGCTCCAGGGTCGCGGGCAGCCGCTCCAGGATCAGGTCGGTGACCGGGCGGGCCGAACGATAGGAGATGCCGAACTCGAACTGGGCGGCATTGACGATGAAACTCCAGAACTGCACCACCACCGGCTGGTCGAGCCCCAGCTGGGCACGCAGCGCGGCACGGTCGGCCTCGGTGGCCTCCTGCCCCAGCATGTTGAGCACCGGGTCGCCGACGTAGTGGAACAGCGAGAACGAGATGAGCGCGACCACGAACATCACGAAGATGGCCTGCAGCACGCGCTGGATCAGAAACGCTAGCATGGGATCACCAAATACGACGATGCCCCCGGCCGCTTGTGGCGGCCGGGGGTCGTTTCCGTAGAGACTTACTGATTGAATTTCAGGTACTTGAAGTGCGGCGTGTTCTCGCTCTGGACCTTGAAGTCGATGTCGTCACGCATCGACCAGGTCAGCATCTGGTGATGGATCGGGATGTAGAGGATCTCGTCGTGAACGATCCCCCAGGCTTCCGCGATCATCTCGTTGCGCGCCTCCTCGTTGGTCTCCTGGCCCATGGCCACGGTCAGCTCGTCCACCCGCTCGTCGGAGTAACCGGTGAAGTTCCAGGTGCCGCGGTCCTCCTCCTTGGTGTGGTAGAGGTAGTTGAAGACGTACTCGGAGTCCATGGTGGGCACGCCCCAGCCCAGCATGTAGAAGTCGTACTCACCCCGGGCCAGCTCGGCGAAGTGCAGCGAGCGGGTCTGGGCCACCAGGTCCACGGTGATGCCGATGCGCGCCAGCATGCTGACCACCGCCTGGCAGATCTGCTCGTCGTTGACGTAGCGATCGTTGGGGCACTGCAGGGTGACGCGGAAACCGTCGCCGTAGCCGGCCTCTTCCATCAGCTCCTGGGCGCGAGCGGTATCGGCCTCGAGAACGACATCCATCTCCTCGCTGTAGCCGTTGACGAAGGGCGGCGCGATCATGCCGGCCGGCTGGGAGTTGCCACGCATGACGGCCCGCTGGATGGTGGTGACGTCCACCGCCAGGTTGATCGCCTCGCGAACGCGGCGGTCGGCGAAGGGGTTGTCGTCGGTATCGGCGGTACGCAGCTCGGCCGAGCCCATGTCCATGCCGAGGAAGATGGTGCGGTTTTCCGCGCCCTGCTCGTTCTTGATGCCGTCGGCACTGGCCAGACGCTCGATGTCCTGGACCGGCGTCTCCTGCAGGAAATCGACCTCGCCGGAGAGCAGCGCCGCCACACGGGTGGAAGCCGACTCGATGGGCGTGAACACCAGCCGCGAGATCTCCATCGGGTAGTGGTCGATGCCCCAGTAGTCGTCGTTGCGCACGAAGACGGTGCGTACGTCCGGCTCGCGGCTCTCGACGCGGAACGGGCCGGTGCCGTTGGCGTTACGCACCGCATGGGTCTCTTCGCCGGCCGCATAGTTCTGCGGCTCCTCGACGCCGTTCTCCTCGGCCCATTCACGGCTCATGATGAACAGGTTGGTGAAGTTGTTCGGCAGCAGCGGGTTGGGCTCGTGGGTTTCCACCTCGACGGTGTAGTCGTCCACGGCACGCACCTCGGATATGGAGGTGAGCAGACCGCGCATGTCGGAGTGCTCGTGACGAGCCCGGTCGATGGAGAAGGCCACGTCCTCGGCGGTCAGCGACTGGCCCTCGTGGAAGGTGACGCCCTCGCGGATCTTGAACACCCACACGGTGGGCTCGTCTTCCTTCACGTGCCACTCGGTGGCCAGGCCCGGCTGGTACTCGACGTCCATGTCCTGGTAGACCAGGGTGTCGAAGATCTGATGGTTGACCGAATGGGTCGGCCCCTCGTTCTGGGAGTGGGGATCCATGGTCAGGCTGTCGGCGGAGCGAGTCCAGCGCAGGGTCTCGGCATGGGCGGCGGAGGCCACCATGGCCGCGGCCACGGCGCTGGCCAGAAGGGTCTTCCTGAGCATCTTGTTGTTCCTCTCTCATTCAAGCGTTTGATGGGCGCGCGGCCCTTGTGACTGTTTCTCCCACACCATAGACAAGAATGCTAGTGGCTCCACGTGGAAAGATTCAGCGCTGTGTCGACTGTTGATGGTCGGCTATTCGGTCATCGGGGTGATCCACGACAAATTCGCGGCGTATGGCGTCACCTCCTGCACCACCCGACCAGCGCCGCGACGCCTCGCCGGTTGAACTGCGCGGCCCGAAGCGGAAATACTGGCCCGAAACGGAATACCTGGAGGGGCGACCCTGATGCAGATCCTGGAGACACGGGTGGCCCCGGCGTGGGTCGACTACAACGGCCATATGAACGATGCCGAATACGCCAGGGTCTTCTCCCTGGCGGTGGAGGCGCTGATGGAGCGTATCGGCCTGGACGCCGTCGGCCGCGAGCGCCATGGCTATACGATCTATACCCTGGAGACCCACCTCTGCTACCGCCGCGAAGCCCACGAAGGCCAGCCGCTGCGGGTGGCGGTGACCCTGCTGGATCGCGACGCCAAGCGGCTCCACGCCTTCTTCGAGCTGTACGACGAGGAGGGCAACCTGCTGGCCACCAGCGAGCAGATGCTGATGGGCATGACCCGCGAGAGCGGCCGTCCCGGCGCCTTCCCGGCCCCGGTGGCCGAGGCCATCGCCGCGCTGCCCCACGCCAACCGGGACGACTGGCCGGCGCTCGCCGGGCGCACCATCGGCATCCGGCGTTGAACCGCGTCGACCCGGGCCGGGTTGGCCAAGGGTCATGGGCACGACTAGCCTGATTCAGGCGACCCGGACGCCCCTCCCCGGCAGCGACGCCGGCGGCGAGCGGCCTGGACAGATAAAAGTCGGACAGAACAACAAGGGAGGTGACCATGTACGCCAGCCCATCCTCACTCGGAACACTCCTGCGCACCGGCCTGATGGCAATCGCCTGTGCCGCCCTGGCCCTGTCGGGAACGGCCAAGGCCGATGGCCACGGCGACTGGCCCGAACGCGATATCGACTTCATCATCCCCTTCGGCGCCGGCGGCGGCAGCGACGCCTGGGCCCGCACCCTGTCGACCGGCGCCCGCGATCACTTCGGCGTCGGCTGGAACCTGCAGAATCGTCCCGGCGCCGGTGCCACCCTGGCCTGGGAGTACCTGCTGGACCAGCCGGCCGATGGCTACACCGTGATGCTCTCCAGCCCCACCCCGGTCCTCACGGCGCTGATGGAGGAGAACCCCCTGGTCGATCCCTATGACCTCAAGGTGGCCGGCTACATCTCGGCCTTCCGTTCCCTGATCGTGGCCCCCAACGACAGCCCCCTGGCGGACTGGGAAGGCCTGAAGGCGGAAGCGAGCGAACGCGAGGTGGTCATCGCCGGTACCAACTCCCTGCTCGCCGGGGTGGCCAATATCTTCGATGAGGCGGGCCTGCAGGCCATCTACGTGCCCTACAGCGCGACGGTTTCAACCTGGGCTTCTTCCCGGGCCTGGGCCTCGCCGCCATGCTGGTCACCTCGCTGGCGTTGACCGTGGACAAGTGGCGTCACGCCGTGGCCGAGGAGATGCAGACGGTCGGCTGGCGAGACCTCGCCTGGGCCGTGGCGTTCTGCCTCGCCGCCCTGATCATGTACCGGCTGATGGAGCCCCTGGGCCTGCTGCTGCCCATGACGCTGTTTCTCGCCGTGATGATGCTGTGGCTGGGGCTGCGCCCCTGGTATCTCGCCGTGGCGCTGTCACCGGCCATCGCGTTGATCATCCTGGCGGTCTTCGCGCTCCTGGGGATTCGGCTGCCGGGTGACTTCCTCCCCTTCCTCGTCTGACGCTCTTGTCCCGCCCGAGGCTCGCTGCCTCCCTCATGGAGCCGCACGATGTTTCAACCCGACGCCTTTGTCGAAGCGCTCGCCCTGGTACTCAACTGGAATACCCTGATGTGGTTGACCATCGGCGTCTTCGTCGGCGTCGGCCTGGGTGCCATCCCGGGGCTCACCACCTCCACCGGGGTGGCCCTGATGCTCCCGCTGACCTTCACCCTGGACATCACCGGCGCCCTGGGCCTGGTCATCGGGCTCTACAAGGGGGCACTGTTCGGGGGTTCGATCTCGGCGATCAGCTTCGCCACCCCGGGCGCGCCGGATTCGGCGGCCACCGTCTTCGACGGCTATCGCATGACCCAGCAGGGCAAGGGGCGCAAGGCGCTGCTGACCTCGCTCTACTCGTCGGTGACCGCCGACACCCTCTCCGACCTGCTGGTGATCCTGATTGCCCCGATGATGGCCCTGGCCGCCCTGCAGTTCGGTCCCGCGGAACGCGCCTGGCTGATGGTGGTGGCCATCGCCCTGCTGGGGGCGCTCTCGGGCAAGCACATCGCCAAGGGGCTGATGTCGGCCGCCATCGGCCTCTACATCGGCACCATCGGCACCGACCCCATGGGCGGCGCCTCGCGCAATACCTTCGACCTGGCCTGGCTGCGCGACGGCATCAGCCTGGTGCCCCTGATCATCGGCCTCTTCGCCATGAGCCGCATGCTCGAGCAGGGCGTGGAGCTGCTGCATGAGTCGCGTCTCGGCACCAGGGTCGAGCGCCGGATGCATGACCTCTTCAGTGGCAAGCAGGAGGGGCTGACCTTCCGCGAATACCTCAGCAACTGGCGCGAGATGGGTATCGGCCTCGGGGTGGGCAGCTTCATCGGCATGCTCCCGGGCCTGGGAGCGACCGTCGCCTCCTTCCTCTCCTATGGCATCGCCAAGAAGGTACTGCCCCACAAGCGAATCGGCACCGGCGTGATGGGGGGCGTGGCGGCCGCCGAGGCCGGCAACAACGCCACCGCCGGCCCGACGCTGGTGCCGCTGCTGGCCTTCGGCATCCCCGGCAGCGCCACGGCCGCCCTGATCGGGGGCGCCCTGATGCTGCAGGGCGTCACTCCCAGCCCGCGCATGTTCGAGCTGCATGCCGACGTGGTCTATGCCCTCTTCACCATCCTGATCCTGGCCAACTTCTTCAACCTGGCCATCGGCCGCGGCTTCGCCTTCTTCTATGCCAAGCTGGGCTCGCTGCCCAAGCCGGTGCTGGTCCCCACCATCATGGTGCTGGCCGTGATCGGCAGCTACGCCACCCAGGGCAACCCCTACGACGTGCTGGTCATGCTGTTCTTCGGCTTCTTCGGCTTCGCCATGCGCAAGTTCGGCGTGCCCGAGGCCCCGCTGATCATCACCTTCCTGATCGCCCCCATGCTCGAGGAGAGCATGCGACGGGCCGTGCTGATCAGCGGCGGGGACTGGCTGGGCGGACTGTTCAACAGCCCGCTGAGCCTGACCCTGATGGCGATGGCGGTCGTGGTCCTGGTGCTCTCCTACCGGATGCGTTTCTCCGAACGGCTCGATGCCATGTCCCACGAGCCGGACGCCGAGGCCGACGATGACACTCGCTTCGATCGCTAGACCGTGCCCGCCCTGACGCTGTTGATCGCCGCGGCCGGTGTGCTGGGCTTCACTGTCCTGGGCCTGCCCCTGCCCTGGCTGCTGGGCAGTCTCACCGCGACGCTCCTGGCCGCCCTGCTGGGCTGGCCGCACCGGCCCCCGCCCTGGCTGCGCCAGGCGGCGATGGTCCTGCTGGGGATCCAGGTGGGGAGCACCATCGACGCCACCCTGCTGAACCGGATGGTGCAGTGGCCGCTGACCGTGGCCGGCATGCTGGTCCTGGTGGCGCTCACCACCCTGGTCAATACCCGCTACTTCGAGCGCCGGGCGGGGCTGGACCGCACCACGGCGCTGTTCGCCGCGGTGCCGGGGGCGCAGTCGGTGGTGCTGCTGGTCTGCACCCGCTGCGGCGCCGATGCCCAGCAGGTGCTGCTGGGGCAGATCAGCCGGATCATCACCGTCATCTACCTGGTCCCGCTGCTGGTGATTCACTTCGGCCCGGTCGATGGCGCGACGACCGCGACGGCGAGGTCGGGCTGGGCCCTGCCGGGGGTCGCGCCCGCCACCCTGACGCTGGTCGCCACCGCCGCGGGCTGGTGGCTCGCCCGGCTGGGGCGGTTGCCCCAGCCGCTGCTGCTGGGCCCCATCCTCGGCGTGGGCCTGATACAGGTCCTGCAGTGGCCGGCCATGAGCCCGCCGGACGATTCCCTGCTGGCCGTGCAGTTCTTCCTCGGCGCCTCGCTGGGGGCCTACTTCGTGGGGATGCGGGTGAGGGACACGCTGGGCATGCTGGGACACGGGATCGTTGCCATGCTCATCACCATGCTGCTGGCCGGCGCCATGACGCTGGCCATGGCACTGGTCACCCCCCACGACACCATCGCCCTGTTCCTCGCCTTTGCCCCGGGCGGCCTTACCGAGATCGTGCTGCTGGCCGCCACCCTGGATGTCGACCCGGCCTTCGTGGTGTTCCACCACCTCTTCCGCTTCATCGTCATCGCCACCCTGCTCCCCTGGCTGGCGACACGCACCACCCGGCGCTGATCACCCCGTCATCCGCCCGTCATGTTCATGAAGCGAACGACTTGCACCTCGCCGTCGGTCGAGAAGTGGTGGCGTTCGGGCTTGCTGGCCATGGCGTCGACGATCGCCGCCTTGAGGCGCTCCAGGTCGCCGGGGTGGCGACGCATCAGGCCGCGCAGGTCCAGCGAGTGCTCGTTGCCCAGGCACAGCAGCAGGCGACCCTCGGCGGTGACGCGCACCCGGTTGCAGGCATCGCAGAAGTTGTGGCTATGGGGCGAGATAAAGCCGACTCGCGAGTCACTATCGGCCATGCGAAAGTACCGCGAGGGCCCCAGGGTGCTCTCGGTGGTGGGCACCAGGGGGTGGCGGGACTCGATGGTCGCGCGCACCTCGTCGCTGGAACAGAAGGTCTCGGCGCGGTCGTGGCCGATGGCCTGGCCCAGCGGCATCTCCTCGATGAAGCTGATATCCACCTGCTCATGCCTGGCGAACTCGACCAGGTCGAGGATCTCGTCGTCGTTGCGCCCCTTGAGGATCACGGCGTTGAGCTTGATGCGCGAGAAGCCGGCATCGCGGGCCGCGCGGATGCCGTCGAGCACCCGCGCCAGGTCGCCGGTACGGGTCAGGGCGCGGAAGCGGGCGGGGTCCAGGGTATCCAGGCTGATGTTGAGGCGTGTCAGGCCGCCCGCCCGCAGGGCCGCGGCCTGCTTGCCCAGGCCGGCACCGTTGGTGGTCATGGCGAAGTCGCGCAGGCCCTCCAGGGCACCGACCTCCTCCACCAGGCTCGCCAGGCCCCGACGCACCAGGGGCTCCCCGCCGGTGAGGCGGATCTTCTCCACACCCAGCTCGACGAAGGCGCGGCACAGGCTGGCCATCTCCTCCAGGGTGAGCACCCGGGCACGAGGCAGGAAGGTCATCTGCTCGGCCATGCAGTAGACGCAGCGGAAGTCGCAGCGGTCGGTGACCGAGAGGCGCAGGTAGCGGATGGTGCGGCCGAACCCGTCGACCAGGGCGCTCATGCCCGCCGCTCCGCCGCGGCGGCGTCATGCACCGGGTGCATCGGCAGGCGGGCGATCAGCTCGCCCACCTCGGAGGCGACCTCCTCGACCTCCTCCTCGCCGTACAGCTGGCCGCGACGCTTGCGGAAGCCGCGTTCGTAGAGCTTCACGTGCTCGGTGGGTTCGACGCCGGCTCTTGCCAGGCAATGGCTGGCGCAGTGCAGCCGGCAGCCGTCGATGGCCACGATCGGCCGCCCGGAGCGGGCCACCCGTACCAGGCCGGGCACGCCGCCGCCCACCCCGGCGATGCAGGACATCTCCGCCACGCCGCCGTGGTCGAGGCGCAGGGCCACCTCGTTGGCCAGCTGGGCCACGTCGGAGCAGCCGGAGCAGGAGTAGACCAGGGTACGGGGCTTGTTCGCCTTGCGGGACATCTCGTCTCCCTCGTTCGGATTCAGTCGTCCGTCATCAGGGTCTCGCGCAGCTTCTGCTCGTCGAGCACCACCAGCCGCTGACGGTCGATGTTGATGGCACCGCTGTCGCGCAGCTTGCCCAGCAGCCGCGACAGGGTCTCCGGCGTCATCGCCAGCTGGGCGGCCAGCCAGCGCTTGGGGATGGTCAGCCGCACGACCCTCGGCCCCTTGGCACGGCTGCCGGGCAGCTGGCGCAGGATGTAGCTGACCAGCCGCGCCATGGCATCGGCCTGGGTCAGCAGGGCCATGTCCTCCAGCCGCTCGGTGATCTCCATGGCCAGGCGGCTCATGAACTCGGCGCGGCAGGCCGGGTGGTTGTCCATCAGGGCACGACAGCGTGGCGCGGGAAGGGCCAGCACATGGGTGCGGCGCAGCGCCTCGGCGGAATAGAGGTAGATCCCCTCGCTGGAGACCATGCTCAGCTGCCCCAGCGGGCCGCCACGCTCCACGCAGCGGATGGTCGCCTGGCGACCGTCGATGGTGTTGCGCACCAGCCTGACCACGCCGGTGATCACGATGTAGAGCCAGTGCGCCGGGGCGTCCTGGCGGAACAGCCACTCGCGACTCTTCAGGTTGCGCACCTCGGAGACTTCCAGCAGGGCGTCGACCTCGTCGTCGTCGAGGGTGCTGAGCCAGGGCACGCCGCGCACCAGCTCGCGCAGCTGGCGGGGGCGGAACAGCAGCTCAGTCGAGGAACTGGGCGACGGGACAGAATCCATGGGCATTCCCTTCCTCCACGTGGGTATCGGCATCGATCATCAGGTAGCCATGGGCCTGGCTGGCGGCGCCCAGCATGTGCGACCCCTGCCCTCCCGCGAGGCTCGCGACCGGGGTGCCTCCGGTCCAGTCCAGTACCACCCTGAGGAGTTCACGGCGTCCGCGAGACCCACGCCGCGAGAAACCGGCCTTGACCGGGAAGTGCTGTAGCGGGGCCGGCGTGCGGCCCTGGCGGCCGTGCACGAAGGGCAAGGCGAGATACTGCCAGCCTACCAGCGAAGCCACCGGATTGCCCGGCAGGCCGATCAGCGGCGTGCCGCGCTCGGCACTGGTGCCGAGCCAGCCGAAGGCGAAGGGCTTGCCGGGCTTCATGGCCACGCCGTGGAAATCGATGCCGCCCAGGCGCTCGAGCACCGGGCGGACATGGTCCTCCTCGCCCACCGAGACCCCTCCGGTGCAGATCACCAGGTCGGCGCTGTCGCGGGCGACGATGAACGCCTCGTGCAGGGCCGGAGCGGTATCGTCGACGATGCCCAGGTCGAGCACCCGGCACTGCTGCTGCACCAGCAAGGCACGCAGCATGGCGACGTTGCTGTTGTAGACCTGCCCCGGGACCCGGGGCGAGCCCGGCTCGATCAGCTCGTCGCCGGTGGAGATCAGCGCCACCGTGAGGCGAGGCCGCACCAGGACCTCGGCGATGCCGTGGCTGGCCAGCAGGGCGATGGCCGCCGGGGTCAGTCGCGTACCGGCGGCCAGCACCCGGTCCCCGGTGCCGGCCTCCTCGCCACGACGACGGATATTGGCGCCGGCCGCGACCTCGCCGAGGACATGCACATGCCCGCGGGGGTCGACACGGGTGCGCTCCTGGGGCACCACCGCCTCGGCCCCCAGCGGCACCGGGGCGCCGGTGAAGATCCGTGCGCAGTCCCCCTCCGGCAGCCGCAGCACCCCGGCACCGGCAGGCACGCGCAGCGCCACCGACAGGCCCTCGCCGGCGGCCGCCACGCGCTCGAGGTCGGCCAGCCGCAGGGCGTAGCCGTCCATGGCGCTGTTGTCGACGCCCGGCAGGTCAAGGCGCGCCACGGCATCCTCGGCCAGCACCCGGCCGGCCGCCTCGCCCAGCGCCAGGCGCTGCTGGCCGGACACCGGCTTGGCGGCGGCGATCATCCGGGCCCGGGCATCGAGGAGGTCGAGCAGGCCGGGGGTGACGACATCCGCGCAACCGCAATTCATGCCCCGACTCCCGCGCCGTGCCCCGCCCCCTGGCGGGACCCGCAGCGCTCGGCCTCGGGCAGCACCATGGCGACGAAGTTGCAGGGCCGCGTGCGGGCATCGAGCTGGGCGGCGAGTATCTCGTCCCAGGCCGTGGCGCAGGCCTTCGGCGACCCCGGCATGGCGAAGATCAGGGTGCGGTTGGCCACCCCGGCCACGGCGCGGGACTGGATCGTCGAGCTGCCGATGGTGGCGAAGGAGAGCTGCCGGAACAGCTCGCCGTAGCCATCGATGGCCTTGTCGAACAGCGGCGTCAACGCCTCGGGGGTCCTGTCCCGGGGGGTGAAGCCGGTGCCGCCGTTGACCAGGATCGCCTGGACGTCGTCACGCGCCACCCACTCGGAGACCACCGCACGGATGCGGTAGATGTCGTCGGGCACGATCTGGCGCGCCACCAGCGCATGGCCGGCCTCGGTCAGGCGGCCACTCAGCAGGTCGCCGCTGCCGTCCTCGTCGAAGCCGCGGGTATCGGAGACGGTCAGCACCGCCATGCCCAGTGGCACGAAGGGGGCATCGGCATGAACATGGGCCATCGGGAATCCTCCGTCACTGCATCAATGAGCTGCCGGCATCGTCGTCCAGGGCGATCCCCTCGACCCCGATCTCGGCTTCCAGCGCCAGCAGGTAGTGGCGCAGGGCACGGCGGGTGGCCTGTTCGCGCAGGCTGTGTCGCACGCGGTCGACGACCCGGTCGAAGGGCAGCCGGCGCCCCTCGTGGCGCTCGTCGATGGCGACCAGGTGCCAGCCGTAGCGCGAGGCCAGCGGACGATCGTGCAGGCCCACCGGCAGGTGCTGCAGCGCGCGATCGAGCTCGGCCACGGTCTGCCCCGGGACCAGCCAGCCCAGCTCGCCGCCCTGCTCCTTCGAAGGGCAGGCGGAATGCCGCTGGGCAAACTCGGTGAAGCGCTCGGGCACATCCTTGAGCTCCTCGATCAGCGTCTCGCCCAGGCGGTAGCCGGCATCGCGGGCCTCGGGGGCGTCCGGGGGCGCGGCCAGCAGCACATGGCGCACCTTCAGGCGGGTCGGCTCGCTGAAGCGCTCGGCATGCATCTCGAAGAACCGGCGACAGTCCTCGTCGGAAGGCTCGGGCACCTCGAGCTCCTGCTCCAGCAGCATGGCGATGGCCGCATCGGCCTCGTCGAGGCCTCCGCCATCGCCATCGGCCAGGCCCAGGGCCTCGGCACGCTGGCGCAGCAGCTCGCGCACCACCAGCGCCCGGGCCGCCTTCAGCTGGGCGGTACCGGCGCTGTCCGCCGGGTGGTACTGCATTTCCAGGGCGATCTCGGCCTCCTCGATGGAGGCGTCACCGACCCGGATGGGTGGGGGGCTCGCGCCCCCCGGCAGTTGTTCGACTGCAATCTTTTCCATGGTATTGCTCCCTGTTCCGAATCAGCCGCGGCGACGCACCAACTGGTAGCGCCTGGCGATGTAGCCGAAGGGCACGCTCCACACGTGGACCAGTCGCGAGAAGGGGAACAGCAGGATGATGGTCAGGCCGATGAAGATGTGCAGCTTGTAGATCCAGGACACTTCGGCCATGTACTCGGCCGCACCACCGCTGAAGAACACGATGGACTGCGCCCAGCTGGACAGGGTGAGCATCATCTCGCCGTCCATGTGGCCCAGCGAGAAGATGATGGTGATCATCCCCAGTGCCGCCTGGAAGACGATCAGGCCGAGGATGGCGGTATCCATGCCGCTCGACGACGCCCTGACCCGGGGGTTGGTCAGGCGACGATAGAACAGCATGGCGCCACCCACCACGCACATGGCACCGGCGATGCCGCCCACCACGATGGCGATCAGCTGCTTGGTACCGGCGTGCAGGAAGGCACCGTAGACCCAGTGCGGCGTCAGCATGCCGAACAGGTGACCGAAGAAGATCACGATGATCCCGATATGGAAGAGGTTGCTGGCCAGGCGCATGTTCCTCGACGACAGCATCTGGCTGGAGCCGGTCTTCCAGGTGAACTGGCCGTGGTCGTAGCGCAGCAGGCTGCCGACCAGGAAGACGGTGCCCACCAGGTACGGGTAGTAGCCGTAGATCAGGTGGTTGAAGTAGGTGGCAATGGCGTCAGACATGACTGTTCTCCTGTTAACGACCGGCCACTCGGGGAGCCTGGTCCCCGGGTGACAGGATGCGTACCGGCTGGGTGGCAACACCGTGCTTGCGCTCGGCCAGGCGGCGACCTTCGGCAGACTGGAGGGCGCAGTCCTCGTCGGAGGCCGCGGAAAAGCGCACCGCCTCCTCTTCCCACACCTCGTCCAGCGCCTCGGGGGTATCGTCGCGGGGCTCCCCGACGACCTGCTCGCGATGCTGCGCCACCTCGGCCTCGGCGCCGATCAGTGCCAGCAGCGCCAGGGGCACCAGGGCGTGATCGGCGTGGCGCTCCTCCAGGCGCGCGGTCAGCAGCGCCAGGATGTGGCGGATCTCGCCCAGCCAGCGGGCGATATCGGCCTCCGGTCGGGTCGAGAGATACTCCAGGAAAAGCGGCAGGTAGTCCGGAAGCTCGCGGGCATCCAGCTCGAAGCCGGCGGCCTGGTACTCGGCCATCAGGTCGACCATGGCCTGGCCACGGTCGCGGGACTCGCCGTGCACGTGCTCGAACAGCAGCAGCGAGGTGGCGCGCCCCTTGTCGAACAGCGCCACGTACTCGGCCTGGAGCTCCAGCAGGTCGCCGTCGGCGGTGCGCTGGCACCAGTCCATCAGGGCGGTGCGCAGCGCCGCCGGCAGGCGGCGCTCCCGGTCGATGATCTCGATGAGCTCGCCGGCCGCGGCCTGGAGCGCCGCGGTGGGGTAGTCGAGCAGCCTCGCCAGCACGCGCAGGCTGAGCATCTCCTGCGGTTGAAGGGTGGCATCAGTCATGACGTGCCTCCTCGGCCTTGGCATGGGGGTCGAAGACCTCCACCGGCTTGACCAGGGTGGTGGTCTGGGAACGGCCGTTGAACAGGCTCGGCTTGCTCTCGCCATGGCAGCCGTCGCCGAAGCTGAAGCCGCAGCCGCCGCGCTCCGGGAAGGCCTCGGTGGCCATCTCGCGATGGCTGGTGGGGATCACGAAGCGATCCTCGTAGTTGGCGATGGCCAGGTAGCGGTACATCTGCTCCACCTGGTCCTCGGTGAGGCCGACCTCCTCCAGCACCTCGGCTTCGTTCCTGCCTTCCACGTGCTTGCCGCGCATGTAGACGCGCATGGCCATCAGCCGCTTGAGCGCCAGTACCACGGGGGCCTCTTCCCCGGCGGTGAGCATGTTGGCCAGGTACTTCACCGGGATGCGCAGCGACTCGATCCTGGGCAGCACGCCGTCGTACTCGACCTTGCCGGCCTCGGCGGCGGACTGGATCGGCGACAGCGGCGGCACGTACCAGACCATGGGCAGGGTGCGGTATTCCGGATGCAGCGGCAGCGCCAGGCCCCAGTCGATGGCCATCTTGTAGACCGGCGAGGCCTGGGCGGCGGCGATCACGTTGTCGGTGATGCCGTCCTTCTTCGCCTGGGCGATCACCTCCGGGTCGTGGGGGTCGAGGAAGATTTCGCACTGGCGATGGTAGAGGTCGCGCTCGTCCGGCGAGCTGGCGACTTCCTCGATGCGGTCGGCATCATAGAGCAGCACGCCGAGGTAGCGGATGCGGCCCACGCAGGTCTCGGAACAGACGGTCGGCTGACCGGCCTCGATGCGCGGGTAGCAGAAGATGCACTTCTCGGACTTGCCGGTCTTCCAGTTGTAGTAGATCTTCTTGTACGGGCAGCCGGAGATGCACATCCGCCAGCCGCGGCACTGATCCTGGTCGATCAGCACGATGCCGTCCTCTTCCCGCTTGTAGATCGCGCCGCTCGGGCACGACGCCACGCAGGTCGGGTTGAGGCAGTGCTCGCACAGGCGCGGCAGGTACATCATGAAGGTGTTCTCGAACTGGCCGTAGATATCGGCCTGCACCTTCTCGAAGTTGGCGTCGCGGCGGCGCTTGGCGAACTCGGTACCGAGGATCTCCTCCCAGTTCGGGCCCCACTCGATCTTGTTCATGCGCTCGCCCGAGATCAGCGAACGCGGCCTGGCCACCGGCTGATGCTCACCGAGCTTGGCGGTGTGCAGGTGCTGGTAGTCGAAGTCGAACGGCTCGTAGTAGTCGTCGATCTCGGGCAGGTCGGGGTTGGCGAAGATGTTCGCCAGCACCCGCCACTTGCCGCCGATGCGCGGCTCGATCTTGCCGTCGCGGCGGCGCAGCCAGCCGCCCTTCCACTTCTGCTGGTTCTCCCACTCCTTGGGAAAGCCGATGCCGGGCTTGGTCTCGACGTTGTTGAACCAGGCGTACTCCACGCCCTCGCGGCTGGTCCAGACGTTCTTGCAGGTCACCGAGCAGGTGTGGCAACCGATGCACTTGTCGAGGTTGAGGACCATGCCTACCTGGGAACGAATCTTCATTTCACTGCCTCCTGCACGGTGTCATTGCCCTCACCATCCAGCCAGTCGACGTGCTTCATTTTGCGGACGAGCACGAACTCGTCGCGGTTGGAGCCGACCGTCCCGTAGTAGTTGAAGCTGTAGGAGAGCTGGGCATAACCACCGATCATGTGGGTCGGCTTGGGACAGGCCCGGGTCACCGAGTTGTGGATGCCGCCACGGGTGCCGGTGATCTCGGAGCCCGGCACGTTCACCTGGCGCTCCTGGGCGTGGTACATCATCACCATGCCGGCCTTGACCCGCTGGCTGACCACGGCGCGGGCCGCGATGGAGCCGTTGGCGTTGTAGACCTCGATCCAGTCGTTGTCCTCGATACCGATCTCGGCCGCGTCATCCTCGGAGAGCCACACCACCGGGCCGCCGCGGTTGAGCGTCAGCATCAGCAGGTTGTCGCTGTAGGTGGAGTGGATGCCCCACTTCTGGTGCGGCGTGATGAAGTTCAGCGCCTTGCTCTTGTAGCCGTTGTCCGCCGGCAGCTGGAAGCCCTTGGCCGCCTTGGTGTCGATGGGCGGACGGTAGACCAGCAGGCTCTCGCCGAAGGCGCGCATCCAGGGGTGATCCTGGTAGAACTGCTGGCGACCGCTCACGGTGCGCCACGGGATCAGCTCGTGGACGTTGGTGTAGCCGGCGTTGTAGGAGACGTGCTCGTCCTCGAGGCCGGACCAGGTCGGGCTGGAGATGATCTTGCGCGGCTGGGCGACGATGTCGCGGAAGCGGATCTTCTCCTCCTCCTTGTTGACCGCCAGGTGGGTGTGGTCCCGCCCGGTGATCTTCGACAGCGCGTCCCAGGCCTTCACCGCCACCTGGCCGTTGGTCTCCGGGGCCAGGGTGAGGATCATCTCGGCGGCGTCGACGGCCGACTCGATCTGCGGGCGCCCCTTGTGCGGCCCGTCCAGCTTGCGATGGTTGAGCTTGCCGAGCAGCTCCACCTCGGTCTCGGTCTTCCAGGCAATGCCCTTGCCACCGTTGCCGATGCTCTCCAGCAGCGGCCCGATGGAAGTGAAGCGCTCATAGGTCTCGGGGTAGTTGCGCTTGACCTCGATCAGCGCCGGCATGGTCTTGCCGGGGATCGGCTCGCACTCGCCCTTCTTCCAGTCCTTCACCTCGACCTGGGCCAGCTCAGCGGGGGAATCATGCTGGTGCGGCAGGGTGACCAGGTCGGTCTCCTCGCCCAGGTGTCCCTCGCACACCCGGGAGAAGGCCTTGGCGATGCCCTTGTAGATGTCCCAGTCGCTGCGCGACTCCCACGCCGGGTCGGTGGCCGCGGTCAGCGGGTGGATGAAGGGATGCATGTCGGAGGTGTTGAGATCGTCCTTCTCGTACCAAGTCGCCGTGGGCAGCACGATGTCCGAGTAGAGGCAGGTGGTGGACATGCGGAAGTCCAGGGTCACCAGCAGGTCGAGCTTGCCCTCGGGCGCCTCGTCGTGCCACTTCACCTCCTCGGGCTTCTGGCCGCCGAAGTCGCCCAGGTCCTTGCCCTGGATCCCGTGGCGGGTGCCCAGCAGGTACTTGAGCATGTACTCGTGGCCCTTGCCGGAGCTGCCCAGCAGGTTGGAACGCCAGATGAACATGTTGCGCGGGAAGTTCTGGGGGTTGTCCGGATCCTCCGCGGCGAAGGCCAGCTTGCCCTCCTTGAGCTGCTCGACGGCATAGTCCTTGGTGGACAGGCCGGCGGCCCTGGCGGCCTCGGCCAGGCGCAGCGGGTTGGTGCCCAGCTGCGGCGCCGAGGGCAACCAGCCCATGCGCTCGGAACGCACGTTGAAGTCGATCAGGCTGCCGGAGTAGTCCTCGACCTTGGCCAGCGGCGAGAGGATCTCCTTGATCTCCAGCTTCTCGTAGCGCCACTGGGAGGAGTGGTTGTAGAAGAAGGAGGTGGAGTTCATGTGCCGCGGCGGACGCTGCCAGTCGAGGCCGAAGGCGAGCGGGGTCCAGCCGGTCTGCGGACGCAGCTTCTCCTGGCCCACGTAGTGCGCCCAGCCGCCGCCGCTCTGGCCGATGCAGCCGCACATGACCAGCATGTTGATCAGGCCGCGGTAGTTCATGTCCATGTGGTACCAGTGGTTCATGCCGGCACCGACGATGACCATGGAGCGACCCTGGGTCTTGTCGGCGTTATCGGCGAACTCACGGGCGATGCGGGCGGCCTGCTCGGCGGGCACGCCGGTGATCTTCTCCTGCCAGGCCGGGGTGTAGGGGCGAACCTGGTCATAGGAGGTGGCCCCGTCGTCCTCGCCATCCTTGCCGAAGCCGCGGTCGATGCCGTAGTTGGCGCACATCAGGTCGAAGACGGTCACGGCCAGCACGTCGCTGCCGTCGGCCTTCTTCATGCGCTTGACGGGCAGGCAGTGGAACAGCAGGTCGTCGGCCGCGCCGGCACCCTCGCCCTCCACGTGCTCGAAGTGCTCGTGGGCGATGCCACCGAAGTAGGGGAAGGCGACCTTGGCCACCTCGTCGTGACTGTCGGCCAGGGTCAGCAGCGGCTTGATCTCGGCACCGTCGGCATCCAGCGGCTCGAGGTTCCACTTGCCCTGGTTGCCCACTTCCTCGCCCCAGCGGAAACCGATGGAGCCGCGCGGCACGACCAGCTGGTCGCGGGTCTCGTCCCAGGCCACGGTCTTCCACTCGGGGTTGTTGTCCTGGCCCAGGCTGGCCTCGAAGTCGCTGGCGCGCAGCTGGCGACCCGGCGCGTAGCTGCCGTCCTCGCGGGCCTCGAGCTCGACCAGGAACGGCATGTCGGTGTAGCGCCGCACGTAGTCGGTGAAGTAGGCGCTGGGCCTGTCGAGGTGGAACTCCTTGAGGATGACGTGCCCCATGGCCATGGCCAGGGCGGCATCGGTGCCCTGCTTGGCGGAGAGCCACTCGTCGGTGAGCTTGGAGACCTCGGCGTAGTCCGGGGTGATGGAGACGGTCTTGGTCCCCTTGTAGCGCACCTCGGTGAAGAAGTGGGCGTCCGGCGTGCGGGTCTGGGGGACGTTGGAGCCCCAGGCGATGATGTAGCCGGAGTTGTACCAGTCGGCGGACTCGGGCACGTCGGTCTGTTCGCCCCAGGTCATGGGCGAGGCCGGCGGCA
Organism: Halomonas terrestris; assembly: GCF_049166755.1. Classification (NCBI taxonomy): domain Bacteria; kingdom Pseudomonadati; phylum Pseudomonadota; class Gammaproteobacteria; order Oceanospirillales; family Halomonadaceae; genus Halomonas; species Halomonas terrestris. Next base: position 411,053 of record NZ_JBMHFZ010000001.1, on the reverse strand, counting down.
GGTCGCAGTACCAGTCGTAGAAGCTCATGCAGACGCCGCCGATCAGCGACAGGTAACGGCTGCCGGCGGCGTAGCTGACCATGGACATGGCGGGGATCGGCGAGAAGCCGATGATGCGATCCGGGCCGTACTGCTTGGCGGTGTAGACATTGGAGGCGGCGATCAGCTCGTTGAGCTCGTCCCAGTCGGCGCGCACGAAGCCGCCCATGCCGCGGGCACGCTTGTACTGCTTGGTCCTGGCCGGGTCCTCGACGATGTAGGCCCAGGCGTCGACCGGGTCCTTCTTCAGCTCGAGGGCCTCGCGCCACAGCTTGAGCAGCGGCTTGCGAATCATCGGGTACTTGAGGCGGTTGGCGCTGTACATGTACCAGGAGTAGCTGGCCCCCCGCGGGCAGCCGCGCGGCTCGTGGTTGGGCAGGTCGGGCCGGGTGCGCGGGTAGTCGGTCTGCTGGGTCTCCCAGGTGACCAGGCCGTTCTTGACGTAGATCTTCCAGCTGCACGAACCGGTGCAGTTCACCCCATGGGTGGAACGCACGACCTTGTCGTGCTGCCAGCGCTGCCGGTAGCCGTCCTCCCAGCCGCGGGACTCCGTACGCAGCTCGCCGTGGTCGTTGGCGAAGGCATCGCGCTGGGCCTTGCGGAAGAAGTTCAGCCGATCAATGAAGTGACTCATGGTCGATCTCCAGGCTCCTCGAAAAATGTGTGACCGCCCTGGGTCACCTGGCCTGCCGGTCGGCATCATCGTGGGCAAGTGCCGGCCTGCAGGAACCTTGGAATGGATTCTGGGTGATCGATCGGCGAAATACTGCCCGGTTACCTCCATATACATCGCCTCTACCCCCAAGGGGATAGATGGCCATGCAAGGAGGGGATAAACCGATGGCAGCAGTTCCTTCAGGCAGCCGATCGGGGCACCGTCCGGGCATGATCGGCGAGCATCACCAGCATGCAGACCGCCAGCGAACCGTAGAGGAACATGAAGCCGGCGCTGCGGATGCCGACCCACTCGTTGCCGAGCACGAACATCATCGGCAGGAGCGCGGCGAAGAGCCCGCCCAGGGTCAGGGCCAGGCCGCCCACCAGCGCCATGTCGTCGCCATGGTCGCGATGGATCAGCCGCATCAGGCTCCCCTTGCCGATCCCCATGCCCACGCCCATGGGCACCAGCAGGGCCATGAACCACGCGAGCGGGGCGCTGAAATGCAGGACCAGTTCGCCATGCACCCCCTGGATCTGCATGGTGAAGGGGGGGTAGGAGAGCAGGAACAGGCAGACCAGCACGAAGGCGCTGACCCACCAGCGCAGGGCGCGAAAGTCCCGCCAGTCGGCCAGCGCCCCGCCGACGATCTGTCCCAGGCCCACCGCCAGGGGGAAGGGCAAGGCCCAGAATGCGGCTCTCCCCAGCGGGAGCTGGTACTGGGCCATCAGGTAGCTCGGCAACCAGAGTGCCAGCGCCACGAAGGCGCCGAAGAAGAAGCTGTAGACCAGCGCCAGCCGCCACAGCCGCCAGCAGGCCAGGCGAAGCAGGGGGCGCCACATGCCGCCACGCCGGGGAGGCGGGTCCTCCTCGTCGTCCCGCTCGCGACGTGGGGCGTCATCCTCGACCGGGTCGTCGGCAAACAGCCACAGCAGGCCCGCCACCAGCAGCACCGGCAGCAGGTAGAGCTGCGGCGCCAGGCGCCAGCCGTAGGCCTGGCTGATCAGCGGCAGCAACAGGTAGCTCAGCCCGGCGCCGAGCATGCCGGCACCATAGAGGCCGAGGGCCAGGCCGGCATGGTGCCGCGGCCCCTGGGTCGCCACATAGACCAGGCCGGCGGCCAGCGACCCGGCCCCCAGCCCGAGGCCGGCACCGGCCAGCAGGAACTCCGGATAGTGGCTCGCCCGGCTGATCCACCACAGGAAGGGGCAGATCAGCAGCAGGCAACCGAGCATCACCCGGCGGCCACCGACCCGCACCGCCAGGCCGGCCATGGGCAGGCTCGCCAGGCCACCCACCAGCATGGGCACGGCCAGCAATGCCGCGAAGGCGACCTCGCCGAAGCCCAGCGTGGCCTTGAGCTCCAGGCCCAGCACGGCGAACAGCGTCCAGCAGGCGAAGACCAGCGCGAAGGACAGCGGCGAGAGCAGCATCACCACCAGCGAGCGGTAACCGCCCTCGGGGTCGCGGGACGGGCCTTCCCGGAGGGGCGTCATGGGATGGCAGGACTCCGAGACAATGGAAGGAAAGGGTGGGAAAATTCTGGTCAGCCTCGCCCCGCCGGTCAAAAGGGCATGCGAGGTACGCCTTTGAGGGGGCAGGCACTACCTACTAGGGTATAGTGGTATTCTCGCGCCCCCTTCAGCCTGCTCCGATCCCGGAGGACCCGCTCCCCGATGAAACTGCTGCAACGCTCCCTGGTGGCCCGCATCATCGCGTCCCTGCTGGCGATCAGTGCCATGGCCCTGATCAGCATCGTGGTCACCATGACCGTGGCCAGCAGCAGCCGCGGCGACGCTGCCGCCATCAACATGGCGGGCTCGCTGCGCATGAACACCTATCAGATCGTCGCCGCCCTGCAGCGCTACCATCAGCAGCCGGACGCCGAGCATCGCGAGCAGGTGCGCGGCCTCGCGCTGCGCTTCAAGGAGCGCCTGACCAGCACCCAGCTCGTGGACGCCATGCCCGCGGCCGACGACCACGTCCTGCAGGACCAGTACCGACTGCTGCTGGACCGCTGGGACCGGGAGCTCGCCCCGCAGGTCGAGTCGGCCATCGCCGGGGACCGGGTCGAGCCCGCCGAGCTCGGCGCCACCCTGGATGGCCTGGTGGCCGAGATCGACACCCTGGTGACCCTGCTGGAGGAGAACTCCGAATCGAAGATTCGCCTGCTCAGCGCCCTGCAGATCCTCTTCCTGGCGTTGACCGCCGTGGTGGTGGCCATTGCGCTGTACGATATCCGCCACAACCTGGTCGCCCCACTGCGCCAGCTGGTGGTACTGGCCCGGGAGGCCGCGCATCGCAACTTCACGCACCGCTCTCACCTCTCGGGTCACGATGAACTGGCGATGCTGGGGCGCACCCTCGACACCATGGCCCAGGAGCTGGGTACCAGCTATGCCGACCTGGAACAGCGCGTCTCGCGCAAGAAGGCCGAGCTGGAGCGCAGCAACAGGGCCATGCAGGTGATGCACGACGGCAGCCGGCAGCTCTACGGCGGGGGCAATGACCTCTGCGCCAGCGCCGCCCCGATGCTGCGCCGGCTGGAAGAGCTGCTGGAGATCGGCCCCATCCGGCTGTCGCTCCACGATCCCGTCGACGACCGCCAGATCCCCATCCTCGCCACCCACTCGGCCCGGCGCCCGGAGTACTGCCGCGACCACGACTGCCACGCCTGCCTGATCGACCCGCGGCCGCTGCGCCTGGGCGAGACCGAACAGGGCGAGTGCCTGCTGCTGCCGGTGAGCGTCGGTGAGGTGATGCTCGGCACCCTGGAGATCTGGTACCCCAGGGGAACCCCGCTCTCCGACAGCACCCGGCGCCTGCTCAATGCCCTGGCCGATCAGCTGGCCACCGCGGTCTACCTGCAGCGACGCATCGAGGAGCAGCAGCAGGTGTCGCTGATGAACGAACGTACCATCATCGCCCGGGAGCTCCACGACTCCCTGGCCCAGTCGCTCTCCTACCTGAAGATGCAGGTGGCACGGCTCGAGCGCATGCAGGAGAAGCAGGTCCCACGGGAGACCCAGGCCGCGGTGTTCGGCGAACTGCGTACCGGGCTGGACAGCGCCTACCGCCAGCTGCGTGAGCTGCTCACCACCTTCCGCCTCAAGCTCGAGGGGCCGGGACTGCAGAGCGCCCTGAACCAGACCACGGTGGAATTCGCCGAGCGCATGCAGACTCCCGTGGAGCTGGAGTTCGATGTCCCCCCCCACCTGCTCAATCCCAACGAGGAGATCCACGTGCTGCAGGTGGTGCGCGAGGCACTGGCCAACATCCACAAGCACGCCCGGGCCCACTGGGCCGGCGTCAGGGTGCACTTCGCCAACGCCCGCCTCCAGGTGCGGGTCGAGGACGACGGCGTGGGCCTCGAGGACGACAGCTCGCCTCCCATGCACTACGGCCTGGTGATCATGCGTGACCGGGCCGAGACCCTGGGTGGCGAGCTGAGACTGCGCAACCGCCCCGCGGGCGGCACCCTGGTCGAACTCTCCTTCACCCCGATGACTGCCCGACTGATCACCCGGCAGCCGGAGGCCCCCATCCCGGACTCCGCCGGCGCGGGCCCCGACACCCGCCGTGGGGCGGCTTCGGATCGAGCCGGCGGCGATCGCGTCGCGCTCAAACACAACGGCAACAGGGACTAAGTCACGATGACCACGCCAGCCAACGATACCCCCGCCAGCATCCTGATCATCGACGACCATCCACTGCTGCGCCGGGGCGTCTCCCAACTGCTCGAGCTGGAGGACGATCTCGAGCTGATCGGGGAGGCCGGCGAGCCCGAGGAGGGCGTACGCCTCGCCGCCGAACTCGACCCGGACATGATACTGCTCGACCTCAACATGCCGGGCATGAACGGCATCGAGACCCTCAAGCGGCTGCGCGACGCGGACTATGCCGGGCGCATCGTGATGTTCACGGTTTCCGACCACGAGGAGGATGTCGTGGACGCCCTGCAGAGTGGCGCCGACGGCTACCTGCTCAAGGACATGGACCCGGACGAGATGATCCGACAGCTGCGCCAGGTCGCCCTCGGGCGCATGGTGATCAGCGAGAGCCTCACCGCCCTGCTCGCCGAGGCACTGCGCAGCCAGCGCAGCCGCCCGGCGACACCCGACATCCAGAGCCTGACCCAGCGCGAGCGAGAGATCCTGCGCGAGCTGGCCGCCGGGCTCTCCAACAAGCTGATCGCCCGCAAGCTCGACATCACCGAGGGCACCGTCAAGGTCCACGTCAAGCACCTGCTCAAGAAGCTCAACCTGCGTTCGCGGGTCGAGGCCGCGGTGTGGGCCGTCCAGGAAGGCGTCGACCGGTAGCGGCCCCCCGGTTCTCTGTGGATACCTCCAAATAATCCCGGGCCGTGCCAGCGGCCCACCCCTCCCCCCGACCCCGAAAAAAAACCCCTTCCCAATCAATCAGATGGCGACCTACCTCGGCTACCCCTCAAGAGGTATTCCACTGATTTTCCGGCATTTTCAGCCAGTTTCCCCCTTCAAGACCACGGCGTATCTTTCGCCTCAAAGCCTCGCGCGTTGATCCCGGTCAGTCACCGGGAGCCAAGCCGGGGTGATCCGGCATCACTCAAGGGGAAAACATCATGGCTAAGACGACCGCCGACAGCGGCCAGGTGGCGAGGGCCGGCAGGAATGCCGATATCGAGCACTGGGATGTCGAGAACGAGGAGTTCTGGGAGAAGGAGGGCAAGAAGGTTGCCAGCCGCAACCTGTGGATCTCCATTCCCAGCCTGCTGATGGGCTTCGCCGTCTGGCTGATGTGGGGGATGATCACCACCCAGATGCAGAACCTGGGCTTTCCGTTCACGGTGACTCAGCTGTTCACCCTGACGGCACTGGCCGGCCTTTCCGGGGCGACGCTGCGTATCCCCGCCTCGTTCATGATCCGCATCGCCGGCGGACGCAACACCGTCTTTCTCACCACCGCCCTGCTGATGATCCCGGCACTGGGCACCGGCATCGCACTGATGAACCCGGCGACGCCCTTCTGGGTCTTCCAGGCCCTGGCGCTGCTCTCCGGCATCGGCGGCGGCAACTTCGCCTGCTCCATGAGCAACATCTCCACCTTCTTCCCCAGGAAGCAGCAAGGCTATGCCCTGGGGATGAACGCCGGCCTCGGCAACTTCGGCGTCACCACCATGCAGATCCTGATCCCGCTGGTGATGACCGTGGGGATCTTCGGCGCCATCGCCGGCGCCCCCATGGAGCTGCAGAGCGCCAGCGGCACCCTGATCGGCCGCATCGAGGCGGGCACCGACACCTGGATCCAGAATGCCGGCTTCATCTGGCTGGTGTTCCTCATCCCGCTGGCCTTCGCCGGCTGGTTCGGCATGAACAACCTGCGCACCATCACCCCGGACCCGGGCACCCCGGTACAGGCCTTCGGCAAGATCCTCGGCCTCTACGCCGTCGGCCTGATCACCTCGGTCATCGGCATGCTGGCCCTGGTATGGCTGAACATGTGGATCGCCCTGCCGCTGACCATCGTGCTGACCGTGTTCGCGCTGCGCATGATTCCCGGCGACATCAAGCCCAACATCCAGAAGCAGTTCGCGATCTTCTCGAACAAGCACACCTGGTCGATGACGGTCCTGTACATCCTGACCTTCGGCTCCTTCATCGGCTTCTCCGCGGCCCTGCCGCTCTCCATCAACGTCATCTTCGGCAACATGATGGAAGTGGCCGCCGACGGCACCGTGACCCGCGTGGCCAACCCGGACGCGCCCAGCGCCCTGACCTGGGCCTGGATCGGCCCCTTCGTCGGCGCCCTGATCCGCCCGGTCGGCGGCTGGATCTCCGACAAGGTGGGCGGCTCCATCGTCACCCAGATCATCTCGGTGGTCATGGTCGTGGCATCGGCCGTCACCGGCTGGGTCATGATGCAGGCCTACAACTCGGCCGACCCGAACAGCTACTTCGCGATCTTCATGATCCTGTTCGTGATCCTGTTCGCCGCCAGCGGCATCGGCAACGGCTCCACCTTCCGCACCATCGGGGTGATCTTCGACCAGCAGCAGAAGGGCCCGGTACTGGGCTGGACCTCGGCCGTGGCCGCCTACGGCGCCTTCATCGCCCCGCGGGTGATGGGCGAGCAGATCCAGGCCGGCACCCCCGAGCTGGCCATGTACGGCTTCGCGGTCTTCTACGCGCTCTGCCTGGTGATCAACTGGTGGTTCTACCTGCGCCCCAACGCCTACGTGAAGAATCCCTGAAACCGCCCCGGCGCTCGGGCCCGGCCCGGGCGCCCCACCTCTACCCCGAGTGTTGAGGTAACCCATGAAGATCATGCTTGCCTACGACGGTTCGCGGAACGCCAAGCTGGCGCTGGCCCAGACCGTTGCCATGTTCCGCTGCAATGCCCCGACCCTGATTCTCGCCGGCGTGGCCGAGAACCCTCTCGACGCCACCGACGCCAACGAGGCGCTGTTCCAGGAGGAGTACGACGAGCTCAAGGCCGCCCTGCAGGAGGGGATCGACTTCGCCGCCGGCGAGGGCTTCGACGCCGAGCTGGTGATCGCCGAGGGCGACGCCCGCAAGATGCTGCTGCGGGCCACCCAGAAGCACCGGCCCGACCTGCTGGTGATCGCTCGCCACAGCAACAAGCCCGACGGCGGGATCATCGCCCAGTCGCTGAGCTACTTCGTCGACGAGCTCGACTACATGACCTTCGGCAGCGTCAGCTCCTTCCTGGCCCGGCGCGTCGAGTGTCCCCTCCTGATCTTTCCCAGCCCGTGACAGTGCCTACGCCTCCTCCACGCCCGGGAACCAAGGATTAAACGACCATGAAAGTCTCGTCCGTCTTCAAGGTACGTAGTCCGGAGATCAGGGCCCTGCACCTGACCTGGATCGCCTTCTTCATCACCTTCTATGTCTGGTTCAACATGGCGCCGCTGGCGTCGAGCATGCTGAAGAGCGTCGACTGGCTGACCCGTGATGACATCCGGCTGTTCGCCATCACCAACGTGGCCCTGACCATCCCGGCGCGCATCATCGTCGGCATGGCGCTGGACCGCTTCGGCCCGCGCCGGGTGTTCTCGGTGCTGATGGTGACCATGTCGGTCCCGGCCCTGGTGTTCGCCTTCGGCGACACCATGACCCAGCTGCTGGTGTCGCGCCTGGTGCTGAGTTCCATCGGCGCCAGCTTCGTGGTCGGCATCCACATGACCGCGCTGTGGTTCAAGCCCAGGGACATCGGCTTCGCCGAGGGCTTCTATGCCGGCTGGGGCAACTTCGGCTCCGCCGCCGCCGCCATGTCGCTGCCCACCATCGCCCTGACCATGTACGGCGGCGAGGACGGCTGGCGCTGGGCCATCGCCCAGAGCGCCATCGTCATGGCGGCCTACGGCGTCTACTACTGGTTCGCCATCACCGACGGCCCCGACGCCCGCGCGCATCGCAAGCCGCGCAAGGCCGCCGCCATGGAGGTCAGTACCTGGGGCGACATGATCAAGCTGATCCTCTGGACCATCCCACTGGTCGGCTGCCTGGGCATCCTGGTGTGGCGCATCCAGGACATGGGCTACCTCTCCACCACCGGTGCCGTCATCTGCTATCTGGTCATCACCGCCGTGGTGATCTACCAGGTCGTGCAGATCCTGCGGGTCAACATCCCGATCCTGAAGAAGGGCGTGCCCGAGGACGACCGGTACCCGTTCAGCAGTGTCGCCGCCCTGAACAGCACCTACTTCGCCAACTTCGGTGCGGAACTGGCGGTGGTCTCCATGCTGCCGATGTTCTTCGAGGAGACCTGGGGACTGAATGCCGCCACCGCCGGCCTGATCGCGGCCTCCTTCGCCTTCGTCAACCTGGTGGCACGCCCCATGGGCGGCCTGGTCTCCGATCGCATGGGCAACCGCCGCTTCGTGATGCTCAGCTACATGTTCGGCATCGGCATCGGCTTCGTGCTGATGGGCATGCTCAACTCGAGCTGGCCGCTGGTCATCGCCATCGCCATCACCATCTTCACTTCCTTCTTCGTGCAGGGGGCGGAGGGGGCGACCTTCGGCATCATTCCCTCGATCAAGCGCCGCATCACCGGCCAGATCTCCGGCATGGCCGGCGCCTACGGCAACGTGGGGGCGGTGGTCTACCTGACCCTCTTCACCTTCGTCACCCCGACCCAGTTCTTCTACATCATCGCCTCCGGCGCCTTCCTCAGCTGGCTGATCTGCCTGGTCTGGCTGAAGGAGCCCGAGGGGGCCTTCGACGAGGAGTACCACATCTCCTCCGTGGACCGCATGATCGAGGAGCAGGAGGCCCTCAAGGCGCAGCCCGGCAAGGGCTGATCGCCCGCCTCCATGGCCCGCTGGCCGGCTGACCGCCGGCCAGCGGGCGTTCTGACCCGTCCGCCAGCCTCGAACCGGGAGAGCACCATGGCCTCGCAACGCTTCAAGCAGTACTCGGTACTCACCGCCAACACCTTCGCCTTCACCATCTGCTTCATGGTGTGGACCATGTTCGGGGAGATCGGCGTGCCCATCGCCGACGAGCTCGGCCTCAGCGGTACCCAGTTCGGGGTGCTGACCGCCGTGCCGATCCTCACCGGCTCGCTGGTACGCCTGCCGCTGGGGGCGATGACCGACCGTCTCGGCGGACGCCCGGTGTTCATGGCGCTGATGCTGGCCACGGTCCCGGCGATATGGGCCGTGCAGTTCGCCACCCAGTACTGGCAGCTGATCCTCCTCGGTGCGGTGGTCGGCCTGGCCGGCGGCGGCTTCTCGGTGGGCATCACCTACACCGCCAAGTGGTTCGAACGCGATCGTCAGGGGCTGGCCATGGGCATCTTCGGCGCCGGCAATGCCGGGGCCGCGGTGACCAAGTATGTCGCTCCCACGGTGATCGTGGGGCTGAGCTGGCAGGCGGTGCCCAACATCTATGCGGCGATCATGCTGATCACCGCCATCATCTTCTGGTTCTTCACCTTCACCAATCCCGAGCACCGCAATGCGGATCGCCCCTCGCTGCGCGAACAGGTCGCCGTGCTCAACGACCCCAGGGTGTGGAAGTACTGCCAGTACTATTCGGTGGTGTTCGGCGGCTACGTGGGGGTCTCGCTGTGGCTGACCCGCTACTACATGACCGAGTACGGCATGGGCATCCAGCTGGCCGCGCTGGTCGCCACCATCTTCGTGCTCCCCTCGGGGGTGATCCGTGCCTTCGGCGGCTGGCTCTCCGACCGCTTCGGCGCCCATAACGTCACCTGGACCTGCATGTGGGCCAGCCTGCTCGCGCTGTTCATCATGTCCTACCCGGAGACCCGCTATGCCATCCGGACCGTCGACGGTTCCCAGCTGGAGTTCAGCTTCGGCATCCCGCTGTGGCTGTTCACCCTGGCCCTGTTCGTGGTGGGCATCGCCTGGGGTATCGGCAAGGCCTCGGTGTTCAAGTACCTGTCGGACGATTACGACAGGAACCTGGGGCTGGTCTCCGGCATCGTCGGCCTGGCGGGCGGCGTCGGCGGCTTCCTGCTGCCGATCATGTTCGGCGCCCTGGTCGACTTCACCGGCGTGGCCACCAGCGTATGGATGCTCTGCTTCGGCGTGACCCTGGTGTCGATCATCTGGATGTGGTGGACCGAGCGCCGGGTGCCGGTCTTCACCCGGGATGAACGGCACCAGGCCACCGTCATCACCCGCCAGGCCAGGGATTGAGCCCGCGACGGGATGGCCACCCTGCCCCATACTCGACCATCGCGGTCGGGTATTGATCCGGGGCAAGGACATCCTCGCCGGGAAACGCCATAGTGTCGACATGGCGGCGCCCCCCACGACGGGACGCCCCGACTCCAGCCACCCTCACCTCAGGAGGTAACCGATGTCCTCCACTCCCGCTTCCCGCACTCCCGAGGCCGGCCACCGGGACCCGGCGGTCGACCGCCGCGGCAAGGGCCTGGCCGCCACCGTCTATGTGCTCTACCTGGGCAGCATCATGGCCGTGGTCACCGCCCCGCTCGGCGTGCTGCTCGCCCACCTGCGCCGCGGGCGGGTATCCGCTCTGGCCGACAGCCACCTGCAGTTCCAGATCCGCACCTTCTGGCTGGGCGCCCTGGCCGGCGCCGCCGCGCTCGCCGCCTGGAACCTGCTGGGCCTGGTCGGCGCGCCCTCCTGGGCCTCCTGGACGCTGGGCTATACCTTCTTCACCGCCTGCCTGATCTGGACCATCGGCCGCTGCGGCGTGGGCATCCATCGCCTGATGAGCGACCGTGCCATCGAGGCGCCCCGCAGCCTGTTGTTCGGCGGGGCGGCCGTGACACTCGACGACTGACACACCGAGGAGAGCGCCATGCGCACCACGCCCCCGAACAGCGGAACCCCAGGGCATTCGCTCGCCGTCACCGGCCTGGCCTGGGGCTTCATCCTCTTCTCCGCGGCCACTCTCGCCCTGCTGATGCTGCCGTTGGCGCCCGGTGATACCCTCGCCGCCACGCTGGGCGTCCAGGCCGGCAGCGGCGGCCTGACCGGTGGCGTCGCCTGGCTGGCCGAACGCGGCACCCGTGTCGCCGGGCTGCTGATGGTCGGCGCCCTGGCCACCCTGGTCCTGGCCGTGGCCCTGCTGCAGCGCCGCCGCTGGGCCCGCCGGGCTTTCGTCGGCCTGATGGCACTGGGCTTCGTGGGCGTCCTGGGCGGCGCGGCGCTGACCCCGCTGACCTTCGGCCTGCTGCCGGAGAACGCCAGTGTCGAGGCGGTGAATCCGGACGACCCGGTGGCCGGACTGGTGGGCATGCTGGGCCTGTTGATCCTGGTGGCCACCCTGCTGACGGCCCTGTTCGCCTGGGCGGGCTGGAAGCTGACGACCCCGGCGGTTCGGGCCGAGTTCGCCGGCACGCCACCCCAGCCGGAGCGCTGAGATGCCCCGCCACGCGGAGACGCTCACGCGCCCCCTGCCCAACCCGGGCTGGGGTCCCCTCTCGGCGCTACCCGGCAACCCGCTGATGTGGGTGCTGATCCTCAGCGAGATGGTGGTCTTCGCCGCCTTCTTCGGCCTCTTCGCCTGGCTGCGCGCCGGCGAGCGGGAGGTGTTCGACGCCTCGCAGCAGCTGCTCGACCCGGTGGCCGGCGGCCTCAATACCCTGGTGCTGCTGACCAGCGGACTGTTCGCCGCCCTGGCGGTACAGGCCATCGGCCGTGGCGACAAGCAGCGCTGCCGCTGGTGGCTGGCCGGGGCCTTCGCCCTGGGGGTGGTGTTCTGCGTGGTCAAGGTGGTGGAGTATGCCGACAAGCTCGGCGCCGGCCTTGCGCCCGAGACCAACACCTTCTTCACCTTCTACTACCTGCTGACCGGTTTCCATTTCGCCCACGTGCTGTTCGGCCTGGGGCTGATCGCCCTGGTGGCCTGGCGAATCTCCGCGGATAACGTGGAGACCGCCGCGGCCTTCTGGCACATGGTCGACCTGATCTGGATCCTGCTCTACCCGATCATCTACCTGCTGAGGTGAGCCCATGGGCGACATGAAGACCACCGGAGGCGACTCGGCCACCCGCCGGCTGCTGGTCACCTGGGCCGTGCTGATGGGGCTGACGCTGGTTTCCATGGCCTCGGCGCGGCTGGGGAGCGAGGCCCGCCTCGAGGCGCTGCCGCTGTGGTCGGCGGCCCTGCTGCTGGCCACCACCTTCTTCAAGGCCCACCGGGTGCTGATGGTCTACCTGGGTCTGGGGGTTTCCACTCCGGCCTGGCGCGGCGCCTTCACGGGGCTCACCCTGTTCACGCTGCTGCTGGTGGGCGCCGGCTACCTGGTGGCCCAGGCGGCTTAAAGGCTTAGGCGACTTAAAGGCTTAGGAGGCTGTCGAGCTTGACGCGGACCTGCTCCGGCCCAGGGGCACCCTTTGCCGCGGTTCGATCACGCGAGCCTGCCCGTGGCGCCTCCTGGCAGGCCGCGGTACCGAGTCGCCTCTTGCCCTGACTCCCGAGCCAGCGAGAACGTGCCCCGTGCCGGGATGCCTGTTATAAGTGAAAGTGCAGGTGGCAAGCATCCTGCCATTCGGCAAGTGACTCACGCGAACGTGGCTGCTGCGTTGGCTCAAAAGCGTCGCTGGGCGACGAACAGGTATGGCTTCTCAACATCCCGTGGCACCCGGACGCATCGTGGCCATCGGTGGCGCCGAGGACAGGACCTCCGATCTCGAGATCCTGCGACAGGTCTTTGCCCTGACCCCCGAGGGCCATGACGAGGTCGCCGTCATCGCCACGGCAAGCAGCATTCCCGACGAGGTGCTGCCCGACTACGAGGCGGCCTTCTCTCGCCTGGGCGCCAGCCGCGTCCATCTACTGGGGATCCGCGACCGCAAGCAGGCGGCTGAGGATGACACCGTTCGCCTGATCGAGCAGAGCGGCGTCATCTTCTTCACCGGCGGTGATCAGCTGCGCCTGACCAATGTGCTGGGGGGATCCCCGGTGCTGAGTGCCATCCGCGAACGCCTCGAAGAGGGCGCAGTGGTGGCGGGGACCAGTGCCGGTGCGGCGGCCATGCCGGGCACCATGATCTACAACGGCGCCGCCGCCGATGCCCTGCGCAAGGGCGCCGTCAACATGACCTTCGGCCTGGGACTGGTCGATGGCCTCATCATCGACAGCCACTTCCTCGAGCGCGGGCGCTTCACGCGCCTGATGGAGGTCGGGGCCAGCAACCCGGAATACCTCGGGGTGGGCCTGGGCGAGGATGCCGGCGTGATCATCCACCCCAATGGCATCCTCGAGGCCATCGGGCCGGGCCATGTCATCCTCATCGACAGCCGAGACCTGGCGAGCTCGAACATCGCCGACCTCTCCATGGGCGAACCGGTGGCCGTCGAGCACATGATCCTCCATGCGATGGTCAGCGGCCACGGGTTCGACGTCGAGGCGCGGCGCTATCTCGTCCCCCACGAACTCGGCGCCATTCTCGCGGAGCGCCGATGAACATTCTCGAGCACCGGGCACTGCGCGGCCCGAACTACTACAGCCGCTACCCGGCGATCTTCATGCGCCTGGACATCGGCGACCTCGAGGAGAAGCCGAGCGATCTCGTCCCCGGTATCGTCGAGCGGCTTACCGCCCTGCTGCCGACCCTGCAGGAGCACCGCTGCTCGGTCGGCCGGCCCGGCGGCTTCGTGGAGCGTCTGGAGCGAGGCACCTGGGCCGCTCACGTCGTCGAGCATGTGGCGATCGAACTGCAGAACCTGATCGGCTTCTCGGTCGGCTACGGCAAGACCGTCGACAGCTACGAGCCCCGTATCTACAACGTCGTCTATCGCTATCGGGACGAGGCCTGTGGCCTGGCGGCCGGGGTCGAAGCGGTCGAGCTGGTCAAGCGGCTGTTCCATGGCGCCGAGATCGACGTGCCGGCGATCATCGCCCGCCTCCAGGCCGTGCGCGACACCCACATGCTGGGCCCCTCCACCGCCGCGATCATTGCGGCCGCCGAGCGGCGTGGCATTCCCCACCTCCGCCTGAGTGACGAGAACAGCTACATCCAATTGGGTCACGGCCACCGCCAGCAGCGCATCCAGGCGACGGTGACCGGCCATACGGACCTGATCGGCTACGGCATCGCCGACGACAAGGCCTGGACCAAGCAGGTGCTCGGCGATGCCGGCATTCCGGTACCCCAGGGACGGGTGTGCGACTCCCTCGACGAGGCGCTCGAGGCCGTACGCGACATCGGCTATCCCGTCGCGGTGAAGCCGGTCATCGGCAACCATGGCCGCGGCGTGAGCACCAACATCGAGGATGACCAGACCCTGCGCGAGGCCTTTGCCATCGCCTCCCACCGCAATCCCTCGGTGGTCGTCGAGCAGTACATCGAGGGGGAGGACCATCGCCTGCTGGTCATCGACAGCAAGCTGGTGGCCGCCGCCAGGCGGCGGCCGGCCCATGTGATCGGCGATGGGGTCACCACGCTGCAGGCCCTGGTCGACAGGGAGAACCAGGACCCGCGCCGGGGCGTCGGGCACGAGAACCTGCTCACGCAGATACAGCTGGACGAGCAGTCGCAGCGGCTGATCGACCAGCAGAACCTGACCCTGCAGAGCGTGATTCCAAAGGACGAGATCGTCTACCTGAAGTCCACGGCGAACTTGAGCACCGGGGGCACGGCCACGGACGTGACCGACGACGTCCATCCGGAGGTACGCTACGCGGCGGAGCGAATCGCGCGCCTGGTCGGGCTCGATATCATCGGCATCGACCTGCTGGCCGAGACCCTGACCCGGCCACTGGAGGAACAGTCCGCCGCGGTGGTCGAGGTCAATGCCGGGCCCGGCTTTCGCATGCACCTGTCACCCACCCACGGCAACGGCCGCGATGTCGGCCAGCCTGTGATCGACATGCTGTTCCCGGACAGCGAGACCGACGCCCGCATTCCCATCATTGCGGTGACCGGCACCAACGGCAAGACGACCACGGTGCGCCTGCTCTCGCATCTGCTTCGCCAGGCGGGACGCAACGTCGGCATGGCCTGTACCGGCGCCATCGAGATCGACAACCACGTCATCATGCGCGGTGACTACAGTGGCCCCCAGGCGGCGGCCATCGTGCTGCGCGAGCCCACGGTCGAGTATGCCGTGCTCGAGGTCGCCCGCGGCGGCATCATGCGCCGTGGCCTCGGGTTCGACGAGTGCGACGTGGGGGTGCTGCTCAATATCGCCAGCGACCACCTGGGGGAGCATGATATCCACACCCTCGACGAGCTGGCGCGCTGCAAGACCGTGGTGGTCGATGCCGTCCGCCAGGGCGGGACGGCCGTGCTCAACGCCGACGACCCCCGAGTGCTGGCCGGCCAGGAGTGGGCCCGGGGCGATATCATCTTCTTCACCCTGGACCCGGATTCCCGCCCCATCCGCCAGCATGTTCGCGACCACGGGGTCGCCTTCATGGTCCACGAGGAGCGCATCGTGATGCGCCAGGGCCATGTCGAGGCCGAGGTAATACCGGTGGTGGACGTGCCGATCACCTTCGAGGGACACGCCCGCTTCAATGTCGCCAATGCCCTGGCCGCCAGCGCCGCGGCCTATGCCATGGGGCTCTCCATCGCCGACATCCAGATGGGCCTGCGCACCTTTCATCCCACCCCGGGACAGAACCCCGGGCGCACCAACCTCATCGAAGCCGACGGTATCAAGGTCCTCATCGATTACGGGCACAACGTGCCGGCGCTCGAAGCCCTCAGCGCGCTGGTGAGCTGTATCCCGGCGCGACGACGCCTCAGCGTGGCCAGCGCGCCCGGCAATCGCCGCGACGAGGATCTCGTCAGCCTGGGCACGCTGCTCGCCCGGATGCACGATGTGGTCTTCATCTACGAGACCGACGCCCGCGGTCGTGCCATCGGCGAAGCCGCTGGCCTGTTGCGCGACGGTGTTGAGTCGATAGGGGCCTGCCGGGTCGAGATCGTCCTGAAGGAGCACCGGGCCGTCGACCGGGCCTTCGATGAAGCCAGCGAAGGTGACCTGCTGGTGTTATTGATCGATGACGTCGACAGTGCCATCGAGCGCCTGAAGGGCCGCCGCTTCTCGACACTGGCGATCGACCCCAGCGGCGAGGCGCCATGATGCCCCTCGATGCTCGGGACGCCCCCCTGCTGACCCTGCTGCGCGTCGGGCGCATCTTCGCACCGGCGCCCCTCGAGGCCACCGACCTGCTGATCGCGGACGGCCGGATCGCGGCCCTGGGGCGTGATATCGCCATACCGGAAGGGTGGCCCGTGCGACTGGTGGAGGCTCGCCACCTCACCGCCGTGCCCGCCTTCATCGACCAGCACGTGCACGTGACCGGTGGCGGCGGCGAGGGGGGCTGTGGCACCCGCTGCCCGGCGATCACCGCCCGGGAGATCGCCGCCATGGGCATCGGCACCGTGGTGGGGGTGCTGGGTACCGACGGCATCAGCCGCTCGCCGGCGGACCTGCTGGCCAAGGTGCGCGGGCTGCGTGCCGAGGGCATCGCGGCCTATATGTATACGGGGTCGTATCGCGTGCCGCCACCGACCCTCACCGGCGACGTGCAGCGCGACCTGGCCTGGATCCCCGAGGTCATCGGCCTGGGCGAGCTGGCCATCTCGGACCATCGCTCGAGCCAGCCGCGCCAGGACGAGATCGAGCGGCTGGTCAGCGAGGCACGTGTCGGTGCCATGCTGGCCGGCAAGCGCGGCATCTGCCACTTCCACCTCGGCGACGGCAAGCGCGGGCTGGAGCCGCTGCGTCGGCTGCTCACGGAGACCGAGATTCCCGCCGAGCAGGTGATCCCCACCCACGTGAACCGCCACCGCACCCTGCTCGAGGAGGCCGCCGACTATGCGCTGACCTTCGCGGCCAGCGTGGACGTGACCGCCTTCGACGACCCCGGCGAGGAGGGCCTGTCCGGCTTCGATGCGGTGTCACGACTGCTCGCGCGCGGCGTCCCCGTCGAGCGCATCACCATGAGCTCCGACTGCAACGGCAGCCTGCCCGAGTTCGATGCCCAGGGTAACTACATCGGCATGCGGGTCGCGCGCAACACCGCCCTGATTGCGGACTGGCAGCGCCTGGTACGCGAGGGCGTGTTGCCTTTGGAGCAGGCCCTCGGCCTGATCTCGGGCCATGTGGCCCGGGTGCTGGGGCTGCATCAGCGCAAGGGGCGCCTGGCCGTCGGCCATGATGCCGACGTGACTCTGCTCGACGGCGACCTCCAGCCACAACAGACCTTCGTGGCTGGGAAACGAATCTTCGCCGGTGACCCTTGACTACCGACAATCCTCGCGCCCGGATGATGGCGGCGGACCGACGCCGGCCCAGTCCGCCAGCCGGCGACCCAGCCAGACCAGCCCCCAGACGGCGAAGGGCACCACGAACATCACCAGGATGCCCCAGTCGCGGGTGTTGATCAGCCAGGCCAGGGGCGTGATCACCAGCAGCGCGGCCAGCAGGCCGAGGGTCACGGCGATGGCGGGACGATGGTTCGACACGGCGGCATTCCTCATGGGGTGGCGCCTCCTCAGTTCCGGATGATCTGGCGGTAGATGCCCGGCAGCGCCTGCGACAGGTGCTCGGGCCGCTGCACGATGGCGTAGCTGCCACGCCCGAACAGGTGCGACACGTACTGGTGGGCCTCCCGGTCGACGGTCACGCCGAAGACCCGGACCTCCTGCTGCCGCGCCTCGAGCACCGCCCTGCGGGTGTCCTCGATGCCGTAGCGCCCCTCGTAGTAGTCGGTATCGTTGGGCTTGCCGTCGGTGAGCACCAGCAGCAGCCGGTGGCGGTTGGGACGCTTGGCCAGCTCCGCGGTGACGTGGCGGATCGCCGGCCCCATGCGGGTGTAGTGCCCGGGCTTGAGCGCCGAGATGCGCCGGGCGACCCGCTCGCCCATGGGCTCGTCGAAGCCCTTGAGGGTGTTGACCCAGACCCGCTGGCGGCGGTGCGAGGTGAAGCAGTGGATGGCGTAGTCGTCGCCGCAGCCGGCCAGGCCGTGGCCCAGCACCAGCAGGGCCTCCTTCTCCACGTCGAGCACCCGGCGATCCTCCAGCCAGGCATCGGTGGAGAGCGACACATCCACCAGGATGTCCACGGCCAGATCGCGTGCCTGGGCCCGGCTCGCCAGGTAGAGTCGGTCGCTGGACTCGCCGGTGGCGGCCAGGTCGCAGCGCGAGCGGATCACCGCATCCATGTCCAGCTCGCTGCCATCGAGCTGGCCACGCAGGGTCTCCCGCCGCGGCCGCAGCGCCTCGAACTCGCGTCGCACCCGGCGGATACGACGCCGGGTGGCCTCGTCGGGCGCCCACTGCTCGCCCTCCTCGCTCTGCAGGTCGGTGTGCACCAGGCAGTGGTCGGGCAGGTAGGCCTGCTTGCGGTGGTTCCATTCGGGATAGGCGTGCTTGCCGCGCAGGCGTTCGCCCAGCACCTCGTCCGGCGGCAGGTCCAGGTCGACCTTGAGCCGGGTGGCGGCGCGCTGCTTGTGGGGGCTGAGCACGATCTCCTCCATCTGCTCGGCGGCGCGCTTGGCCTCCTCGTCCTCGTTGTCCTCGACCAGGCGATTGAGGTTCACCATCTCGGTCCAGGAGAGCATCTTCTCGAAGCGGTTGGCGATCAGCGGATCGTCGCGCTCGGTCTGGTCCTGACGCTTGCGCTCCGCCTTGCGCTTGCCCTCGCTGACCGACTGGGGGCTGCTCGACTCGCCATCCTGGGGGTCGCTGTCCTCCTCGCGCCCGGCCCCCGTGCCCAGTTCCACTACCTGGCCCCAGAGCGGCACGGGCAGGGGCGGGCGGTAGCCGCGCGGGGCGCGGAAGGGGTCCAGGGGGACCGCCGGATCGGCCACGGCAGCGGCCATGGAGGCGGCCCAGCCTTCCAGCGACGTATCGTCGCCCAGCAGGGCGCGCAGCGTGGCCTCCAGGGCCTGCTCCATGGGCGGCAGCTTGCGCCGGACCGGGCGTACCGCCAGCAGTGCCGCGCAGAGGTCGCGATAACGCCCGGCCAGGCCGGGAAAGCGATCGAGGGCCGCCTCCGTGGCCCGCATCGCCTCACGCAGCCGTGCCAGGTCGTTCTGCAGCGGGTCGGCGTGAATGGCCGGATGCCGGGCCACCGCCAGGTAGGCGGTCAACCAGAAGTAGAGGTCGCGGTTGAGGCGCGCCTCGGGGAAGACGTCCAGCGTCGGCGGCAGCAGCAGGCTCTCCTCGTCGCGTCGCGCCTGGTCGATCGCCTCGTCGTCGAAGCCCAGCTTCTGGCGCAACGAGAGCCGGTGCCGTGAACTGCGTGCGACGATGGCGGCGACCTCGAGACCGCACTCGCCACCGCTGGCGCGAAAGAAGACGCCGAGCACGTGGCGCAGCTCTTCCAGGGCCACGGCGGCCTCGGGATGGCGCCGGTAGCTGGCGGCGCTGGAGGCCCAGCGGTGCCAGTGGCGGCCGACGAACTCCTCGACCTCGAGAAACTGCAGCATGGTCATTCTCCTGACCCGTAAGGCGCCGGCTCGTATCGGCGCCTCTTTGCTCGGGGCTGATTAGGCGGCAGGCCCCTCGCTGTAGAATCCTTCAACCGAAGGTGGCGTTGATGGCTTCCAGCAGGCCTTCCTGGACATCCAGGTCGTCGGTCAGCGGCTCCACCAGGGTGGCGCGGGTGGCCTCGAGGATCGGCATGCCGGTGCCGATCAGGGTGGCGCAGTAGACCAGCAGGCGAGTGGAGACCCCCTCCTCCAGGTCCTGGCCCTTGAGCTGGCGCAGGCGGGTGGCCAGGTTGACCAGGGCGGCGCACTTCTCCCGCGCCAGGCCGCTCTCCCGGGCCACGATGTCGCACTCCTCGCCCGGCGGCGGGAAGTCGAAGGACATGGCCACGAAGCGCTGCCGGGTGCTGGGCTTGAGCGACTTGAGGATGTGCTGGTAGCCGGGGTTGTAGGAGACCACCAGCATGAAGTCGTCCGGCGCCTCGAGCAGTTCGCCGGTGCGCTCGAGCGGCAGCAGGCGGCGGTCGTCGGTGAGCGGGTGCAGCACCACGGTGACGTCCTTGCGTGCCTCGACGACTTCATCGAGATAGCAGATCCCGCCCTCGCGCACCGCGCGGGTCAGGGGGCCGTCGACCCAGCGGGTCTCGCCGCCCTGCAGCAGGTAGCGACCGGTGAGGTCGGCGGCGGTGAGATCGTCGTGGCAGGAGACCGTGAACAGCGGCCGGCCCAGCTTCGCCGCCATGTGACTGACGAAGCGGGTCTTGCCGCAGCCGGTGGGGCCCTTGAGCAGCAGCGGCAAGCGCTGCCGGTAGGCCTGTTCGAAGAGCGTGCACTCCTGTCCGACCGGCTGGTAGTAGGGAAGCTCGCGCCCGGGATCGGGCTGCATGGCGGTGATCGTCATGGGACACTCCAGAGTGTGGGGGCGGGGGCGTGGCCGAGCCACGCCCCCGCCGGGTCGCTCATTCGGTGGCGGTGAGCGGCTTGCTGGTGGCGGGCACCTGCTCGCGCGCCGGGCCGAAGACCGAGTAGAGGAACATCAGGGCGGCGACGCCCACGGCGATGCCGGTCCCGAAGCGCATGACATAGAAGAGGTCGAGCTGGCCCTGCACCTCCATGAAGTTCATGCCCAGCACCCGCTGCAGATGCGTCTGGACGACACCGGCGAAGGTCAGGGTGAAGGTCATGAACCACATGGCGGAGGTCATGATCCAGAAGGCCCACATGTTCAGCACCTGGTTGTAGGGCTGCACGCCCCGGATCTGCGGCATGGCGTAGGTGATGATGCCCAGGATCAGCATCACGTAGGCGCCGTAGAAGGCCAGGTGGCCATGGGCCGCGGTGACCTGGGTGCCGTGGGTGTAGTAGTTGATCCACGACAGGGTGTGCATGAAGCCCCACACGCCGGCGCCGAAGAAGGCCACGGCGGCACAGCCCAGGGTCCACAGCATGGCGGCCTTGTTGGGGTGGTTGCGGCTGCCCTTCCAGAACATGTAGAAGGCGAACACCACCATGGCGAAGAACGGGATCACCTCCAGGGTGGAGAAGATGCTGCCGATCGGCTGCCAGTAGCCGGGGGTGCCGATCCAGTAGTAGTGGTGTCCGGTGCCGAGCAGGCCGGAGAAGAGCGCCAGGCCGACGATCACGTAGAGCCACTTCTCGATGATCTCGCGGTCCACCCCGGTCATCTTGATCAGCAGGTAGCCGAGCAGCGAGGCCATGATCAGCTCCCAGACGCCTTCCACCCAGATGTGGACGATCCACCACCAGTAGAGCTTGTCGAGGGCCAGGTTGGCCGGGTTGTAGAAGGCGAACAGCCAGAACACCGCCGCCAGCCACAGGCCCAGCATCAGCACCATGTTGATGGCGGTCTTGCGCCCCTTGAGCATGGTCAGGCTGGTGTTGAACAAGAACATCAGGAAGGAGATGGTGATCAGGATCTTCGACCAGAGCGGCTGCTCGAGGTAGTGACGCCCCTCATGGATGCCGAACTGGTAGCTGATCAGGGCCCCGGCACCGGCGATGGCGAAGATCGCCAGTTGCAGGTAGGCCAGCTTCGGGCTGTAGATCTCGTTCTCGGCCTCCTCGGGCATCAGGTAGTAGGTGCAGCCCATGAAGCCGATCAACAGCCAGACGATCAGCAGGTTGGTGTGGCTGGTACGGGTGATGTTGAAGGGCATGGCCTCGGACATGAAATGCGGCCACACATAGGCCGCGGCGGCGGCCAGGCCGAAGACGATCTGCAGCGCGAACAGCGCCATCGCCACCATGAAGAAGGGCAAGGCCACCTTCTGAGTTGCATATTTCATCGTTACGACTCTCCTGGGTTGCTGTTATCCGGACGGGTGCGATTCCGGATCAGCCGGACGGGTGCGGCGGCCAGTTCTGGGTATCGATCGCATCGGTCCACTCGAAGAAATCGATCAGCGCGGCCATCTCCTCGTCGTTGATATCGAAGAGGGGCATCTGGCGACGACCCGGTGCACCGGTAGGCTGGATGCGGATCCAGCTCTCCAGCGCCATGCGCGCACCCTCGGGGTTGTCATGACCGCCGTAACGCGTCCAGACGTTGCCGATCTCCGGCGCGAAGTAGGAGCCCTCGCCGAGAATGGTGTGGCAGTTGATGCAGTTGTGCTCTTCCCAGACCTCCTTGCCCAGCACCACCGACTCCGTCATCGGTGGCGTCGAGGTGTTGACGATGTAGAAGTGGCTGTGGGCCGTCAGCGCGGCGAACAGCAGGAAGAAGAACAGCGAGCCCCCGTAGAAGATATTGCGGGCCGCCGCCTTGGTGAGGCCTTCGTTCATGGGCCAGTCCCTCGCTCTTGTGGCTCTCTTGCGTGTCCGGAGCCGCGGGTCGGCTCCGCCCCTTTAACATGCATAGAAAATACATGTTAAAGAGTAGCAGCTGATGGCCCTCCGGGACTTTGACCCCGGTCAATTGGTGATGGACATGACGGTACGGCGGGGGCCTGGCGGCGGGACGGGAAACGCCGGCGGCCGCCCGCCGGCGCATCGGGCATCAGTCGATGAGGTCCTCCATCCAGGTCAGGGCCGCCACCCCGGCGGGCAGGCCGATGGTGGGGATGGCCAGCATGGCCACCTGCTTGAGGGCCTCGGGCTCGACGCCTTCGCGCAGGGCACGGCGCATGTGGGAGTGCACGGCGCCCTCGGAGCCGGCCCCCACTGCCAGCGCCAGCTTGACCAGGCGGCGGGAGCGCGCATCCAGGGGGCCGGCCTCGGCACAGGCCTGACCGAGCGATTCGAAGGCGCTCCAGATCTCGGGGTACTGGTCGGCCAACTTGCCGGCGCCAGAGGGAAGGTCCTGTTGACTCATGGGAAGCTCCTCGTCATCGGGTATCGGGCACACAGCCCCAGTATAGGAATGCCGCGGGCGATACGTCATCGCCGCGGCCCGGACTCACCCCGCCATCCAGGAGAGCGGGTGGTGGTGGATCGCCGCCCCCACCATGTAGAGGAACACCGCCACCGCGGCCAGGCCGGCCAGGGCACGCGCACCGGGCGTCGACCCGCGCTTGATGGCCAGGGTGCCCAGGCCGATATAGACCAGCAGGGCGACCAGCTTGGCGGCCAGCCAGGGGTGGTGCTGGGGCCACATGGAGAGCATCACCATCAGCAGCACGCCAAGCACCAGCAGGGCGGTGTCGATCAGGTGCGGCAACACCTTCACCCAGCGCTGCCCGAGCCGGGGCGACTCGCGCACCGACCACCAGGCCCGCACCACGAACAGCGCCAGGCTGAGCCCGGCCGCCGTCATGTGCAGCTGCTTGATCAGGGCATAGTGTTCCAGCAACTTCCTCTCCTTATCCCCGGTCTGCGGGCTGCGGGCAGCGTCGTGGCTCGTGGCCCGCAGCTGGCGCGAAGCGCCGACTAGCCGTCCTTGCCATCCGTTCGGGGGGTGAACAGGGGGACAGTGTAGTGGAACAGGAAGATCATGAAGGCGAGGCACCAGAAGAGGATGCTGAGGTTGTAGGTCCAGTGGGTGATCTGGGGAAACATCGCCAGCACCGGCGAACGCAGCACGGCACCCGCCAGCATCAGGCCGAGCGCCACGCCGATGCCGGGCAGGGTCCGGATGGGACGTGCCGTATGGCCCAGCGAGACCCGCGACATCATCGCCAGCATCATTGTCCCCATGCCGCCGATGGTCAAGGCGTGTACCGCCAGCTCTGCCCGGAACATGCCCAGCTCCGCCAGGGCCCACATGCCGAGCCCCACGGGGATGAAGGCATAGCTGCCGTGCAGCCCCCATAGCAGCGGCTCGCGCCAGCTGTGGAGCCCGCCCCAGCGCATCAGCCGCACGGCATTGGCCACGGCGGACAGCACCATCAACCCCGCCACCAGGGCGGCGGGCAGCGACACGCCCAGCATCACCAGCAGCTGGGCCACCACCAGCGTCAGGGTACTGCCCAGCGCCAGGGTCTCGAGGGCGGGGACCGGCGCCGGCTTCGGACGCCCCAGGCGGTTGGCAGTGAACATGGCGATCACCCGCCCCCCTACCACCACCATCAGCAGGGTGACCAGCAGCACCGCCAGGTAACCGGCCTCGCGGATCAGCCCGGCATCGCCGTAGATCACCCCCAGGTGCATGGCCAGGTTGGCGATGCTCAGCAGGGTCAGGGCGGGAAGGAAGATCAGGTTGCGCCAGCGCCGGGCCGTGATGACCAGCCTGGCCATGACCAGCGCCACGAGCGGCAGGAAGGCGAGGTCGACCAGTGCCAGCAGCCAGGCCGGCAAGCCCATGGGAAAGGCCATCAGCAACCGGCCTGCCAGCCAGACGCCGACCAGCCCCAGCAGTGGTGCGCCGCGGAGGCTCGGCAGGCCTGTCCAGTTCTGCACGGCGGTGAGCAGGAAGCCCGCCACCACGGCGGCGGCGAAGCCGAACAGCATCTCGTGCTGGTGCCAGAACATCAGCCCGCCGTGGGGGCGCAGCAGGATATCGCCATGCCAGAAGGCGAACCACACCCCCATGGCCAGCACGCTGAACAGGGCCGCCAGCAGGAAGAAGGGCCGGAAGGCCAGGCGCGCCACCGGCAGGCGCGACAGGGTGGAGGAGCGGACGGAAGAGGAGGAAGTCGATTGCATGGCGCCATACCCGACTGAAACGCTTGGATATGGCCATTGTGCGCCAAGCGCGCCGCCGAAACCATGACAGGTATCAAGCATGCTTCTTATCGAGGCTCCCCGGCGTCAGTGACTGGTTCCCTCCTCGTAGCGCGTCTTGTTCCAGACGTTGTACTTGCCCGAGGGCTTGCGCATGGGCATGCGGTCCAGCTCCTCCAGGGTGTTGGCATCGAGCTTCAGCAGGTAGCCGTCGTCGTCCCAGATGCTCAGCAGCAGGGTCTCGCCGCGGCGGTCGAATTCCACGTGGGCGGCGGTCTTGCCGGGTTCGGGAATCAGGGTCTCGACGATCTCCAGGGTCTGCTTGTCGATGACGTGGATGCGGTCATGGTGGGGCCCGAAGAAGACGTCGACCCAGGCGTACGGGGAGTTCTCGTGGCTGCGCATGAAGAAGCCCGGGCCGTCGGTCTCGATATGGGTGACCAGCGACCAGTCGCTCATGTCGAACACCGAGACCTGCCCCTTGTCGATGTGGGGGATCGCCATCACCCGGCGCCCGTCGAGTTCCCAGGTGATGCCGGCGCCCAGGTGCGGCATGCCCTCCAGGGGCAGGTCGGCCACCTTGCGCTCCTCGTCCATGTCGAACACCAGGCCGCCACCGCCTCCGCGGGCCGCCCCCACCAGATAGCGGTACTCCATGTCGAAGAAGAAGTCGTCGAGGTAGTCGGGGGCCTCCATGCGGTGCAGGGCGAAGTCGCCGACCAGCGGCTCGTCCCCCTCGGCGAGATCCTCGGGCCAGCGGATCTCCCATACCTCGGGTATGTCCTTGAGGGCCGCCACGAAGCTGTTGCGCGGCGGCGCGGCATAGACGGCGCTGACCCGCGAGGTGTCGCCGTTCAGGCCCTCCACCGGAATGGTGGCGATGAGCTCGAGGTCCCGGGCGTCGAACAGCACCAGGGTGTGCGGCAGGTAGTTGGCGGCCATCACGTAGCGGCCATCGGCGGAGACGGCGATGTTGCGCATGTTGATGCCGGCCCGCACCTCGGCGGTGACCTCGAGGTTGTAGATGTCGTACTTGGTCACCCAGCCGTCGCGGGAGCCGAAGAACACGTAGCGGCCGTCCGGCGTGTACTTGGGCCCGCCATGCAGCGCATAGCGGCTGGGAAAGCGGCTGATGCGCTCGAAGGTGTCGCCGTCGAGCAGGCTGACGTGGTGATCGCCGATCTCGACCACCAGGAAGAGGTTCTGCAGGTCCTCGACCTCGAACACCGGCGTGTCGGGCAGGCTGCCATGGGGGTGGGCCACCTCGTGGCTGGCCAGGATGTCGGCGTCGTCCCAGGTCGGCTCGTGCTCGGGCGGCGTGAAGATCCACTGCGCCAGCGCCTCCACCTCGGCCTCGTCGAGCAGCTCACGGTAGGCGGGCATCTGGGTGGCGGGGCGGCCGTCGCGAATCACCGAGACCGCCTCGTCGTGCTTCAGCCGCGAGAGGTTGTCCGGCAGCAGCGCCGGTCCTGTGCCTCCCAGTCGGCTCACGCCGTGGCAGATGGCGCAGTGGCGGTTGTAGATCATGTTGGGGTCCGGTGCATCGGCCAGGGCCGGCAGCGCCGGAACCAGCAGCCCCAGCAGGCCGCCGAGCAGCAGTGCGGGTCGTATCACAGGGCGACTCTCCCGGGGATCGGGTGGGGGGAGGCGGCCAGCGCGACATCCGGCGCGCGGGCCAGGCGGGTCATGGCCGGCGCCAGGGTCTTGGCCAGACTGACCACCTCGCCCACCACGATCAGGGTCGGCGGCCGGAACGCCTCGCGCTCGATCACCTCGACCAGGTCCCCCAGGGTGGCCAGCACATGGCGCTGCTCCGGGGTGGTGCCGCGCTCCACCAGGGCGACCGGGGTGGCGGCGGGCATGCCGTGGCGCTGCAGCTCGCGGCGGATCAGCTCGGCGTTGGCCAGGCCCATGTAGAACACCGTGGTGTGGTGGGGCACGGCCAGGGCCGCCCAGTTCAGGTCCAGGTCACGGTCCCCCTTGCAGTGGCCGGTGACGAAGGTGACGCTCTGGGCATGGTCGCGGTGGGTCAGCGGGAAGCCGGCGTAGCTCGAGCAACCCGAGGCGGAGGTGATGCCCGGCACCACCCGGAAGCCGATGCCGTGCTCGATCAGGGCCTCGGCCTCCTCGCCGCCGCGGCCGAAGATATAGGGGTCGCCGCCCTTGAGGCGCAGCACCCGCTCGCCCTCGCCGGCCAGGCGCACCAGCAGGGCGTTGGTCTCCTCCTGGGTCAGGGCGTGGCAGCGCGAGGCCTTGCCCACATAGAAGCGACGCGCCTCGGGCCTGGCCATGGCGAGGATCTCGGCGGAGACCAGGCGATCGAACACCAGGCAGTCGGCCTGCTGCAGCAGCGACAGGGCGCGCAGGGTCAGCAGCCCCGGGTCGCCGGGGCCGGCGCCGACGATGGCCACCTCGCCGCGGCCCAGCGGCGCCTCGTCGAGGTCGAAGCTCAGGTGTTGTGTCTTGCGGAATGCCGTCATGGCTCGCTCTCCCGGGATGTCACGGTCATGGTCGTCGGCCTCGCGCGGCTCAGAGCTCGGTGGCCTGGATGGCCTCATAGGGCGCGGCCACGCGCCGGTCATGGCCCTCGTCGACGCCGATCTCGGCGTTGGTCAGGTAGCAGCCGGGATCCTCCTCCCAGGGATCGCCGGTCACCTTCCAGGCCCGCACGCGGGTATTGCCGTTGCAGATGTCGAGGAAGCGACACTCGGCACAGCGCCCCTTGAGCGGCCGCGGGCGCTGGCGGAAACCGGCCATCAGCGGGTCGGAGGTGTCCCGCCAGATCGCCGAGAAGGGGCGGCTGCGCACGTTGCCCAGGTCGTGGTCCCACCAGAAGGTGTCGGGGTGGACGTTGCCGAGGTTGTCGATGTTGGCGATGTGCTCGCCCGAGGCATTGCCGCCCCAGTTGACCAGGCGCTGCTCCAGGTCGTCGGCCCGGTCGGGGAAGTGCTCACGGGCCCACATCAGCAGGAAGGGGCCGTCGGCGTCGTTGTTGCCGGTGACGTATTCGCGCTCCACGCCACGCGCCAGCTCCGCGCGACAGTGGTCGAACAGCCGGGTCATGGCGTCGCGGGTCATGCGGTACCAGGCGTCCTGCTTGCTGTGGCGCCGGCCGCGGCCGCCATAGTTGAGGTGCGAGAGGTAGAACTTGTCGACGTCGTGCTCGTCGATCAGCGCCAGGATATCGTCGAGCTGCTCGTGGTTCTCGCGGGTCAGGGTGAAGCGCAGGCCCACCTTGATGCCGCGCTCCTTGCACAGCTCCACCGCGTGCATGGACTCCCGGAAGGCGCCCTGGCGCTGGCGGATCACGTCGTGGGTCGCCTCGAGGCCGTCGATGCTGATGCCCACGTAGTCGTAGCCGACGTCGGTGATCTCGTCGATGTTGGACTCGTCGATCAGGGTGCCGTTGGTGGAGAGCCCGGTATAGATGCCCAGTGCCCGCGCCCGCCGCGACAGCTCGAAGATGTCCGGTCGCATCAGCGGCTCGCCGCCGGAAAGGATCAGCGCCGGCACCCGGAAGCCGTGCAGGTCGTCGAGCACCGCATGGGCCTCGGCGGTGGAGAGCTCCCCGGCGAAGTCGATGTCCGCCGAGGTGGTGTAGCAGTGCTTGCAGGTCAGGTTGCAGCGGCGGATCAGATTCCAGATCACCACCGGACCCGGCGGCTTACGGGCCGGCGCGAGCGGCGCCGGTTCCATCAGGGACTTGATGTAGCGGGTGACGCGGAACATGCGAACCTCCTCCTGCGGCGAGCCTCAGCCCGGCCGGTCGGACCGCCCTGCGAGCCGCAGGCCGGTCTTCTTGAGAATGCGTGAGCTGTAGAGGATGCGATGATCCCGGCAGGCCGCACCGATCCGCTGGTGGATCGCCTCGGCCTGGCGCTCGACCTCCTCCCGGCTGTGGCCGTGCAGCATGACGAAGAGGTTGTAGGGCCAGTGGGGGCGGTGACGGGGACGGCGGTAGCAATGGCTGACACCGGGCAGGGTGGCGATCTCATGCCCCAGGCGGTCGATCTCGGCATCCTCGACGTCCCATACCGTCATGCCATTCGCCAGGTAGCCGAGGCAGTAGTGGTTGGGCACCGCGGCAATGCGCCGGATCACCCCGCACTCCAGCATGCGCTGCAGGCGTGCCTTCACCTCGCTGCCGCTCAGCCCGACCGCCTGGCCGACGGCGCGCCAGGGATCGGGCACCAGCGGCAGGCCGTCCTGGGTGGCCAGCACGATGGCCCTGTCACGCTCGTCGAGGCCGGCGGGCGCGGTGCGGGCCCGGTCATCGTGGCGGGCCTCTCCCGGCCGGAGCCGTCTAGACCGGCAGGTGGAGTCGGACATGGAACTCCTCCTCCTTGGGCATGTTGAAGACCGGCAGGCCGGTGGCGATCTCGATCTCGTCGATCACCTCGCCGATACGCCCCGGCGTCTCGGTGGCCAGCACGAACCACATGTTGAGGGTGTGTTCCCGGCGGTAGTTATGGGCCACCTCGGGGAAGGCATTCACCGCCTCGCTGACACGGTCGAATACCGCTTCCGGAACCGACAGGGCGGCCAGGGTCAGGCCACCGCCCAGGCGCTCGGCGTGATACATGGGACCGAAGCGACTCAGCACACCGTCACGCAGCAACAGCTCGAGCCGATAGAGCAGTGCACCCTCGCCGATCGCCAGCTCCCGGGCCACCGCGGCGAAGGGGGCATCCACCAGCGGCAGCCCTTCCTGCAGGCGGTTGATGATCCGGCGATCGACCGCATCCAGGCGGGCGGGATCAGGACAAGAGGCGGTCACGGGGCACGTCCTCCCTGGCATAGCGCCCACCACACTGGCGGTAGGCGCGGGTACTGAAGAGCACGCAGCGGGGCGCGCCCTCCAGTCCCTGACGATCGATGATGGCAGCCAGCTGGCCGAGCACCCGGTCGCGGCGGGTGCCATGGATCATGCAGAAGAGGTTGTAGGGCCAGTCGGGCAGCCGCCGCGGACGCCGGTAGCAGAGGGTCACCGAGGGCTCCCTGGCCAGGCGCCGGCCGATGCGTTCCACCTGGGCGTCGGGCAGGTCCCAGACCACCATGGCGTTCGCGTCGAGGCCCAGCCGGCGATGGCGGACCACCAGCCCCAGGCGCTTGATCAGGCCCTCGGCCTGCCAGCGACGCACCAGGGCCATCACCTCCTCCTCACGCAGCCCGCTGCGCTCGGCCAGCACGCGCCAGGGCCGCGACACCAGCGGCAGCCCCTCCTCGAGCAGGGCGCGCAGTCGACGCGCCGCGTCGGAGTCCGGGGTCGAGCGGGGCAAGGGATCGACGACTCTCATGCGCCCTCCAGCTCGGCCCAGGGAATCGAGAACGCCAGGTCGATATGGTAGCCATCGAGCATCGGCAGGCGCAGCAGCGGACGTCCCAGCTCGCCCTCCAGCGCATCCAGGCGCGCCTCGAGCGTCACCTCGTCCGGCGCGGTCATCACGAACCAGAGGTTGTAGTCGTGCTCGCGGGCATAGTTGTGGTTCACCCCCGGGCGGCGGTTGATGCATTCGGCCCAATGGTCCCGCTCGGCCTCCGGCACCGCCACCGCCGCCAGCAGGCTGGCGCCGGCCCGGGTGTGGTCGAACACCGGCCCCACCCGGCTCAGCACCCCGTACTGCTGGAGTCGCTCGAGTCGCTCGACCACCTCGGCCTCGGTGGTCCCCAGGCGATCGGCCATGGCCGCGAAGGGCCTGGTGCAGACCGGCAGGCCTCGCTGGTAACAGTCGATCAGGCGCCGGTCGAGGGCATCGGGCGGGACCATGGGGGACTCCTCTGCGTTCGGCATCCACGGGTGCCTGCCGGCCCCATCACGGCGAGCAGGGCGGGAGCAGGCCTGTAATCGGCATATTACATGCATCTTCCCGGTTGCAATCGCTGATCCGCCGGGCCATTGACACAAGTCAAAAGAGGTATTTTTTATGCCTCTGGATGGCGACGGCGGGCAGTGATCCGGCCCACCCTTGATGTCCGTCAAGGCAGCTCGACGGCGCCGGAAGGAGACTCGAGAGCAAGCGTGCCGCCCGCCGCACTCCCCATCGAGAGGCCTGCCATGCACCTGCCAGCCATCCTCGCCCTGCTGGGCATCCTGCTGCTGCCGTCGCCGGCCCTGGCCGAGTCCGGGCCGGATGCGGATCGCCGGGCGGCGCTCGAGACCCTGCTCTACCAGGACTGCGGCTCCTGCCACGGCATGACGCTGCGCGGCGGCCTGGGCCCCGCCCTCCCCCGCGACCGCATGCAGGCCCTGAGCCCCGAGGCGCTGGCCCATATCATCCTGCACGGCATTCCCGGCACCGCCATGCCGGGCTGGAAGGCACTGCTCAGCGAGGCGGAGGCCCGCTGGATCGCCGACCACCTGCAGACCGACAGCCGGCTGAAGACGCTGGAACAGGATTGAACCCAGGAGACCCGCCATGCCCCTTGCGAATCCGCTGAAGACCCTGCTTGCCGCCGGCGCCCTGGCGCTGCTGGCCACCGGGCCCGCCCTGGCCGAGAGCACCGCCGAGCTGCGCGGCACCGGCGACCTGGGGGTGGTGATCGAGCGCGCCACCGGCAGCGTGGCGCTGGTCGACACCACCCACAAGGCGGTGCTGCGCCACGTGGAGGGCTTCGGGGACCTCTCCCACGCCTCGGTGAAGTTCACCCGCGACGCCCGCCACGCCTTCGTGTTCGGCCGCGACGGCGGCCTGACCCGGCTCGACCTGCTCACCGGCGAGATCGACGGGCGCATCGTCCAGTCCGGCAACAGCATCGGCGGCGCCATCTCCCAGGACGGCCGCTTCGTGGCGGTGGGCAACTACGAGCCGGGCGGCGTGAAGGTCTTCGACACCGCGACCCTGGAGCTGGTCGTCGACGTGCCGGCCACCTTCGAGAAGCCCGACGGCACCACCGACCGGGCCAAGGTGGTGGGCGTGGTGGACGTGCCAGGCAACATCTTCGTCTTCAGCCTGTTCGAGGCCGGCGAGATCTGGACCCTGGACATGTCCACCGAGGAGCCCGAGGTGACCCGCTATCGCGACGTGGGCAGCCTGCCCTACGACGCCCTGGTCACCGCCAACGGCCGCTACTACATCGCCGGGCTGTTCGGCGAGGACGGCATGGCCCTGCTCGACCTCTGGCACCCGGAGAACGGCGTGCAACGCATCCTGCCCGACTACGGCCGCGGCGAGGAGCGCCTGCCGGTCTACAAGATGCCCCACCTGGAGGGCTGGGCCATGGCCGGCGACCAGGCCTTCTTCCCCGCCGTGGGTCGCCACGAGGTGCTGGTGGCCGACACCCGCGACTGGTCGCTGACCCGGCGCATCGAGGTGCACGGCCAGCCGATCTTCGTGATGAGCCGACCCGACGAGCGGCAGGTCTGGGTCACCTTCGCCCACCCCGACAACGACCGGGTGCAGGTGATCGACACCCGCACGCTGGAGATCATCGAGACCCTCGAGCCCGGCGAGTCGATCCTGCACAAGGAGTTCACCCCTCGGGGCGAGCACATCTGGATCTCCGCCCGGGACAGCGACCAGGTGGTCGTCTACGACACCCGCACCTTCGAGGAGCTGGCCCGCCTGCCGGCCGAATCGCCCAGCGGCATCTTCTTCACCCACCGGGCCCACCGCATCGGGCTGTAGCGCGTCCCGCGACAGGATGCCGCACCCGCGAGGCTTGGTCCCGGGATCGCTCCTCTTTAAGATGCACGCGAAATGCATCTTATAAACCCCTGAGGAACCCCATGCTGACCCCAGACCAGGAACGCCTGATCACCGCCACCGCCCCCGTGGTAGCCGAGCACCTCGACGCCATCACCCGACGCTTCTACCCGCTGATGTTCGCCCGCTATCCCGAGGTCAAGCCGCTGTTCAACGAGGCCCACCAGGTCGACGGCGGCCAGCCCCGGGCCCTGGCCGGCGCCGTGCTGGCCTACGTGGGGCTTCGCCGGGATCCCCAGCAGGCCCGCGGCGCCCTGGCCAGCGTGGTGAGCAAGCACGTCTCGCTGGACATCCGGCCGGAGCAGTACCCCATCGTCGGCGAGTGCCTGATGGCGGCCATCGGCGAGGTGCTGGGCGACGCCGTGACGCCGGAGGTCGCCGCGGCCTGGAGCGGCCTCTACGAGGAGCTGGCGGGGCTGCTGATCGAGCTGGAGGACCATCGTTACCGGGAGTTCGAGCGGCGCCCCGGCGGCTGGCGGGGCACCCGCGAATTCCGCATCGTCGCGACCCGCCAGGAGAGCGCGGTGATCCGCTCCTTCGTGCTGGCCCCCGTGGACGGCGGCAGCGTGGCGGACCACGTCCCCGGTCAGTTCATCGGCGTGCGGCTCACCCTCGACGGCGTGCCGGTCTACCGCCACTACAGCCTCTCCGACGTGCCCAACGGCACCACCTATCGCCTCTCCATCAAGCACGAGCCCGAGGGGCGTGCCAGCCGGCACTTCCATGACACCCTGGGCGTGGGCGATAGCGTCGAGCTGCTGCCGCCCGCCGGCGACCTGATCCTGGAGGGCGGCGACGAGCCGCTGCTGCTGGCCAGCGGCGGCGTCGGCCAGACGCCCATGCTGCCCCTGGCGCGCCAGGCCCTGGCCGAGGGTCGCCGGGTGGTCTACCTGCACGCCGCCCTGGACGCCGAGCACCACGCCTTCCGCGACGAGGTCGCGGCCCTGGCCGAAGCGCACCCGGAACAGCTGCACACGGTGACCGTCCACGAGCGCGGCGACGATGCCGACCACAGCGGCCGGGTCGATCGCGATCTGCTGGCCCGCCACCTGCCCGAGGGCGCGCGCTGCTACTTCGTCGGCCCCCGGGGCTTCATGACCGCCGTCGACCGTGCCCTGGACGACCTCGGCGTGCCGGCCGAGCGCCGCCACTACGAGCACTTCGGCCCCTCACGCCCCCTCCACGCGGCCTGATCGCCTCCCGGGAAACGCACGGGGCCCCGTCCGGGCCCCGTCCGGGCCCCGTGCTCGACGGCTCCGGGTGGGCACAGGGCTCACTGGAACCCGACCACCTCCCCGGCCCGGTCGAAGGCCAGGAACCGATCGATGCTGCCCATCTTCAGCGACTCCACCATGCGCTGCAGGTGCTGCTCGACGAGCGCCGGCCCGCCCTGGTCGGCCATGGCCGCCACGAAGACGATGTCCCACTCGGTGCCGGTCGTGCGTGACTCCGCCACCAGCGCCGCCATGTCGCTGAGTTCGTCGGGCGACTTGTCGACGCAGACGGTCGGCGTCAGCACGCCGCCCTCGCCCTGCTCGAAGCGCCGGCGCTGCTCCTCGCTGGGGTGGTCCGGCAGTTCGGCACGGGCAAAGACGAACAGCAGGCGCTGCGGCTCGGGCTGACGACGCGCCTCCTCGAGCAGGTCGGCAAAACTGGAAATGGCCACGGGGCCTCCTTCGTCACGATGGCAATGGCAAGGAGTGCAGGGTAACGGGCCACCTGCCGAACGGGAAGGGCGAGCGGCGACCGTCACGCCTGGCCCTCGGCGGCGCGCGGTGACCGCCTCGTCCACCCCCAGTCATCGAGCAGCACATAGAGCGCCGGCATGACCAGCAGCACCAGCAGGGTGGAGCTGAGCAGGCCGAACACCACCGAGATCACCAGCGGCTTGATGGCGGCCGCCTGGGTGCTGGTCTCGGCCAGCAGCGGCAGCAGGCCGGCAATGGTGGTGGAAGACGAGATCAGGATGGCGCGCAACCGGTCACGGCTGGCCTGGCCGGCCGCGGCCACCGCGTCGAGGCCCGCCTCGCGGTGCCCCTTGATGAAGTGGATCAGCAGGATGGCGTTGTTGACCACGATGCCGGCCAGCGACGCCGCGCCGATCAGCGAGGGCATCGACAGATAGTAGCCCATGAGCACATGGCCCCAGATCGCGCCGATGAAGGCCAGCGGGATCGCCACCATCACGATCAGCGGTTCGACGTAGCTGCGGAACTGGAAGGAGAGGATCACGAAGATGCCGACCAGCCCGATCAGCAGGCCGCGGCCGATGGAACCGCCGGTCTCGGCGGAACTGGCCACCTGCCCCTCGAAGCTGACCTCGGCCCGGGGATGGCGGGCGCGGAATGCCGCCAGCCAGTCGCCTTGCAGGTCGTCGACGATGGCCTGGCCACTGGAGAGCCGGGCATCGACATTGGCCTCCACGGTCACCGTGCGCCGTCCGTCGATGCGGGTGATGCGGCCCCAGTCGTGTCGCTCGGCCAGGGTCGCCACCACCTCCAGGGGAACGCGGCTGCCATCGGGCAGGGTGATGGTCTGGTCGCTCAGGTCGTCGAGGCTGTCCCGGTCGCCCCCGGCCTGGCGCACCAGGATCTCGATGTCCCGGGCACCGATGCGCTGGGTGTCGGCAACCTCGCCGAGCAGCGCCGCACGCAGCTGGGTGGCCACCTCCTCGGCGGTCAACCCCAGGCCGTGCGCCCCCTCGGCCAGGGCCAGGGTGCGCTGGGGCTTGCCGGGGCGCAGGTCGTCGATGACATTGTAGACGGCCTCGTAGCCCTCGAGATGCTCGGCCAGTTCCCGTGCCGCGGCCTTGAGCGCGGCCAGGTCCTCGCCCTGCAGGCGCACCTCCACCGGGACCCCGGCGGGGCCGAAGCCCGGCTCCTGGATGATCAGGCTCTGCAGGCCGGGGATCTCGCCGATCTCCTCGCGCCACGCCGCGGTCAGCTCGTCGAGGGTGACCCGCCGGCGCTCGGCGGTCAGCAGGTCGACCATCACCGTGGCGACATGGGCCCCCGACTCCCGGGCACTGGCGTTGTGGTTGAAGCGTACCTGGATCGCCTCGACCAGCGACGCGCCACCGGGCTGCCCGGGGGTGAGCCGCTCGTCGAGACGCCGCATCGCCGCCTCGACCCGCTCGGCCACCGCCTCGGTACGCGCCAGGGGAGTGCCCTGGGGCATCAGGATCCGTGCTTCCAGCACGTCACCGTCGATGTCGGGCATCGCCTCACTGCCGATATGGCCACCGGCCATGAAGCCGGCGGAGGCCAGCAGGATCGCCAGCACCGCCCCCAGCACCGCATGGCGAAAGCGAATCGCCCCGTCGGCCAGCCTTCCCACGCCCTCGCGGAAGGCCGCGAAGCGCCGCTCGAAGGCAGCGCGGAAGCGGGAGTCCCGCCCCTCCTGCAGCTTCAAAACGCTGCCCTTGAGGTGGTGGGGCAGGATCCAGAAGGCCTCGACCAGGCTGGCGGCCAGGGCGGCGATGAGCACCACCGGCAGCACCTCCAGCACCGCCCCCAGCTCGCCGGAGAGGAACGAGAGGGGCGCGAACACCGCCACCGTGGTCAGGAACGACGACAGCACGCCGGGCAGCACCTGGCGGGTCCCGGCGACTACCGCCGCCAGCGGCGACGCCTTCTCCAGGGCGTGGGCCGCGATGTTGTCGGTGATCACGATGGCATCGTCCATGACGATGCCGATGGCCATCAGCAGCGCCACCAGGGTGATCATGTTGAGCGACAGGCCGGTCAGGGCCATCACGAAGAAGGCCCCCATGAAGGCGGCCGGCAGCCCCAGCACCGCCCAGAGTGCCAGTCGCGGGCGGAAGAACAGGCTCATCACCAGCACCACCAGCACCAGGCCCATCAGGCCATTGCCCACCAGCATCTGCAGCCGGTCGCGCACGATGCCGGTCATGTCCTGGGTCAGGGCGAGCCGGACCCCGCCATCCCAGCGCGCCCGCTCGGCCTCGACCAGGGCGGCGAGGTCATTCATCACGTCCAGGGCATCGTCACGCAGCGTCTTGCTGACCTCCAGGACCAGGGCGGGCTCGCCGTTGAAGCGCACCTGCTCCTCGGGCTGCTCGCCCACCTCCTCCAGGGTCGCGATCTCGCCCAGGGTCAGCTCCCCGCCCTCGCCGTCGGAGACCACCACCAGGCTGTCCAGCTCGCGCAGCGTGCGGCGCTGGTCGGTGAAGCGCAGCAGGATATCGCGGTCGCGAGTCTCCAGGGTGCCCAGCGGCATGTCGAGGCTCTGGCGTGCCACACGGGCCGCCAGCTCGCGAGCCGAGAGCCCATGCTGGCCGAGCACGTCGCGGGGCACCTCGACCTGCCACTGCCGCTGTGACATGCCCCGGATGGTCACGTCCGCCACCCCGGGCAGGGTCATCAGGCGCTCCTCGAGGACCAGGGCATAGTCCTCCAGCTGGCTCAAGGGCATGTCACCGCTCACCGCCACCGCCGCCACCAGGTCGCTGCGATGCAACTCGCGCACCACGGGGCGTTCGGCGCGGGTGGGCAGGTCGGTCAGGGCGTTGACCTCGGTATCCAGGTCATTGATGAAGCGGATCGGGTCGCCGCCGGCCTCCATGGTCGCCGTGGCACTGGCCAGGTTGTCCTGGGCCACGCAGGCGAATTCGTCGAGGAAGTCGATGCCCTTGACCGCGTCGAACAGGCGCCGGCAGACGGCATCCTCGACGTCGGCGGCGCTGGCCCCCCGATAGACCACCTCGATGCTCGCCTCGACGGGGCGGTAGTCGGGAAAGGTCTCGCGCTTGAGGCCGGGGGCGGCGAACAGCCCCGCCGCGATCAGCAGGAGCAGCAGCAGGTTGGCCGCGGTGGGGTGCCCGGCGAACCAGCGGATCATGGCCGCTCTCCCGCCGCCAGTGCCTGCAGGCGCCGCTCCAGGGCCTCGTCGCGCCGGGGGCTCAGCGCCATGCCGCTGATCGCCGGCTGCAGGTCATCGACGATCACCCGATCGCTCGGCGACAGGCCATCCTCGATGATCGCCAGGTCGTGCTGCTCGAAGGCGACCTCGACCGGGCGGCGCTCCAGGCGGTCGTTCGCGTCGGCGAGGTAGAGCTCGCCCTGGTGCACCGCCGATGCCGGTACCGCCAGACGCGGGGCCGGGGCCTCGGCCGAGAGGCGAACCCGCACGTACATGTCGCGCTGCAGGGGTGGCCGGTCCGGCGGCCGGGCATCGCGATAGGGATGGTCGACCCGCACCACCACCCGGGCGGCACGGGTGGCGGGGTCCAGGCCACTGGCCACCCGAACCACACGCCCCGTCCAGGTCACGCCCTCGGCCCCGACCAGCTCCACCTCGGCACGGATTCCCGAGAGATCCAGCCGCTCGCCGAGATCCAGGGCGCCATCGGGAAGGTCCGGCAGGGCCACGCTACCCAGCAGCCGGCGCAGCTGGGCGAAGGGCACATGCGCCTCGACCTCGGCGGCCGCCAGGTTGTCGGCCTGGAACAGGCGCTGGCCGGCCCCCACGAACTGGTGCATCTCCACCTCCACCTCGCCCAGGCGCAGGTCGTAGGGCGCCACGAAGCGGGTGTCCTCGAGGTCGCGGCGGGCCTGGGCCAGCCGTGTGCCGGCACGCTCGCGCTGGGCGCTCAGGGACTGGCCACGGGCGGGGATCAGGGCCAGCTGGTTCTCGAGCGACGCCACGGCCTGTCGCTGGGCCAGGGTGGCGCGGCGCTGCTCGTCGAGCTGGGCGCGAGCCACCGCCCCGCTGCCGGCCAACCGCTCGATGCGTGCCAGCTCCTGCTCGGCCAGCGCCAGACGCTCCCGCTCGAGCGCCAGCAGGCGGCCGGTATTCTCCTCCTCGACACCGAGCTGGGCCTGCTCGGCGGCCAGGCTGGCCAGTTCGGCCTCGGCCTCGGCGATGGCCAGCTCGTAGCGGGAGGGGTCCAGCGCCACCAGCAGGGTGCCCTCGCGCAGCATCGAGCCGCTCTCCAGGTCCGGATGACGCTCCACCACCCGGCCCGCCACATTGGCCACCGCCTGCCAGGTCTCGGTGGGGCGGGCCACGCCGTGGCCGCGAGCCTCCAGGCGAAGATCCAGCGGTTGCGCCGCTATCACGGTGACGCTCGGCGGCGGTGATGCCGTCTCGCCATGCAGAGGTGTCTGGCGATTCGCCACGAACAGCAGCAGGAGCGCGACACCGGCCGCGAGCCCGACCAGCACCGTGGCCAGCCGACCCAGCCGCCTGAGCAGGCGGCTCATGGGTGCTCCTCCCCGTCGGCGGCGATGCCGTGGCGGTAGATCGCGAAGACCCCCGGCGCCTGGTCGAGGATGCGCCCCACCTCGCCGGCCATCAGCGACTGGATCACCAGCCCCTGGATGGAACCGATGAACTGCAGGGCGGCGGCCTCGAGATC
Source organism: Halomonas terrestris (assembly GCF_049166755.1). Taxonomy (NCBI): domain Bacteria; kingdom Pseudomonadati; phylum Pseudomonadota; class Gammaproteobacteria; order Oceanospirillales; family Halomonadaceae; genus Halomonas; species Halomonas terrestris. The sequence continues at coordinate 372,263 of NZ_JBMHFZ010000001.1, read as the reverse complement.
CAGCCCGGCCCTCAGTTGACCGGCCTCGCGGGCCCGCAGCAGCAGGCCCTCGACGCGCTCGCGATAGAGGAACAGCAGCGAGCGCACCATGCGCCGGGCAGGCGTCGGCCGGGCATGCTGCAGCTGCCCCAGCAGCAGGCGCGGCACTCCCGGGTGCTCGGCGATGAACTCGACATGGGCCATGAACATGGCCTCCAGTGCCTCGAGGGGCGCACCGGCACCGGCCGCCGCGGCATCCAGCCGCTGCATCACCCGCTTGCCGACCCAGTCCACCACGGCTTCCCAGATGGCGTCCTTGCTGGGGAAGTGGCGAAACAGCGCCCCCTGGGTGACGCCCATCTGCCTGGCGATCTCGCCGGTGGTGATCGTCGCCGGCTCCTCCTGGCCGCAGAGCTCGATGACCGTCTCCACGGTGCGCTCCCGACGCTGCTCGGCGGTGAGGTGGCGCTTGACTGGCATGGTCGGCCTCGCTGAAAGATAGTAACTGATTACTATCTTATGCCACGACAGCCTTCCTTGCCAACGGCCAGTTCTACCCGCCGCGCCTCCGACGCCTATCGCCCAGGAACACCAGGGCCATCTTCATCCGTTCGTCCTGCTGCAGCTCCGCCAGTCGGGCATACTGCGCGCCGAGCTGCTCGTGGAAGCCATGGATCCAGGCCAGCAGATCCTTCACCTGTCGAAAGGCCATCTCGCACCTCCTGCGTTGGGTATCGCATGACTGCGGTCAGCTGCCGCGCGCCAGCAGCATCGCCTTGATCCGGCCGATGGCACGCATGGGGTTGAGCCCCTTGGGGCAGACCCAGGTGCAGTTGGCGATCTGGCGGCAGCGGAACACGCTGAACGGGTCGTCGAGTTCCGCCAGGCGCTCGTCGGTGGCGGTATCACGGCTGTCGATCAGGAAGCGGTAGGCCTGGATCAGGCCGGCCGGGCCGATGTACTTGTCCGGGTTCCACCACCAGGAGGGACAGGCCGAACTGCAGCAGGCACAGAGGATGCACTCGTAGAGGCCATCGAGTTTCTCGCGATCCGCCGGGTCTTGCAGGCGCTCGATGGCCGAGGGCGGGTCATCGTTGATCAGCCAGGGCCGGACCTTCTCGAACTGCCGGAAGAACAGCGACTGGTCCACCACCAGGTCGCGGATCACCGGCATGCCGGGCAGCGGACGCAGAGTCAGGGTGTTGGCGTCGCCCAGCACCGACTCGACCGAGGTGATGCAGGCCAGGCCGTTCTTGCCGTTGATGTTCATGCCATCGGAGCCGCACACCCCCTCCCGGCAGGAGCGCCGATAGGCCAGGGTGGGATCCCGCTGCTTGAGGTGCTCGAGGACGTCGAGCACCATGGCCTGGCGAAAACGCTCCTCCACGTCCAGGGTTGCCATTCTCGGCAGGTCGTCCTGCTCCGGATGATAGCGATAGAGCTGTACCTTGATCATGGGCGGATCTCCGGCTGGCGTACGGCCGGCCCGGGGAATATCGCGGCGACAGGCCCCGGTTTCATGCCTCGGCTCCTCCCGCCGGCTGTCGCGAACCGTCGGGGTCAGCGCTCGAGCCTTGAACATGCATTGATTTTACTTCTTGCAGGATAGTCGTCCGGTCAGGAGGATCAACTCGCCTCAGCGCGTCCCGCCTCCGCCCTTGAGCCCCAGCCGCCTGGCGAGCTTGTGCAGGTTGCTGGGATCCACCTCCAGCCGCCGGGCGGCCGCCGCCCAGCGCCCGTCGCAGGCGGCCAGCGCCTCGCGGATCGCCCGGCGCTGGGCCTGTTCCACTCGCTCACGCAGCGTCGGTGGCGCCATCACGTCCGCCCCCGGCGGCACCCCCGATGCACCACCGGACTCCTCGGCACGGACGGGAATGTCGAGCCGGGCGGGCTCCAGGGTGATGATCTCGTCGCGTCGCGCGCCCTGGCTCAACGCCTTGATCGCCGCCCGGCTGATCACGTGCTCGAGTTCGCGCACGTTGCCCGGCCAGGCGTAGGCGAGCAGCGCCGCCTCGGCGTCCGGCGAGAGCCGCAGGCTGCGCACCCCGAGCCGGGTACGGTTGATCTCCAGGAAGTGGCCGGCCAGCACCAGCACGTCGCTCCCCCGCTCGCGCAGCGGCGGGATGGCCACCGGGTAGGCCGACAACCGGTGGTAGAGGTCGGCGCGGAAGTGGCCGTCGCGCACGGCGTCGGCCAGGTGGCGATTGGTGGCGGCGATGATCCGCACGTCGACCCGGCGCGGGGTATCCTCGCCCAGGCGCTGCACCTCGCCTTCCTGCAGGGCCCGCAGCAGCTTGGCCTGCACCGGCAGCGACAGCTCACCCACCTCATCGAGGAACAGGGTGCCGCCGTCGGCCGCCTCGAAGCGCCCGGGACGCTCGGCGGTGGCGCCGGAGAAGGCGCCCTTCACGTGGCCGAACAGTTCACTCTCCGCCAGCGACTCGGGCAGTGCCGCGCAGTTCACCTGGACCAGCGGCGCCTCGCGGCGGGTCGAGCGGCGGTGCAGGCGGCGGGCGAAGAGCTCCTTGCCCACCCCGGTCTCCCCGCTGAGCAGTACCGGCAGGTCGGACCCCGCCACCACATCCAGCTCGCGCAGCAGCCGCTGGAGCACCGCACTGTGGCCGAGGATATCGCGTGCCTCGGGGGCCGCTAGGGGCGGGCCGGTCTCCTGCCGGGCCATGCGCAGGGCGCGCAGGTCCCGCTCCAGGCGGCTGACCCGTACCGCCGCCTCGACCAGCAGCGCATAGCGCTCCAGGGTGGCCCGGTCATCGGCATCGAAGGTGCCCGCCTCCAGGGCATCCAGGGTCAGCACGCCCCAGGGCTCGCCCTCCACGTGCAGGCTGATGCCCATGCAGTCGTGGACGTGCAGCGGCTGGCCCGGCTGCTGCTCCACCAGGCCGTCGTAGGGGTCCGGCAGGCTGGCATCCGGCGGGAAGAGGGTGGTGCGTCGACTGGCGAGGATGGTCGCCAGGCGCGGGTGCTGCGCCACCTCGAAGCGCCGCCCCAGCGCCTCGCGCACCAGGCCCTCCACGGCCAGCGGCACCAGGGCATTCTCCTCCAGGTGCAGCAGGCAGACGGCCCCGCAGCGGAATCCCTCGCGCAGGGTGCGCACCAGGCGCTGCAGGCGTACCGCGCTGGGCAGGTCGGCGACCAGGTCCGCCAGAAGGGTGTCGTCAAGCATGGTGATATTCACCGTCAAGGGTTCAATCTACCCTAATCGCTTCGGGTATTTTTCACCACCATGACCTGCAGGCCCCATGGAACGCGCACTTGGGAACTGGCACGCCGCTTGCTAGATGAGAGTACCACTCATCCCTGTCATTCATCCGACCCAGGAGCTCCTGACATGAGCCTGATCGAACAGACCGTCGGTCGCACCGCCCTGACCCTGCCCGGCGCCACCCGGGTGTTCAACGAACACGCCATCGACTTCTGCTGCGGGGGTCGTATCAGCCTGCGCGAGGCCGCCGAGCGCGTCGGCCTGGCCCCCGAATCGCTGGTCGCCGAGCTCGAGGCGCTGCCGCAAGGCGCCAGCGACGAGCGCGACTGGCAGTCGGCCAGCAACGACGAGCTGATCGACCATATCCTGACCCGCTACCACGATGTCCACCGCCAGCAGCTGCCCGAGCTGGTGCGCATGGCCCGTCGCGTCGAACAGGTCCACGGCGAGCGCGACGCCTGCCCCAACGGGCTGGCCGACCTGCTCACCAGGATCCACCAGGAGATGGAGAGCCACATGCAGAAAGAGGAGCAGATCCTCTTCCCGATGCTGCGCCGTGGCCTCGGTGCCCAGGCCCAGGGGCCCATCACGGTGATGCGCCACGAACACGACGACCACGGCGTTCACCTCGAGCAGCTGGCGGCGCTGACCCACGACATCACCCCGCCGAAGGGCGCCTGCACCACCTGGCGCGCCCTCTACACCGGGTTGCACGAGTTCCGCGACGACCTGAGGCAGCACATCCACCTGGAGAACAACCTGCTCTTCGAACGCGCCGGCTGAGCCGGTCGCACACGCGACGGTGCGTCGCCAATCTCGGCGACGCACCGGGGAGGCCACCATGAAAGCCATCATTCTCGAACGCCTGCACGCCGACCACTATCGCTACGAGGCGCTGCTCTGCATCCTCGACCGCCAGCTGCACATCGCGGCCTGCGATGAAACGCCCGATTACCGGCTGCTGGCCAGGCTCTGTCACTACCTGACCCGCCAGCCGGAGGAGTGGCATCACCGGGTGGAGCACACCCTGTTCGAGCGGCTCGCCGCGTGCCATCCCGACAGCCGCGACACCCTCGAGGTGCTGGTCGAGGAGCACCGACGCATCACGACCTACGGTCGCGAGCTCGAGGAGGCGTTTCGCCGCCTGGCAGACGAAGCGCCGGATGCCGAACTGGAAACCCGCCGGCTCGACCTGGCACGCGCCTTCAGCGAGCTCTACCACCATCATCTGCATACCGAGAACCGCCACGTCTTCCCCCTCATCGAGCAGTGCATCCCCGCCGAGGAGCTGGACAGGATGTCGCCCCGGATCTCGCTCTCGAGCCCTGCCGAAGGCAGTCCCGGCTTCCAGCGGCTCTACCGGCAGATTGCCGACAAGCGGACCGGGCTGCGCCTGGGCCACGGCGAACAGGCGGATTTCTGCCCGCTCTGCGACGCCAGGCCAGCCGACGCCTGAACGAGCATCACCGCGTGTCCCCATGGCCATCCGTGGGGGTCTCGCAGGTGACCGGCCACCCGAATCCGCCTCGCCATGACCCGCGTCAAGGGCCTCCGGTGAGTGGTCGACTAGCATGGTCGGGTTTACGAGACAGCGAGGAGAGCGACATGGAGCTCGTCTGCCCGGCCGGCAACCTGCCGGCCCTGAAGCGGGCCGTGGATGAAGGCGCCGATGCCGTCTACTTCGGCTTCCAGAACACCACCAACGCCCGCCAGTTCGCCGGCCTCAACTTCACCGACCGGCGCGCCCGGGAGGGCATCGACTATGCCCATGCCCGCGGCAGGCGGGTCTTCTGCGCCATCAACACCTACCCGCAGCCGGACGGCTGGGCCATGTGGACCCGCGCCGTGGACCAGGCCGCCGAGCTCGGCGTCGACGCCCTGATCCTGGCCGACATGGGCCTGCTCGACTACGCCGCTCGTCGCCACCCGGACCTCGCCCGCCACCTCTCGGTGCAGGGCTCGGCCACCAGCCACGAGGCACTGCGTTTCTACCACGACCAGTTCGGCATCAGGCGCGCCGTGCTGCCGCGGGTGCTGTCGATCACCCAGGTGCGCGACCTGGCGAAAAAGAGCCCGGTGGAGCTCGAGGTGTTCGCCTTCGGCAGCCTGTGCATCATGGCCGAGGGGCGCTGCTACCTCTCGTCGTACCTCACCGGCGAGTCGCCCAACACCCGCGGCGTCTGCTCGCCGGCGGCCCACGTGCGCTGGGAGGAGACCCCCGAGGGGCTCGAGTCGCGTCTCAACGGCGTGCTGATCGACCGCTACGGCGAGGGCGAGAACGCCGGCTACCCCACCCTGTGCAAGGGCCGCTTCGAGGTCGGTGGCGAGACCTACCACGCCATCGAGGAGCCCACCAGCCTCAACACCCTGGAGCTGCTGCCGGAACTCGCCGAGCTCGGCATCAGCGCGGTGAAGATCGAGGGGCGCCAACGCAGCCCGGCCTATGTGTCGAAGGTCGCCGGCATCTGGCGCCAGGCGCTCGATCGTCTCGACCGGACGCCCGGGCACTTCCACCCGGATGCCGCCTGGATGGCCAGTCTCGGCGAGGTCTCGGAAGGCAGCACCACCACCCTGGGCGCCTACGAGCGCCGCTGGAAATAAGAGAGAGCCCATGTCCGCCATCCCCACGCTCCAGCTGTCGCTCGGCCCGGTGCTCTTCTACTGGACCCGCGAGGGCTACGCCGACTTCTATCGCGAGGCCGCCGACTGGCCGGTGGACATCGTCCATCTCGGCGAGTCGGTGTGCTCTCGGCGCCGCGACATGAAGCTCGACGACTGGCTGGGCATCGGCCGCGAGCTGGCCCAGAGCGGCAAGCAGGTGGTGCTCTCGAGCCAGACGCTGATCGAGTCCGAGGCCGACCTGCGCGACCTGCGCAAGCTGTGCGACAACGGCGAGTTCCTGGTCGAGGCCAACGACCAGAGCGCGCTGCAGCGCCTCTCCGCCAATGGGCTGCCCTTCGTCGCCGGGGCGGCGCTCAACCTCTACAACCCGGCGACGCTGGCGGTGCTGGCTCGCGCCGGCATGCAGCGCTGGCAGGCCCCGGTGGAGATGTCCCGTGACGACCTGGCCCGGCTGCTCGCCGACAGCCGCAAAGCGGGGCTCAAGGCCCCCTGCGAGGTGTTCGCCTACGGTCACCTGCCGCTGGCCTGGTCGTCGCGCTGCTTCACCGCGCGGCGCTACCAGAAGCCCAAGGACCGCTGTCGCTTCGTCTGCCAGAAGCACCCGGAGGGCCTCACCCTGCGCTCCCAGGAATCCCGGCAGGTGTTCACCCTCAACGGCATCCAGACCCTCTCCGGCGCCTGCCAGGACCTGCGCCACGAGGTCCCGGCCATGGCGCAGATGGGCGTCGGGATCGCCCGCCTCAGCCCGCGCCCCGAGGGCATGGCCGAGGTGGTGGCCGCCTTCGATGCCGCGCGGCGCGGCGCACTTCCCGCCCCCGACCCGTTGAGCCTGGTGGACGCCGAGATCTGCGACGGCTACTGGCACGGCCGCCCCGGCATGGACAACACCCGAGGAGCGACACTCCCATGAGCCATCCCGCACCAGCCATCGACACCGTGACCCTGCCGACCCCGCACCTGCCCATCGCCGGCTTCGACGCCCGGGACGACCGGGCCTTCCCGGGGCACCGGGCGGCGGTGGTCTACCTGCAGGGCTGCCCGCTGCAGTGCGGCTACTGCGAGACCGCGAGCACCATGGCCGCTCCCCGCCGCGGCACTCCGGGGGAGTGGGAGGCGATCGAGGCGCTGCTCGCCGCACGGATCGGCGAACTGGACGCCGTGGTGTTCAGCGGCGGCGAGCCCACCCTGCACGCCGACCTGCCGGCCGCCGCCGACGCCTGCCGGGCCCTGGGCCTGGCGGTGGGGCTGCATACCGCCGGCACCTATCCCGAGCGTCTGGAACCGCTTCTGCCCCGGCTCGACTGGGTGGCGCTGGATACCAAGGGGCGCGGCGTCGATTTCGACCGCATCGGCGGGCGGCGCGGGATCTGGCAGCGCCATGCCCGCAGCCTGTCGCTGCTGCTGGAGGGCGACATCCCCTTCGAGTGCCGCACCACGGTGCACTGGCGCGACTTCACCCTGGAGGCGCTGGAGCGGCTGGCCATGACCCTGGCCGACTGCGGCGTGCGCCGCTACGTCATCCAGCTCGCCCGACTGGAGCGCTGCCGGGATCCGGCCTACTGCCGGCCGGTGGCCGATGCCCCGCCCCGGGAGGCCCTGGAGACCCTGGTGCGGCGGCTCGGGCGTCACTTCGATCGGGTCGAGTTGCGCGGCTGACACGGAACACCAGGGCGAGTCACCATCATGTATCTGACGCTGGTTGATCTTCTGCTGGCCACCAGCATCATCCAGTCGCTGGGCCTGGCCGCCTTCCTGCTATTGCCTGAGACGTTCCGACTGATCAGCAACCGCCTGCTGGCGGCCAGCGTCCTGACTTTCGCGGCCGGCCTGAGCGAGGTTTTCCTCTATTCCACCGGGATGGCCCTTCAGCACCCGAACCTGGCCTACCTGGGCAGTCTGGTCGGCCTGCTCCAGGCGAGCCTGCTCTATCTCTATGCCCAGTCACTGATGTATCGCGACTTTTGCCTGAGGCCAAGGCATGCCGTGCATACCCTGCTGTTCTGGGTGGTGTCGGCGATCTTCCTGGTGGAGTACTACCTGCAGCCCGGCGAGGTGAAGCTGCAGATCCTGCAGAGTCGCGACCACCCGAGCGTACTCACCTCTCCCCTGCTGGCCGCCGCCATCCACCTGGTCTTCCTGGGCTACCTCTGGGCCACCATTCGAGCGCTCGGCCGCTTCGGCACCACGGTACGCCGACTCTTCTCCAACCTGGAGAACAAGCAGCTGGCCTGGCTGCGCACGCTGCTGATCGGCTACGCCTTCGTCTGGACACTTAGCCTGCTCTACTGCCTCTCCGCTCATGTCTTCAAGAGCAGCGCCAGCGCCCTGTGGGTCTCCACCATCGGCGCCGTCACTGGCTTCCTGTTTATCAACTACCTGATCATCAACGCCCTTCGCCAGCCCGTCATCTTCTCGGGACTGAGTGCCGAGCAGGCACGCCTCGCGCAGGGAGAGGACGACCTGAGCCCACCGGACAGAGAAGTGGATGGCGCACTGCTCCGGCGCCTCGCGAACCACATGGCAGAGACCAGGCCCTATCTGGACGCCAACCTGACGGTGGAGCAGCTGGCCCGGCAGCTTGGCGTGTCCACCCGTGAACTGTCGCGAACCATCAACCAGGGGCTCGAGAAGAACTTCTTCGAATTCGTCAGCGACCATCGCATCGCCGAGGCCTGTCGCCAGCTGAGAGCCGCCGAGGCCGGCACCACCATCCTGCAGGTGATGTACGACTCGGGCTTTAACTCAAAGTCAGTGTTCAACACGGCCTTCAAGAAGGCCACCGGCATGACACCCAGCGCCTACCGCGCCCGCTCGTAGCCACTCGGCACGCTCATCAACCGCCCCCCTCGACGTTCGACTTTCCGAAGCACGAAAAACAACCATCAAGATATTGATATCAAATGCTTTTCAATGAAGTTCGAACGCAGGCTTTCGAACGACCCAGACGTCTCGGCTCCCTAACATGGAGGTACAGTCGGCATGCCGCTCGACTGGCCCATCCACGATTTCGGAGCAAGACACCATGACCCTGCCACTGCGCAAGCACCTGCTGGCCATCGCTGCCACTTCCGCCCTTGCCCTGCCGCTGGCCACCCCGGCGTTCGCCCACTGCGATGCCCTCGACGGCCCCGTCATCACCGAGGCCCGAGCCGCCTTGAACGCAGGGGACATCACGCCGGTTCTCAAGTGGATCCCCGCCGAGGATGAAGCAGAACTCGTGGCCGTGTTCGACAAGACCCTCGAGGTGCGCGCACTAGGTGACAATGCCCGGGAGCTGGCTGACCAGCAGTTCTTCGCCAAGCTGGTAGAAACGCACCGTGCCTATGAAGGCGCGCCTTTCACCGGCATCAAGCCGGCCGGCGAGATTGACCCCGCCGTTCAGCTCGCCGACAGGGCGTTGGAAGAGGGCGAGATCGATGCCTTTCTGGCGCGCATTGTCGAGAAGTTCGAACAGGAGGCCCGATCGGCCTTCGAGGCCACCCTGGCGGCCAGGCAACGCGCCGGCGACGACCCCGAGCTTGGACGAGAGTTCGTCGACCACTATGTGCACTACGTGCACTATATGGAGGATGTACACAATGTGATCGCCGGCAACGCCAGTTCCCACGATCACTGAGCGCCAGTCCCCCGGAAACGCCACCGCCCCGGGCCACTCGCGTGACCCGGGGCGGTGGACTATTGCCGGCTGACGGTCAGCCTGCCCGCGCTCTTGCTTCCCGCACCGTTGTTACCCGCACTTGGACCAGCCGCAGCCGGCGTAGCAGGTGGGGCAGCCGTCCATCATGATCAGTTCGCCGTTGCACTCCGGGCAGTGGCCCACCACGGTGGGGCCGTCGCCCTTGTCGGCGGCCTTGCGCTCGGCCTGCTCGATCTCCTCCGGGGTGGGCGGCTGCCAGGGATGGCCGCTGGCCAGGCGCTGGGCATAGCGGCTGACCAGGTCCTCCACCGGCACCTGGTTGCCGTCCTGGTCGAGGAAGCCGCGGCGGTAGAGGATCTGCTGGATCGACCAGGCGATGGCCGCCACCTCGGAGTCATGGAACATCGGCTTGCCCCAGCGGTTCATGCCGCAGCGCACCAGGCCCTTGTCCCAGGCCACCTTTCGCAGGTCGGCCACCGCCTGGGTGACGTAGCCGCCACGGGCGGCCAGCGACAGGCTGCGCATGGTGGCGGTGATCCACTGGTGCTCGCTGGAGAGCTGGCCGGAGGGGAAGAAGAACTCCACCGGGCGCTCGATCACCACCCGCTTGCCGCCCAGCACGCCCTCCACGGGCATGAACGACACCAGCAGGTAGACCTTCTTGCGCCCCTCGGCGCCGACGTAGGAGATCTTCTCCGACACGGCCTCCAGGGTGCCCTCGGGGCGCGAGGGAATGCGCACCGTGAGCGGGTTCTCCTCGGCCAGCGGCGGCTCTTCCACCGCCTTCTTGACGCTGTAGGAGACGATCTTTGACGAAATCTCGACGGCCATCAGGAGGCTCCTCCGGAAAGTTGTGCGGTGACGCTGGCGTGACGGCCACTGACGACCGTCACGAGCGAAGGCGAGGCAAGGCGCAGGATTTCGAGGAAGCGGAGTTTACGAGCCGTAAATGAGCATTCCGAGAAAGACTGCAACGCCGCCTCGGCGAGCGCAGCAGGTCGTGGCTTACCACTTGCCATAGGTGCCTTCCTTCAGCGCGTCATAGAGGTTCGCCGCGTTGTGCTCCTCGCCGTCGTAGATGACCTTCTCGTCGCCGGCCAGCTCCACGGTCTCGCCGTTCTCCAGCTCGAAGACGTAGGTGGTGTTCTTGAGGTCGTCCTCGCGCACCAGCACGCCCTGGAAGGCCTCCGGGTTGAAGCGGAAGGTGGTGCAGCCCTTGAGCTTGCTCTGGTAGGCGTCGAGGTAGAGGTCCTTGAACGCCTCAAAGGGAAACTCGGTGGGCACGTTCACCGTCTTGGAGATCGCCGAGTCGACCCATGCCTGGGCCGCCGCCTGCACCGCCACGTGCTGCCTGGGGCTCACCGCGTCGGCGGTGATGAAGTAGTCCGGCAGGTCGCTCTCGACCGCATCGGCGGCGATGAAGTGGCGGTAGGCGGCGAGCTCGAAGGAGCACACTTCCACCTGCTCCTTGGTCTTCTTGCCCGCCTGGATGACGTTGCGGAAGTAGCGGTGCGAGAACGACGGCTCGATGCCGTTGGAGGCGTTGTTGCCCAGCGACAGCGAGATGGTGCCGGTGGGTGCGATGGAGCTGTGGTGGGTGAAGCGCGCGCCGTGCTCGGCGAGCGCCGCGACCAGCTCCGGCTCCACCTCGGCGACCTTCTGCATGTAGCGGCTGTAGCGGGCGTGCAGGATGCGACCGGGCACCTTGTCGCCGACCTCGTAGCCATCCTGCTTGAGCTCGGGGCGCTCGCGCATCATCCGCGGGGTGATCTCGTAGTCCTCGGCCAGTGCCGGCGCCACGCCCTTCTCGCGGGAGAGCTCGAGGGCCTGCTTCCAGCCCTCGACGGCCAGGTTGCGGCTCACCTCCTCGGTGAAGGCCAGCGACTCCGGCGACCCGTAGGGGATCTTGAGCATGGTCAGGGTGGAGCCCAGGCCCAGGAAGCCCATGCCGTGGCGGCGCTTGGCCTCGATCTCGCGGCGCTGGCCTTCCAGCGGCAGGCCACTGATCTCCACCACGTTGTCGAGCATGCGGGTGAAGATCGCCACCACCTGGCGGTAGCGCTCCCAGTCGAAGCGCGGCTTCTTGCCGAAGGGGTCGATGACGAAGCGGGTCAGGTTCACCGAGCCGAGCAGGCAGGCGCCCTCCGGCGGCAGCGGCTGCTCGCCGCAGGGGTTGGTGGCGCGGATCTCCTCGCAGAACCAGTTGTTGTTCATGCGGTTGACCTGGTCGATCAGGATGAAGCCCGGCTCGGCGAAGTCGTAGGTGGAACGCATGATGGTGTCCCACAGCTCGCGGGCCTTGATCACCTCGACGATGCGGCAGGCCACGCGACCCTCGGCGTCGACGGTGTAGCCCTCCTCGATCACCGGCCAGTCGCGGTAGATCAGCTCCTCGGCCCCCACGTCCTCCTTCTCGCCGGCGTGGAGCGGGAAGGCCAGCGGCCAGTCGGCGTCGTTCTTCACCGCCTCCATGAACTCGTCGGTGATCAGCAGGCTGAGGTTGAACTGGCGCAGGCGGCCCGCCTCGCGCTTGGCCTCGATGAAGGCGCGTACGTCGGGATGGCCGACGTCGAAGGTGCCCATCTGGGCGCCGCGACGACCGCCCGCCGAAGCCACCGTGAAGCACATCTTGTCGTAGATATCCATGAACGCCAGGGGGCCGTTGGTGCCGGCGCCGGCGCCGAACACGAAGGCGCCCTTGTGGCGCAGGGTGGAGAACTCGTAGCCGATGCCGCAGCCCGCCTTGAGGGTCATGCCGGCATCCACGACGCTGTCGAGGATGTCGTGCATGGAATCGCGGATGGTGCGCGACACCGTGCAGTTGATCAGGCTCACCGCCGGCTTGTAGGCCTCGGCACCGGCGTTGGACATGATCCGCCCGGCGGGGATGGCGCCGTTCTCCAGGGCCCAGCGGAACTTCGGCAGCCACTCGTCGGCCTTGTCGCCTTCCACCGCCGCCAGGGCGCGGGCCACCCGCTCCCAGGTGGCGGAGACGTCCTTGTCCACGGGCCGCCCGTGGCGGTCCTTGAGGCGGTACTTGGCATCCCAGATGTCGCGGGAGGGGGCCTGCAGGGGCACCTCGTTGGATGACTTGACGGCCTTGGTGGAAGTGCTCATTCGGCGGGTCTCCGGAGCTGTGGCAATTATCGGGTTGGGTCAGGTATCGCGGCGAGCCAGCCGCTCCAGGCGGACCAGCAGCTCGCCGAGGGGGCCCTGGGCCAGCCCCTCCTCGCGACCGTCGAGGAGGTTCTTGACCATCAGCCCCAGTTCGGTGTCGCCCTCGATCAGCAGGCGGCGCTGGAAGAACAGCGCGTCGGGGTCCTCGCGGCGGGTGGCCAGGCAGAGGAACTCGCGCCAGCCGCCGCGGATGGTGGCCTCGCCGGGCTCGGCACACACCGTCAGGCGCTCGTCCTCGAGGGTGAGGGTCAGCGCCATGCCCAGGTCCTCGATGGCCAGGGTGATGCGGCGCCCGTCCAGGGCGTCGAACTCCCCCTCGGCCAGGGGCTCGGCGAAGGTGCGGTTGAGCAGCGGCGCCACCAGTCGGCGCTTGACGCCCACCGGTACCCGCGGATCGATGGCACGGATCAGGCGGGCCGGGGACGGGGGGGACGGCAGGGGCAGTGACGGGAAAGGCAAGGACATGCTGATGCTCCTGATGACGATGCGGCCGAGGCCGCTGAACCGCTCATCCTAGGCCTCATGAAAGACATTCGCACTGACATGCGTCAAGCCCCGCCCGGCACGACCGCCCGACACGGCTGCGTACCATATATAGACCATTCGACAGTATCAAGCACAAGATGTCGTGAAATTTGACCATCAACGCTAGGCCGTCTACTCCCTTCCCCGGCGCTCGATGACCCGCTTGCGCAGGTTGCCCGGGACCAGATGCCGCGCGGCGGCAGGCCATTCAACGCTGGCAGCGCCTCCTCCGTCGCGGCGCCTGGATCGAGCAGGTCGAGCGCCGGCGGAATCAGACCGTCCGCGAATAGCGCCCCGGGCCGTGGCTCAGGTAGGCGTCGAAGGCCATGGCGGCGTTGCGCATCATCAGCCGGCCGGCGGGCAGCACCTCGATCTCGCCCTCGCGGATCGCCAGCAGGCCATCCGCGGCCATCTCCTCGAGCGCCTCGAGGGCATCGGCGAAGGTGTCCCGGAAGTCGATGCCGTGGGCGGCCTCGATGGCGGCGAAGTCGATGCGGCCGTGGCACATCAGGGCGTTGATCACGTCACGACGCAGGCGGTCATCGTCGCTGAGCCGGTAGCCCCGGAACACCGGCAGGCGCCCCGCCTCCAGGCGGTGCTGGTACTGGGCGGTCTCCTTGACGTTCTGGCTGTAGGTGTCGCCGACCTTGCCGATGGAGGTGATGCCCAGGCCGATCAAGTCGCAGTCGGCGTGGGTGGAGTAGCCCTGGAAGTTGCGCTGCAGGGTGCCGTTCTCGCGAGCCAGGGAGAGCTCGTCGTCGGGCAGGGCGAAGTGGTCCATGCCGATGTAGACATAGCCCGCCTCGGACAGCCGGCGAATGGTGAGCTCCAGCAGCTCCAGCTTGCGCTCCGGCGGCGGCATGTCCTCGGGGCGGATCAGTCGCTGGGCCTTGAACAGCTCCGGCAGGTGGGCGTAGCTGTAGGCGGCGATACGATCGGGCCGCAGGGCGATGATCTTGTCCAGGGTGGCGTCGAAGCTGGCCACGGTCTGCAGCGGCAGGCCGTAGATCAGGTCGACGCTGACCGACTGGAAGCCGGCCTCGCGGGCCGCCTCGACCAGTGCCACCACCTGCTCCTCGCTCTGGACCCGGTTGACGGCCTGCTGGACATCCTCATCGAAGTCCTGGACGCCGAAGCTCAGGCGATTGAAGCCCAGGTCATGGAGCTCGTGGATCTGCCCGGGCGTCACGGTGCGCGGGTCCACCTCCAGGGAGAACTCGCGCTCGGCGGGTGGGGCGAAGTGAAACGCCTCGTCCAGCGCCGCCATCAGCTCGCCGAGCTGGGCGTTGCTCAGGTAGGTGGGCGTGCCGCCGCCCAGGTGCAGCTGGGTCATGCGGCGGCTCTCGTCGAACAGCGCACCCTGCACGCGGATCTCCTGCTTGAGCCACTCGAGGTACTCGGCGGCCCGCTCGGTATTGTGGGTGATGATCTTGTTGCAGGCGCAGTAGTAGCAGAGGCTCTTGCAGAAGGGGATATGCACGTAGACCGACAGCGGCTTGGGCGTCTCGGCCCGGTTGCTGCGCTCGGCGGCGGCGCGATAATCGTCCTCGGCGAAGGCCGCATGGAACTGGGGCGCCGTGGGATAGGAGGTGTAGCGCGGCCCGGGTCGGTCGTACTTCTCGACCAGGGGGCGATCGAACAGCAGGTCGTCTTGCATGGGGTAACAGCCTCTTGAACCGGGGGGCGACACCGCAGCGCCGCCGTATGGGGCAGAGTATGCCATTCAGGGCCCGGCGCGTCGGTACCCTTCTCGAGGTAGCTGACCTGGATCAAGCCTCCATCACCTGAGATTCACTCGGGGCTGATCCGTCGACAAGCCTGCGAGGAGGCGCTTTGAATACCTCCCTGTACGCTACCGACGCCATCCCTGGCGCAGGACCTCCTCTTAAGCTTGCCCCCGGCGCCCCTCGCTATCGGCCTCTGCACGCGCGTTGCTGCGAGGTACCGTGCGACGGCACCAGTGGAGCAGCCGCCAGGCGGCGAGCCCCCAGGCCAGGCTCCAGGCCAGCGCCGAGGCCCACAGCAGGGCGAGCCAGTGCTGGCCGGCATCGAGCGCCAGCAGGCGCAGCAGCGCGGCCAGGGAGAAGAGCAGCGCCAGGGGCAGCAGCAGCGGCTCCGCCTCGGGGCGTGCCTTGGCGCGCAGGATCGCCTGGCGCAGCATGATGCCGGAGGCCAGGGTGCCGAGCGCCCCGATGGTGAAGGCGTGCAGGGTGGCGCTGGCGTGGGGCTGCTGCCACCAGGCCCGCGCCAGCAGCAGCAGGCCGACGCCCAGCCAGGCGTAGCCCAGCATCAGCCCCAGCAGGTCGGGTCGCTCGCGGCAGGCCCAGGGCCGCCAGCGCCACAGCCGTACCAGCACCAGCAGGCCCGCCACCAGCGCCAGCCCTGCCGCCAGGGGCCGCAGCGGCGACCACAGCATCAGCAGCGGGGTGACGCCCAGCAGCAGGATCAGCGCCGCCTCGAGGCGCGGCTGCACTCCGGCGCCGGCCTGGCGTCGGCTGGCCATCAGGTGGCCGTTCACCGCCGGCGCCAGCACCCGCCCGCCCATGAACACCATCAGCAGCACCAGCCACAGCACGCCCTGGTGCATCAGCGGCGCCGTGGTGGGCAGGCTGCCCGGGTGGCGCCAGGACAGGGTGACGACCGCCAGCAGGCAGAGCAGCCCGAGCAGCGGCGAGAGCACCCGGTTGCGCCACTTTCTGGCGGCGATGAAGCGCGGCACCAGCCACCAGGCCACCAGCAGCGCGAAGCCGGCATCGGCCAGGGTCACCGGCAGGGCGCCCGGCCAGGCCAGGCCGCCCAGGCGCGCCACCAGCCACAGCCCGACCAGCGCCTGCAGCCGGCGCGGCGGTAGCGGTCCCAGCAGGTAGCCGGCGATCACCGCCAGGGCAAAGCCGAACAGCAGCTCGCGTCCATGGGCCGCAGGCGAGGCCAGCAGCGGCAGCGCCTCCAGGTGGTAGAGCGACAGCAGCGAGAGCGGCACCAGCAGGGCCGCATGCAGGGCCGCCAGCGGGAAGAGCCAGCGCCAGGCGGGCACGGTCGAGGCCCGTGGTGGGCCTCCGGCACCAAAGTTCTTTGCGTCGCGCTTTAACATGCATGTAAAATACTACTTAGTGACAACCCCTGACAATCCGGGAGGTCCTGCATGGCACTTCGGTTCTCGCGCCTGGTCTGGAGCGGCCTGGCCTACGGCTGCATCGGCCTGGGCACGGCCGGGCTGGTGGTGCCGCTGCTGCCCACGACGCCCTTCCTGCTGGTCGCGGCCTGGGCCGCCCCCAAGGGCTCGCCGCGCCTGGCCCGCTGGCTGTGGGGGCATCCTCGCCTGGGGCCGACACTGCATGCCTGGCGCGACCGGCGTGCGATTCCCCGGCGCGCCAAGCGCCTGGCGCTGGTGCTGCTGGTGATCAGCTGGCTGATGCTGTGGGCCGGCGGGGCACCGCCGATCGTGCTGGTGCTGACCGCCGTGCTGTTCTGCACCGTGGCAGCCTTCCTGCTGACGCGACCCGATGCCGCAGCCATTCCCATAACCGGCGCAAGGGAAGTGGTAGAATGAAGGCTTGTTAACCAGTCACCATTGACCGATATCAAGTAGACAAGGGCTGGATCCCGCCATGCACCTGACCCGCTTTACCGACTACTCGCTGCGCGTGCTGATCTTCCTGGCCGTCAAGGGCGAGCAGCGCTCCACCATCCAGGAGATCGCCGATCGCTTCGAGGTCTCTCACAACCACCTGATGAAGGTCGTGCAGGAGCTCAGCCACAAGGGGTACATCACCGCCATCCGCGGCAAGAACGGCGGCCTGCTGCTCAAGCGTCCGCCGGAGGAGATCACCATCGGCGGCCTGGTGCGCGACACCGAGCACGACCTGCTGCTGGTGGAGTGCTTCGGTGACCACAACGAGTGCCTGATCACCCCGGCCTGCCGGCTCAAGCCGATCCTGGCCGAGGCGCTGCACGCCTTCCTGGCCGTGCTCGACAAGTACACCCTGGCCGACATGCTCGGGCCGCAGCAGCCGAAGCTCGCCCAGCTGCTGCGCATCGAGCCGGCTCCCTGAGGCCGGCGGCACCACTTGCACACCGCCTTCACCTCGACGAACCTTATGCTGATTCATGTCAGTACCCCCCCATGAACCTGCTGGCACCATGGGGACACCCGGGCCCCGGGGCCATCAGGGCTCCCGGGCCTGCACCACCCAGAAAGATGCATCATGGAGATTGGTTATGAAAAGACTGGCTGCCGCCGCCCTCACCGGCATTGCCGCCCTGACTCTCTCGGCCGCCGTCCAGGCCGAGCCCGACGGCGAGGCGATCTACAACCAGGCCTGCATGGCCTGCCACATGACCGGTGCCGCCGGCGCCCCCATCAAGGGCGACGAGGCCGCCTGGGCCCCGCGCCTGGAGCAGGGCATGGAGACCCTCTATGACCACTCCATCAACGGCTTCCAGGCCATGCCGCCCAAGGGCGGGCACCTGCAGCTCAGCGACGAGGAGGTGAAGGCCGCGGTGGACTTCATGCTCGAACCGGTGCTCTGAGCCCCGGCGGCGACAACCCCAGCGCCCCCGGCAGCCTGGCTGCCGGGGGCGCTGCGCTTGCGGGGCAAGCCCCATCTACATGGCGCGCCGGATATGCGCCCGGGCCAGGTCGTTGAGCACCTGGACGTCGACCTCCTCGTAGGCCAGCAGGCGCCCCTCGTGCTCCGCCATGAAGGCCCGCGCCGCCTCCTCGCTGCCGAAGGAGGCCAGGGTCGGCCCCATGGCGCCCATCAGCGGCTGCTCGGTCACGTAGACCGCCACGTCGGCGGGGATGAAGGCGTCGTCCGACGGCCGCTCCCACTCGGTGGCGCCCATGTCGTGGACATAGGCCCGGCGCAGCTGGGGCACCGAGTCGGGCTGCAGCAGCCAGACGAAGAGGTCCGAGGTGGAGCAGAAGGTCAGCAGTCGACCGTCTCGCAGGCGGGCCTGGGCCTTGGGGCCCGCAAACCCGGCGATGAACATCCCGCACACCGCGCACTCGTCGTCGTCCCGGAAGGGGCGCGGCTCGCAGGCCGCGGCCACCTCCTCCTCGCCGCCGCAGCCGGCCAGCCCCGCCAGGGTCACGCCGCCCAGCACGATGATGAACCTCCTGCGTGTCAGCATTCGTCGGTTTCCTCGTCAGATCTCGCGGCGGCGGAAGATCCACAGCGCCAGGCCCAGCGGCACCGCCACCCAGGCCAGCAGCGTGCCGAGCAGCAGCGCCGGGTGGAAGGCAGCGTCGGCACCGATGGAGGCCAGCCCCGCCTGGGTCCGCGCCGCCTCGAAGAAGGTCAGGTTGACGATGCGGAAGATGTCGGTGGGGTTGAGCAGCAGCAGATAGTGGAAGAGCCCCTCGCTGACCTGGCCGCCGGTACCCACCAGCACGCCCAGCAGCGCCAGGTCGAAGACGATGACGAAGGCGAACCACACCACCAGGGCGATGCCCGCCGCCCGCGACTTCTCCGCCACGCTGACGCTGATCAGGTAGGCGAAGCCGATGAAGGCCCAGCCCAGCAGCATGGCCGAGAGGATGAACAGCGCCAGGGCCGCCACCAGCTCGCCGAGCTGCTCCACCCCCCCCAGCAGCGCGATGACCGCCCCGGCCACCCCGAAGCCCACCAGGGTGGAGACGCCGAGGATCGACGCATGGCCCAGGAACTTGCCGGCGAGGATCTCGACCCGGCTCATGGGGTAGGTGAGCAGCAGCAGCAGGGTGCCCTGCTCGTCCTCGCCGACGATGCTGTCGTAGGCCAGCATCAGGGCGATCAGCGGGATCAGGAACACCGCCAGGCTCGACAGGCTGACGATGGTGGTGGAGACCCGGGTGAAGCCCACCTGGCCCGAGGCCGCGGCACCGAAGTAGGCCAGGCCGATGGCCAGCAGGCCGAACACCAGGGTGATCGCCAGCACCCAGCGGTTGCGCAGGCCGTCGCGGAACTCCTTGCCGGCCACGATGAACAGGTTTCTCATGCGCTCACCCCCTGCTGCGCGTCGATGGCCGTGGCGGGGGCCGGCTCGGCCTCCGCCGGGTCGCGAATGGTGCCGTCGAAGTGGGCGTAGAGCGACTCCAGGGTGGGCGGCTCCAGCTCCAGGTCAGCGGTCTCGGGGTCGGCCATGAGCTCGCGGAGCACCGCCATCTTGGCGCGTACCGGCACCTCCAGCTCGAGGCGGCCGTCACCCGTCTGTCTCGCCAGCACGCCGTGGGGCCACAGCGACTCGGCCAGGCGTTGCGGCGCCCGGCTGGTGCGCAGACGCACCACCAGGGGCAGGTCGGCGGCCTGGCGCAGCTCGTCGATGCTGCCGGAGGCGAGCATGCGTCCCTGGCCGAGGATCGCCGCCCGATCGATATGGCGCTCCACCCCGGGCAGCACGTGGGAGCAGAGGATCACGCTCACCCCGCGGCCGCGCAGTTCGTCGACCATGCCGTAGAAGTCGCGGGTGGCCATGGGATCCAGGCCCACGGTGGGCTCGTCGAGCAGCATCAGGCGCGGCTCGCCGATCAGCGCCTGGGCGAGGCCGAGGCGCTGGCGCATGCCCTTGGAGTAGGTCTTCACCCGGCGGTGCATGGCGTGGCCCAGCCCCACGCGCTCCAGCAGGGGCACAACGACCCCGGAGCCGATGCACTTGAGCCGGGCGAAGTAGTCGAGCACCTCGAAGCCCGAGAGCTGCTCGTAGAACTGCACGTTCTCGGGCAGGTAGCCCAGGCGCAGGCGCAGGTCGTTGGCCGCGCTACCGCCGGGGTCGTGGCCGAACACCCGCAGGGTGCCGCTGGTGGGCCGGATCAGCCCCAGGATCAGCTTCATGGAGGTGGACTTGCCGGCGCCGTTGTGGCCCATCAGGCCCAGCACCTCGCCCTCGCCCAGGGTCAGGCTCACCTCGTCGAGGGCGGTCAGCTTGCCGAAGCGCTTGCCGACCGCGTGCATCTCGATCACCGGTTGGGTCATTGCAGTGTCTCCGCCATCCAGTCGGGAAGGGCCATCAACGGATGGCTGTCGCGAACGCCCGGCGGGCGCAGGATCGGGAACTCGCGCTGCACCCAGCGCAGCACCTGTACCGCCGGGCTGTTCATCAGGATCTTGGCCATGGGATAGGTCCAGAGCAACCGGTCCACCGAGTCGTTGGGCTCGTAGGGGATGTCGCCCAGGCCGTCGCCGCTCAGGTCCCAGCCCAGGTAGTCGCTCCAGTAGTTGCCGCTGCCCTCATGGGACCACTCCTGCTCGCGCAGCGCCACGTACTTCACCTGGGTCTCGTTGGCGACGAAGGCGTTGCCGTGGAAGACGTTGTCCTCGGAGCCCGCGGTCATGTGGATGCCGATCTCGGTGCGGGCGAAGAGGTTGTCGCGGATCTCGTTGAACAGCGAGTTGTAGACGAACAGCGCCTTGCCCTCGGTGCCGCTGATGGCGTGGCCGTCCGGCGCCGCCGAGAGGCTGCCGCGCTGCGCCTCAATGGACACGTTCTCGGCGATCACCGAATCGACGATGAAGTTCATCAGGAAACCGTAGTTCTGGTCGCGCAGGGAGCGATTGCCCACCACCTCGAGCTGGCGCGACTGCATCAGCGCATAGCCCAGCCGGTTGTTGCGGGTCTCGTTGTCTCGCACCTCGTTGGAGTGCGAGAACATGTAGTGCACGCCGTAGCGCTGGTCGCGCAGCAGGTTGCCGATCAGGCGATTGTGGTTGCTGACGTCGATGTAGATGCCGTCGCGGGCCTCCCATACCTCGTTGTCGCGGATCTCGGCACCGGTCACGTTGTAGAGCTGCAGGCCGTTGCCGCGGTCCTGGGAGCGCAGCGCGGTGTCGCCGCTGATGCGGTTGCCGATCACCCGCACGTCGGGGGTGGCATCGAGCCAGATGCCGAAGCCGCGGGCCTCGATGCGGTTGTTCTCGATCCGCGTGCCCGTCGCCTCGCGGGCCACGAAGATGCCGCTGTCCATGGCGTTGATGTCGGCACCGTCCTCGCGGATGTGCAGGTCGCGCACCGTGACGTCCGGCGCGGCGACGGTCAGCACGCTGCCGTGGCGGCGGCCGTCCAGGACGGCGCCGGGCTCGCCGACCAGTTCGAGGGACACGTCGATCGTGAAGTTGCCGACGTGCTCGCCCTCGGCCACCCGCACCGTGTCACCGGGTGCGGCGGCCGCGAGCACCTGCTGAAGCGGGGTCTCGCCGGGTACGGCGCGCCACTCGGCGGCCAGGGCGAGGCCAGGCAGCAGCAGGAAAAGAAAGGGGAGTAACCATCTCGAAGGCATGGCGTTCTCTGGGTGTCATGGGGGGCACCACCGGGCCGACGCGTTCGCCGGCCCGGCAGGGACTGCCGCCGGGGGGTTATGCCGGCTCGACGAGCAGTCGGCCGACCATCTCCATGTGCAGCGCGTGGCAGAACCAGTTGCAGTAGTACCAGAACACCCCGGGCTTGTCGGCCGTGAAGGTGATCGAGGCGGTCTGCTGCGGGCTGATCTCCATGCTGACCCCGTGATCCACCACGCAGAAGCCGTGGGTGAGGTCCTCGACGCGGTCCAGGTTGGTGATGGTCACCGTCACCTCGTCGCCCTGCTTGACGGGAATCTCGGTGACCCCGAAGTTGGGCGCCACGGTGGTCATGTAGACCCGCACCTTGTTGCCGTCGCGGATGATCTCGTTGTCGGACTCCAGGGTGATGCCGTCCTCGCGGGCCATGGCCACGGTGTCGGCGAAGTAGGGGTCGTCGCGCTCCCAGATCTGCTTGGTCTGGATCTGGTCGCGGCGGATGATCACCGCATCGTGAGGCTCGGCGAAGGTCGGGGTGTCGTGGAGCAGCACCATCTCCTCGCCGGAGATGTCGATCATCTGGTCGTTCTCGGGATGCAGCGGGCCCACCGGCAGGTAGCGGTCCTTGGAGAACTTGTTCAACGAGAACAGATACTTGCCATCGGCATCCTTGGACTCCGAGAGGGTCGCGTGGTTGTGGCCCGGCTGGTAGTGGACGTCGATCTTCTGGCGGATGTAGTTGACGTCCTCGCCGTTGTAGTGGCGAACCGCGTCCTCCATGTTCCACTTCACCACCTGGCTGTCGATGAACAGGGTGGTATAGGCATTGCCGCGGCCGTCGTAGGTGGTGTGCAGCGGCCCGAGACCCAGCTCCGGCTCGGCGGCCACCACGTCGCGCTCGTCGCTCAGGTTGCCCTCGAAGAGGTCATCCAGCTTGGCGATGTCGATCATGGTGACGGTGGGCGACAGCTTGCCGGCGGCGATGAAGTACTTGCCGTCGGTGGAGGTGTTGAGGCCGTGGGGGTTCTTCGGCACCGGCACGTAGCGGGTGACGTTGAGGCCGGAGCTCTTGCGGCCGTCCACCACCGGTACCTCGGAGTCGCCGATGGTCATGAAGTCGCCGTTGGCCACCGCCGCCTCGATGCGCTCGATGCTGAAGACGGTCACCCAGTCGCGGTCGGCGCGCATCTTGCCGGCCAGGTCCACGGCGCCCTCGGAGTTGTAGCAGGTGGCGGCGCAATACTTGCCGGTGTAGTCGGCATCCATGTTGTCCAGGTTGCCGTCGACCATCACCTGCCACTTCACCTCCATGGTGTCGGCGTCGATGGCATTCCACAGGGTGTAGTACTTCGACGGGTCGTTGATGTCGCGGCCGTCGTTGGGCTGCGGGATCTGGTACTCGCCGTTGGCGAACACATAGCCGGTGCGCGGCGCCTTCTGCAGCCGCAGGCCGTGGATCGCCTGGACATTGGGCACCGTCACCATGGCGTCGGTCTTGAAGACGTCGAGACGGATCCGCGCCACGCGGGTGTTGGCCTTGTCGTTGATGAACAGGTAGCGGCCGTCGTGGCTGCCGTCGGTGTAGCTGATATGGGGGTGGTGGGCATCGCCGTTGGTGAAGCGGTGGCTGTCACCCATGATGCGCTTGGACTCGTTGGTCATCCCCCAGCCGGAGGCCGAGCAGTGGTTGAACACCGGGATGCGCATGATCTCGCGCATGGAAGGCACGCCGTAGACGCGCACCTCGCCGCTGTGGCCACCGCTCCAGAAACCGTAGTACTCGTCGAGCTCGCCGGGCGGCACATGGATGTCTGCCGCCGAGCCGTGGCTGGCCGCCTGGGCCGGCTGGCTGCGGGTCAGCGCCCCCACGCCCGCCACGCCGGCGGCACCGGCCATGCCGGCCGCACCGACCGCGGCGCTGCCGGCCAGGAAGCGGCGGCGTCCCTCGTTGACGGCCCCGGTGGGCTTGTCGTCCCTCTGCTTGTCGCTCATGACACTGTCTCCGTTTCGTTGTCGAGATGACGTCTCGGCTCGTCGCCGACGCTGCGGCCGGCCTTCTTCTTCCGTCACCGTGTCGCGCCCCGGGGCGCGACGCCGTGAGGGTTCTGTGCCGCGGCGGCCCCATCAGGTGCCATCGGCGGATACCTCGGTGGCGGCGATCCGCCGACTGTCGGCCACCTTGCTGCTCAGCCGGGTGGCCTTCTCGCGCTTCTTGCGCTGCACCACCATGGGCGGGCACTTGCGGTCGTCGTAGTAGGTCACCTGGCAGTCCAGGCAGTAGTGGCACTCGTTGGGGTTGATCCGCCCGTCGGGATGGATCGCCTGGATATGGCACTCGTGGGCGCAGATCTGGCAGGGCTTGCCGCACTCCTTGTGGCGACGCAGCCAGTCGAACAGGCGGATGCGCGCGGGGATCGCCAGGCCGGCGCCCAGCGGGCAGACGTAGCGGCAGAAGAACTTGTGGTTGAAGGCGCTGATCACCAGCAGCACCACGGCATAGAGCACGAAGCCCCACTCGCGCTGGAACTTGAGCAGCACCGCGGTCTTGAAGGGTTCCACCTCGGCGTAGACCTCGGCCTGCCCCAGCGACTGCAGGGAGACGGCGAACAGCCCCAGCAGGATGATGTACTTCAGCGCCCAGAGCCGCTCGTGCACCGCGAAGGGCAGCTCGAACTGCGGCACCCTGAGCTTCAGCGCCACGGCGCTGATCAGCTCCTGCATGGCACCGAAGGGGCAGAGCCAGCCGCAGTAGACGCCGCGGCCCCAGAGCAGCAGCGACACCGCCACGAAGCTCCACAGGAGGAACATCATCGGGTCCATCAGGAAGGTGGACCACTGGAAGTCGGTGAACAGGGCGTTGGTGAAGGTGAGGATGTTGACCACCGAGAGCTGGGCCAGGGCGTACCAGCCGATGAACACCACGGTGTAGACCAGGAAGGCGTAGCGCAGGGGATGCAGCAGCCGCGGGCGCCTGGCCAGCCAGTCCTGGAAGAGCAGGATGAAGGTGAGCACGCCGAGGCCGGCCCCCAGCACGATGATGTGCATCACCCGGTCTTCCCAGACCGAGACCCACAGCGGACGCGCCTCGTCCTCCTCGAGCATGGCGTCGGCAACGGGCTCGGGTATCTCCAGGAAGCGCTCCGGCACTTTCACCTCCGCGGCGAAGCCGGCGAATTCGGTGTCCAGGGCGCCCACCTGGCGGCGCACCAGCAGCTCCAGCTCCCAGGGCTGGCCGGGGTCGAAGCGGGTCTCCTCGCGCAGGATGAAGATGTCGCGTTCCGGCAGGCGCGGCGCCCCCTCGGCCTCGATACCCCACAGGCGGCGCATGTCGGCGTCGTGGAACTGGTCGGTGCGTCCGCCGTGGTGGATCATGATGCGGTCGTAGATGCCGCCACGCACGAAGCCGGAGCCCTTGAAGGAGTAGCGACCGTCGGCCATGATCGCCAGCGCGTGCTCGTCCTCGCCGAGCTCCGCCATCAGCTGCTCGAACTGCCGCTCGCCGAGCAGGTTGCGGCCGATGGTGGGCACGTTGAGGTAGGCGACGTAGAGGTCGATGAAGGTCTCGCCCTCGCGGCCTTCCGGGGCGGCCTCGACCCCTTCGGCGTCGGTGCCGGCGAAGGCCTCGTCCACCTCGCCGCGGGTCAGGTGCAGGTGGCCGAAGGCCCCCTCCTCGAGCAGCGCCTCCCAGCTCGCCTCCTCGAACAGCTCGTCGCGCACCGTCGCCGCCTCGGCGGGCCCGCCGCCGACCAGGATGCCCAGCTCCCGGGCCACGCGGCGCGCGGAACGCATGATCCCCTCGCCCATCACCACCACGGTGACGGTGGCCCCGGAGACCGCGTCGACCTGCTCGTAGCCCTCGCGCTGCTGGCGCGACAGGCCCACGCGCACCTTCTGGCGCACCGACTTGCCGGTATACTGCCCGACGAAGTCATCGAGTACCGTCTCGGGGATGCCCACCAGCATGATCGGCTCGGAGTGCTCGAGCACCTCGACACCAGTGATGCGTCCCTCGAGGTCCATGCCGACGCGCATGTTGACCGGGTGGCCGGAGTAGGCAGGGATCGGTGCGATGTCGTTGGTCTCGAAGACGTAACCCACGGTCTCGCCGTCGCGCAGTACCGGCACCACCGGCGGCTCGTCGATGGGCTCGCCGACGGCGTCCGCCTCGGGGAAGACGACGGGCAGCCACTCGGTTGCCTGGGCCGTGGTCGCCAGGGCGGCAGTCGACAGGACCAGGGCCAGCAGCAGCCCCAGGGTCACCCGCCAGATACGCAGCAAACTTGTCACGAGACGCTCCACCTCTCCGTCAGCTCGACCGGACCAGAACATGCATCCGGATGACCTCTTTAGTGATGTAGGATGGAATAGTTTGCCGCGCCCGACAATGAACCCAGATCAAGGTATTCGCCTTTCAGCCCTGTAGCCCGGGTGCTATGTTGATCCGCACGCCCTTCCCGGCAGGCATCGGCTCGATCTCAGGAGACCTCCGCGCCCATGGACATCCCGGCCAGCATCCGTCACCCCCTGATCCGTCAGCAGCGTTTCCTGGCGACGGAGATGATCTTCCAGCTCGGCGAGATTCCCTCGCCGATCCGCATCCGCTGCTACCGGGAAGCCGGGAGTGAACGCGTCACCTGCGAACAGAGCCACTACCTGCAGACGCCGCTGCAGGCCGAGCCCTCCTTCGAGGGGAGCGACGACCACGCCAGCGTCGAGGCCGCCCTGGCGGCGATCACCGACGAGATGGCGGCGCAGTACCGGCGGGCGGAGGAGGCCGGCTACCGGCCCGGAGACGAGTGGCTGCTGCCGAGCCGCGACTTCGACTGACGCCACGGTCGGCATGGCGCCCGCCCGGTGCTACCATCGGACGCCTGCCATCCAGGAAGCCCGGGCCATGTTCAAGACCCTCCCCGCCGCCACCCTGCCGCTGCTGGCCGGCCTGCTGTGGGCGGCCGATACCGGCGCCACCACCTTCAACACCGCCGACGTCGAGTCGCACGGCCACTGGCACACGCTGACGCTGTCGCTGGGCGAGGAGCGTCACTTCCGGGCCATGGAGGGGTACAGCTACAGCGACTCGCTGCTCAGCTTCAATGTCACGGCGGGAGTATGCGACCTGCCCTGGCTCGAGTTGCGGGTCGAGCTCGACGAACACCAGCCGGAAAGCCGGGCGGTGAACCGGGTGCCCGTCGACCTGCGGGTCGATCACGAGACCATCCACGGGGGGACCGCCGAGTTCGTCACCGAGCGCGGCGACAGCGGCTTCTACGTGCACTTCTACCTGCCGGAACAGTCGCTGCTGATCGAGGAGATGCGCCGCGGCGAGACCCTGCTGCTGCGCCTGATGCGCGGCGAGGATGATCCCTGGTTCATGACCTTCAGCCTGGAGGGGGCCGACGAGGCCATCGCGGGGGCCGAACGCCGCTGCCGCGAGACCCGCCCAGCGGAGTGAGCGCCGCCCCCGGCCCGACGTCAGTGGCCGATCCTCTCCCGCAGTTCGGCCGGCAGCACCAGCTCGGTGTCATCGGGCAGCCGTTCGACCCCCTCGGCGAACCAGCTCATGCCCGTCGTCGCCCGGCCGATCATCCGGAAGGCGACCTTGTCGCCCTCGGCGAGGTCGGGCAACGGCTCCCCCTCCACGAGATGGAGGTTCATGCGCATGGCCATCATCACCTCCGGGATCGCCTCGTGGGCGACGCTGATGCGCCCCTCGGCCGGGTCATGCCCCAGGTAGATCCCGCGCACCTCGTGGGGGCCGGAGGCGTGCCCCGCCCCTCCATGGCCGTGGCCCCGGTCGCCCGCCTGGGCGGCCAGCGGCAGCGAGGCCAGCAGCAGCATCGCCAGCGGGGCAAGTCGTTTCAGCGGCATTGCGGCTCCTCGGGACAGGGACTCATGGGCCGGCAGGGAACAGCCGGGTATCGAGATACTCCACCGACAGGTAGTCATCGAAGGTCCAGAGTCGCACGAAGCGGCTGCGCTGCCCATCGTCCCCGCCCCAGACCTCGAGGCTGTGGGGCGTCTCGGGCATCCCGTCCTTGAGCTGCTCGTACCACCACTCCGCCATTTCGTCCGGCCATGGCTCGCCATGGCTCGCCGCCAGGCGCTGCATCACCTCATCGCGGTCATCCACCTCGGGATGGAAGGCCACCACCAGTGCCAGCCGGTCCTCGCCGCCGGGGAAGACGTAGCGGAGGTCGGTCGCGGGCTCGTCCTCGGCCTGCAGCTGGCCGTCGATGACCAGGTCGCCCTCGGCGCTGCGTTCCTGCGAGACCCGGACGACGCCGTCGCCCTCCAGCCGTGCGCCGACCTCCTCGGCGGACATGCCGAAGGCCGCGCTGCGATAGCCATCGGGGGCCGTGGCGGCCATCGCCGCGCTTGCCGTGGTCAGTACCACGCTGGTCAGCAACCCGCCGAGCAGCGCTGCGGGTCGAGTGGAAATCGTCATGCCGGCACCTCCCATGCCATCCTGTCGATCGTCGCGGCACATCTGCCGGGACGCGTCACTGCGTGTCGTCGGCCGCCACCACCCGGATCACGCCGCGCATGTCGCGGTTCTCGTGGGGACGACAGTGGTATTCGTAGGTGCCCGGGGTGTCGAAGGTGCGTTCCCAGCTCTCCTCGGGGAAGAGCCGCTCCGAGGAGGGCCCCTCCTCCGGGAAGTGGACGTCGTGGCTGGTGCGGCGCTCGGTATTGACCCAGCGCACCGTGGTGCCCACGGGAATCTCCAGTTCCGCCGGGTGGTAGCCGTAGTCTTGCATCTCCACCTCGACGACCGCCTCGTCGGCCAGGCTCACGCCCCCCAGCAAGAGGGTGGCCGTGAGCGCGGCGGTGACAATTCGTCTTCTCATGCTGTTTCCTCCCCTCGTCCTAGCCTCGTCCTAGCGACTGACCCGCGTGGCATTGATCTCCACCATCTCCTCGTCGACCTCCTCGGCGCCGAACATCAGGCCGAACTGCCAGGAGACGTGGTGGAAGCGTGCCGCCGCATGATCGTCGTGCAGCGCGAAGTTGACGTTGTACTTGCCATCGGTGGTGAGCGGCTTGTCGCCCTCGATGCCGGTGCGCAGGGCCCGGGTCAGGTAGGCGGTCCAGACCCCGTCCTGCTCGTCGGCCGAGAACACCACCGCCTCGGAGTCGGCGAAGTGCCGCTGCTCCAGGATATAGCCGGACTCGGTGGCACCGCTGCCGCTCTTGTAGCGGGCCATGTCCAGGTAGACGCCGGCGCCGAACAGCTCGTCGATCTCCGCTTCCTCCTTGAGCTTGTCCCAGCCGCCGCGGGCGGCGCCGCGACGACCGCGCACCTCGATGTCGGTGCGGCTCTCGGAGAGGTACTTGGTCACGCCGTTCATCAACGCCAGCCGCTCGGCGAGCTCCTCGGCCGCCAGCGCCTCCTCCTCGGGGGCATCGGGCATGTCGCGGGAATCATGGTGGCAGCTGGCCCAGCAACCGCCGCGGTCGGCCATGTCGACCCTCTCGTCGGCGAAGCTCACCGTCAGCTTCATGGCGTTGTCCGGGTCCATCATGCCGCCGTCGACGAAAGGCAGCGGCGCATGCTCGCCGGCCTCCCACTGGAAGCGCATGTAGAGGTAGTCATCATCGAAGGCGGCCTGCACGGCCATCGGCACGTGGCCGCGCTTGTCGCCCAGGTCGTAGGTCTCGATCTTCTCGGCGCTGGTGGCCATCTCGCCGATCTGCGCCTCCTCGCCGGCGTGGCACCAGACGCAGCGGTCGCCGAAGCTGAAGGCGCGGCCGCCGCCGTGGGAGCTGCCGTCCTGGATCCACTCGATGGAGGCCTGCCCCGGCAGGAAGAGGGTCACGTCCAGGGCCGGCACGTCATCCCAGGCCAGGGTCGAGGCGATGTCGCCCTCGGCGGCCACCGCCTCGCCCAGCTCCTCGGCTTCCAGCGGCACCTCGGGCTCGCCGCGATCCAGGTCGGCCTCGGTGTCATGGGCGAAGCGGGCGGCCCACACCGGCGACTCGTCCCACTCCTCGGGCAACTCGTGGGCGATGCCCTGGTGGCACTCGATGCAGGTCTGGCCCTGCTCGAAGCCGCGGGCGTGTTCGCGGGCGGCGCGTGTCGCCTGCTGCTCGAGGTCCATGGCCGACCAGTCATGGCAGTTGCGGCACTCGCGGGAGTCGGTGCGCAGCATGGAGCGCCAGACGTTCTCGGCCAGCTCCAGCCGCTTGCCGTCGAACTTCTCCTTGGTGTCCACGGTGCCCAGCATCCAGTGCCATACCTCGCGGCTGGCCTGGATCTTGCGGACCATCTTGGGGCCCCAGGCGTCGGGCACGTGGCAGTCGGAGCATTCGGCGCCCACCCCGGTGGGGTTCTGGTAGTGGGGGCGCTCCTGGTACTCCTCGTAGACCCAGCTCATCTCGTGACAGGCCGAGCTGCAGAACTTCATGTTGTTGGTGGCCTCCATCACGGTGTTGAAGCCACCCCAGAAGATGATGCCGGCCACGAAGAAGATCACGACCGCCCCGAGCGAGGCCCCCATGATCGTGATCCTGCGCCAGTTGCGTAGACGCTCCCCTAGCATGTCAGCCTCCTGAAGGTGTCATGACCCTTGTGCTTCCGATGAGTGGTGCCCGGCATCAGCTTCTTTCCCGACCGCTCTCCCGCCGGGATGCCGGCGAGCATTCGGGAAAGGTGCCGGGACGCCCCCGCAGGGGCGCCTCGGACGCTCACGGCGATCAGCCGATGTGGTTCTTGCGGTTGTAGACGTTGAACTTGCCGGTCGGCGTGTTCAGGTTCTCGATCCGCGCCTTCTCTTCCAGGGTCTCGTCGTCGTAGACCACGATGGCGCCGTCTTCCTGGTGGCCGCGACCGCGGGCCCAGATGGAGACCCACACCTCGGTGCCGGTCTGGTCGTACTCCATGTGCACGGCCACGGCGTCATGCTCGAGCGGCCGGTCGGCGACATGGATCGGGGTCAGCTCGCGGGTCTCCTTGTCCATCACCATGACCCACTGGTTGACGTCGGCCTCGGGATGCATGGCCTGGTCGATCCAGACGTTGCCGGAATCCGGGTGGGTGCGCACGAACAGGCCCGGGCCGTCGGTCTCGACGCTGAAGCAGATCTCCCAGGCCTGGTCCGGATGGCCTTCCGGGTCGTTGCCCCAGGCGGTCATCAGGCCCTCGCCCAGGTGGGTGGTGCCGGCCACCGGACCACACTCCGAGTCGACCCAGTTGGCCCCCGGCCCCGGATGGGGGATCTGGCCGGTCTCCAGCATGCCCACGCGCTTGCGGGTCTCGGTGTCGATGAAGACCATCTTGTTGCTGTAGTTGGCCGCGATCTGGAAGTAACGGCCGGTGGGATCGAAGAAGCCGTCGTGCAGGAACTCGGCGGATGACATCTGCTCGATGCGCAGGTTGTCGATGTCGCTGTAGTCCACCTGCCACACCTGCCCGGTCTCCTTGACGTTGACCAGGAAGGAAGGCGCGTTGGGGGTGTTGTACAGCGCCGCGACCCGGGCCTCGTGGACGTAGTTGCCCTCGGTGTCGTAGCCGCGGGTGGACACCACCTTGAGCGGCTCCATGGTCTCGGCGTCGGCGATCACGAAGTGGGGCGGCCAGTAGGCCCCGCCGATGACGTACTTGTCCTTCCACTCCCCATAGTGGGAGACCGCCACGTCGCGGGCGTCGATGCCGATGAACACCTCGGCGGTCACCTGGGGCGGGTTCATCCACAGGTCGATCTTGGAGAGGCGGCCGTCGCGGCCCTGGACGTACCAGAAGCGGCCATCGGAGCTCTCCTTGGCCACATGCACGGCGTAGCCGGTCTCGGCCTCGGTGATGAGCTCCTTGGTGTCACCGTCGATGATCCCCATGGCGCCGCGGTCACGCAGGATGGTGACCATGAAGTTTTCCCAGTTGAGGTCGTGCTGGGGCTCGGTGGGCCACTCCTCCTCGGGCACCAGGATCTTCCAGGTATCGCGGATATCGGCCAGCGACATCTCCGGCGGCTCCTGGGGCGTCTGCTGGATGTACCTGGAGATCAGCTCGATCTGGTCCTCGTCGAGGATGCCGTCGAAGTTGTTCATGCCGCCTTCGGTACCGAAGGTGATGATGCTCTCCAGGCGACGCTGTCCCAGCTCCTGGGTATTCTCCGGCAGCAGGTTGGGGCCGGTCGCGCCACCGCGCAGCGTACCGTGACAGCCCGCGCAGCGCTGGAAGTAGATCTCGCCGGCCCGCTCCAGCTCCTCTGCCGACATCTCGGGTGCCGCCGCCTGCACGCCGCCCGCCATCATGGCGGCCAGCGGGAAGCTGAAGGCGAAGATCCCCTTGCTCAAAGCTCTCGTGGTCATAACGTGCCTCGCTCTATTTCCCCGTGGGGTGTCGGTTGGCGGCTGTCCAGGTCCAGCCCGTGATCAAGGCCCGCGGGCTCGCTGTCGGCCACCCTCCACCTGGGCCAGTAGTAACAGCTTCACCGCCGGGCTCACTTGACCACCATCAATTGATGCATTTGAGAGTTGACTTAGGTCACGACAGCACGACAAAGCGTGCCTCGACGGCCCGGTCAGACCAGCCGGGAGGGAGCCCCGAAGGCCTTGCCGGCCTGGCAGGCGGGAGCACACCCGCGCGGCCCCGGTGCCGCCCCTTCCGACTCCTCGCCACCGCTCGCGAGGCGCTTCAGGGCCACCACGTCCTCGATCAGCACGCAGTTTCGCTCGCTGTACACGCCGACCTCCCGCAGCCGCGCCAGGGCCCGGGAGAAGCTCTCGGGCTTCATCCCCAGCCGGCCGGCAATCAACAGCTTGTCGCAGGGCAGGCAGACCGTGGCCCGCGCCGCGCCGGACGGGCAGAGGGTGACGAGGAAGGCCGCCAGCCGCTGGTAGGTCGGCTGGGTGGTGAGCTGGTCGAGCTGGCGGATCAGGCCGCGCAGCATGCCCGAGAGGTTGGCCAGCAGGTTGAGCGCCAGCTCGTGGTGGTGCTGCAGCGTGGTCAGGAAGTGCTCGGCGGGGAAGATCAGCAGCCGGGCATCCTCGGCCACCGCGGCATTGACCGGGAAGCCGAGCCGGTCGAACATCGCCGCCTCGGCGAAGGATTCGCCGCGGGTGAACAACCCCACCATGCACTCGTTGCCGTCGTGACTCTCGCGGAACAGCTTGACCCAGCCATCCAGCACCACGTAGAAGCGATCCGCCGGCTCCCCCTCGGAGAACAGCCAGCTACCCCGGCGATAGCCGCGCTCCAGGGCACCGTGAGTGAGCAGCGCCAGGGTCTCGTCCTCCAGCCCGGCGAACAGCGGCACCTGCCGGATGGCTTGCAGGGCGTCACGCCGCAGGGGCGGCTTGACGGCCACCCGCTCGGCCGCGTGGGCCGTCGATCTAGCGTCCAGCATGGCGTTCGGCCTCCGTCAGGTGGTCGCGGACCAGCCCGGCCTCGCGGGACCCGGGCGGCAGCAGGGCGAGGGCCTCGCGAAACGCCCGGGCCGCATCCCGATGCCGGTCGAGGTGGCTCAGGGTGCGACCCAGCAGGATCCAGCCCGACAGGTCCTCGGGATCACGGGCCAGGCGCATCTGCATCTCCCCGGCCAGGGCGCGGAACTGGGCATCGAGGTCCGCCGGAGCGAGCGGTGCCGCGTCGCGGGCGGGCGGCGGGTGCGTGGCAAAGACCTGTTCGGCGTGGCCGACCGAGGCATAGAGCCCCGCCGCCATGAAGGGCACGGCCACCAGCGAGATCACCGCCACCAGCGCCACCCCGCGACCCGGGCCAGGCAGGGGCGACTCGGCGGACGGGTCGAGGCAGCCACTGTCGAGCAGCTCGCGCTCCAGGTCGGCCACCGCGGCGTCGTGTCGCTCCCGGGTCAGGGTGCCCAGCGCCAGGTCCCGCGACAGCTCACGCAGCCGGTCGCGGTGCACCCGCAGGCTGACCTGCCGCGCGGTGAGGTCGTCGCCACCGGGCGGCGAACGCCACAGCGGGTAGAGCAGGCAACCCAGGGCCGCCAGGCACATGGCCAGCGCCAGCAGCAGGAACATGCCGTTCATTCGGAACCCTCCGTCATTCGCTCCCCGCGCCCGAGGCGCTCGAGTGCCGCGCGCTCCTGTGCGGTGAAGGTCGGGCACTCGTCCATGCGGGAACGCCGGCGCACGATCCGCCACCACAGGACCAGCCCGCCCAGCAGCAGCAGCGCGGGACTGGCCCACAGCAGGGCGGTATTGGCCTGCAGGGCGGGCCGGTAGCGCACGTAGTCGCCATAGCGCTGCACCATGAAGTCGATGATCTCCTCCTCGCTGCGGCCCGCCAGGGTCATCTCGCGGACGCGCCGACGCATGTCCGCGGCCAGGGCGGCATTGGACTCGTGGATGGTCTCGCTCTGGCAGACCGTACAGCGCAGCTCACGGGTCAGGGTCTGGTACTGCTGCTGCTGGGCCGGGGTGGGGAACGCCGGCGGCTCGCCGATGGCCGCCGCCCGAACAGCGCCGGCCACCAGCAGCAGGCCCAGCAGCAGGGGCAGGCTCCACGCGGCGCGGCTCATGAGCGGGCCTCCCGACGCAGCCGCTCGACCAGCGGCAGCACCTCGTCGAGCAGCACCTGGCGGGTCAGTGGCCCGGTGCGCTTGTAGCGGATGGTGCCCTCGGCATCGAGCAGGTAGGTCTCGGGCGTGGCGTAGACACCCCAGTCGATGCCGGCATCGCCCTGCGGGTCATGGGCGATGTCGCGATAGGGGTCGTCGCTGATGCGCAGGTAGCGCAACGCCTCGTCGCGCTCGTCACGGTAGTTGAAGCCGTAGATGGGGATACCGCCGTCGGCCAGCTCGAGCAGCAGCGGCTTCTCGGCGCGACAGGTACTGCACCAGGTGGCCCAGACGTTGACCAGCGCCACCTCGCCGATGAAGTCCTGCTCGGTGAGGGTCTGCTCGGCATCGAACAGCGACTCGAGGACGAAGGGAGGCGCCGGCTTGCCGACCAGTGGCGACGGGAGCTCCCGGGCGTTCATGCCCAGCCCGGCGAACAGCAGCCCCAGCAGGGCCGCCACCGCCAGCAGCAACAGCAGGATGCGCGGCTTCATGGGGTGACCACCTCCCCGCGGTTGCTGGCCTCGCGGACCTCCCGCGTGCGCCGGGACGCGAGCCGGTAGCGCCGGTCGAGGGCCGCCATCAGCCCGCCCAGGGCCAGCAGCAGGCCACCGGTCCACATCCAGGCCATGTAGGGCTTGTAGTAGAGCCGCAGGCTCCAGGCATCACCCGCCAGGCGCTCGCCGAGGGAGACATAGATGTCGCGGGTCGGCCGCCGGTCGAGGGAGGCCTGGTGCATGGGATTGGCCGGCTGGGTGTCGTAATAGCGCCGCTGCGGCGTGAGCGTCGTCAGGGGTCGGCCGTCACGGCTGACCGCCACGATCGCCTGGTCGGCCTCGTAGTTGGGCCCGCGGACCTGCTCGATACCCACCAGGGTGAAGTCATGGCCACCGACGGCGGCGCTCTGTCCCGGCTCGAGGCGCACGTCGCGCTCCACCTCGTAGGTGCTGACCATGGTGATGGCGATCACCACCAGCGCCAGGCCCAGGTGGGCGAGGTGCATGCCCATGAACCCCGGACGCATGACCCTGCCGAGCCGCTGCGACCACGGCTGGCGGCCGGATCCCAGGCGCTTGTGGATATCCATGGCCATGGTGACGATGATCCACACCGCCAGCATCAGCGACAGCGCCGGCAGCGGGCGCCAGGCCCCGGCGGTGAGCGGCCAGAGGCCGCCGGCGATGACGCTCGCCAGCAGCGCCCAGCGCAGCTGGTGGAAGGTCTCGACGGGATTGGCACGCTTCCAGGCCACGGCAGGGCCCAGGCCGGTGAGGAACAGCAGGGGCAGCATCAGCGGCGCGAACACCGCATCGAAGTAGGGCGGGCCCACCGAGATCTTGCCGAGCCCCAGGGCATCCAGCGCCAGCGGGTAGAGGGTGCCGACGAGGATCGCCGCACAGGCCACCACCAGCAGGACATTGTTGGCCAGCAGCAGCGACTCCCGCGAGTAGCCGCCGAAGGCACCGCCCAGCCCGACCCGGGGTGCCCGCCAGGCGTAGAGGGCCAGCGAGCCGATCAGGGTCAGCGACAGCATGCCGAGCATGAAGGCTCCGCGGTCCGGGTCGGTGGCGAAGGCGTGCACCGAGGTGATCACCCCGGAGCGCACGATGAAGGCGCCCAGCACCGTCAGCGCGAAGGTGATGATGGCCAGCATCAGGGTCCACACCTTGAAGCCGCCGCGCTTCTCGGTCACCGCCAGGGAGTGGATCAGGGCGGTGGCGGTGAGCCAGGGCAGGAAGGAGGCGTTCTCCACCGGGTCCCAGAACCACCAGCCTCCCCAGCCCAGCTCGTAGTAGGCCCACCAGGCCCCGATGGCGATGCCCAGGGTCAGGAAGACCCAGGCCAGGGTGGTCCAGGGGCGCGTCCAGCGTGCCCAGGCGGCATCCAGCCGACCGCCGAGCAGCGCGGCGATGGCCAGGGCGAAGACCACCGCGGTGCCCACGTAGCCCATGTAGAGCAGCGGCGGGTGCAGGATCATGCCGGGATCCTGCAGCAGCGGATTCATGCCGCGACCGTCCAGCGGCGCAGGGAAGACCCGCACGAAGGGGTTGGAAGTGAACAGGGTGAAGGCGAGAAAGCCCACCGAGACCAGGCCCAGCACGCCCATCACCCGGGCCTGCATCCGCCGGGGCAGCGAGCGGCTGAATGCCGCCACGGCCACGCCCCAGCCGGCCAGGATCAGCACCCACAGCAGCATCGATCCCTCGTGCCCCCCCCACACGCCGGTGACCTTGTAGAGGATCGGCAGGGTCAGGCTCGAGTGGCGCGCCACGTAGTCGACGGTGAAGTCGCTGGCCAGGAAGGCCCAGGTCAGGACGCCGTAGGCGGTGGCGAGGAAGACGAACTGGCCGGCCGCCAGGAAGCGGCCGGTACGCATCAGGCGCGGCTCGCCCAGCGACGCCCCGAGCAGTGGCAGCGCGCCCTGGGCCAGCGCCAGACAGAGCGCCAGGATCAGCGCAAAATTGCCGAGTTCCGCCACCATGGCCTTGTCCCCTCCCCGCGCCGCGCGTCGGCACCCGGGCCGCGGCGGCGCACTGCATCGATGGGGTCGCCAGCACCGTGGCGTCAGCGACCTGCCTGGAGAGGATGGTCGGAGGTTCGCCCCATAAAATCCATAACGGATGCATCTTTTGGTGATCCATGTCAAAGCATCCGTCCGGATCGCCCCCGGCCCGGGAAGTGCGAGCAGGGGGCAGGCCACCCCCCCGGTCGGTCAGGCCGTTTCGGCGAGCTGCAGCTGCTCGGCGGGCAGCGGACGACCGAACAGGTAGCCCTGGAAGGCCCGGCAGCCCTGGTCGGCCAGCCAGCGACGGTGGGCCTCGCTCTCGACACCCTCGGCGATCACCTCGAGCTCCAGGCTGCGGGCCAGGGCGATGATGGTGATGACGATGGTGGCGTCGGTGGGGTCGTCGAGCAGGTCACGCACGAAGGACTGGTCGATCTTCAGCTGGTCCAGCGGCAACCGCTTGAGATAGGCCAGCGACGAGTAGCCGGTACCGAAGTCGTCCAGGGCGAAACCGATGCCCAGCGCCTTGAGTCGCTGCATCTTGTCCCGGGCATCCTCGCTGTCCTGGAGGAAGAGGGTCTCGGTCAGCTCCAGCTTGAGCCGTTCGGGGCGCGCCCCCGTGGTCGCCAGGATCTGCTCGAGCCGTTCGACGAAATCTACCGCCCGGAACTGGTCGAGGCTGACGTTCACCGCGATGGACAGGTGCCCGGTGCCCGGCGTCGTCGCCCAGTCGGCGAGCTGCCGGCAGGCGGTTTCCAGTACCCAGTGCCCGATGGGCACGATCAGGCCGTTCTCCTCGGCGACGGGAATGAACACCCCGGGGGAGATAAGCCCCCGCTCGGGGTGCTCCCAGCGCAGTAGCGCCTCGACGCCGGTGACGCCCCCATCGCCGTCGACCTGGACCTGGTAGAAGAGCCGCAGCTGGTCCTCGGCCAGGGCCTGGCGCAGATCGGCCTCGAGGCTCGCCCGATCCATCACCCGGGCCTGCATGGCCGGGTCGAAGAAGCAGAGGCCGTGGCGCCCTGCCGCCTTGGCCTGGTACATGGCCAGGTCGGCCTGCTGCAGGATGTCATTCACCGTGACGTGGTCGTCGGCGAACAGGGTGATACCGATGCTGCCGCTCACCTGGCAGCGCATCTCCCCCAGCATGCAGGCCTCCGCCAGGCTCGCCAGCAGCTTCTCGCCCACTCGCTCGGCCACCATGGCGGCGTCGTCGGCCTCCCGGCCCAGGTCGTGCAGCATCACCACGAACTCGTCGCCGCCCAGGCGGGCGATGGTGTCGGTCTCGCGGGTGATGCCGGTGAGACGCTCGGCGATGATCAGCAGCAGCTCGTCGCCACGGTGATGCCCCAGGCTGTCGTTGATGGTCTTGAAGTTGTCCAGGTCGATGAACATCAGCGCCCCGTACTGGCCGCTGCGCCGGCTCTCCTTCAGCGCCGACTCGAGCCGGTCGACCAGCAGCCGCCGGTTGGGGAGCCGGGTCAGGGGATCGTAGAAGGCCAGCTGGTGGATCTCCTCCTCGGCGGCCTTGCGCTCGGTGATGTCGCTGAGGGTGGCCACGTAGTTGGTGACATCTCCCTCGTCGTCCTGCACCGCACTGATGGTCAACCACTGGGGATAGATCTCGCCGCTGCGGCGACGGTTCCAGATCTCCCCCTGCCAGCTGCCCTTCTCGGCGATGGTGCACCACATGCGGCGGTAGAATGTCTCGTCATGACGCCCGGAACTGAGGACGCGGGGGTTCTCGCCGATGATCTCCTCGGGGGGGTATCCGGTGATTCGGCAGAAGGTCTCGTTGGTCTGCAGGATGCGCCCCCGGGCATCGGTGATGAACATGCCCAGGTGAGTCTCGAAGGCCATGGCGGCGATGCGCAGCTGGGCCTCCTGGGCCTGGCTGTGAACCATGTCGCGCTGCAGCTCGTCATTGGCCTGCTGCAGGGCGAGGCGGCTGTGGCGCAGGGCCTGCTCGGTGCGCGACAGCCGCAGGTAGTGCCGCAGCCCCAGCAACCCCATGACCGCCAGGACCACCCAGCCGAGCAGCAGCAGCTTGAGCTTCAGCCACCAGCCGGCCAGCACCCGGGAGCGCGCCTCGCCGACCACCACCAGGAAGGGCAGGCCCTCGAGCCGCTGTGCGGCGAAGATCCGCTCCACCCCGTCGAGGGGCGAGGCCATGGCCAGGCGGGTGGCGTGCTCGCCGCTGTCGATGAAGGCCTCGAGGTCGGGCCAGGCAACCCGGGCGCCGAGCGGCGCCCCGCCCTCTCTCAGGACGGGATGGCGCGCCAGCAGCGTCATCCGCTCGTCGAGGATGGCCAGGCTCTCGCCCGAGGCCAGATGCAGCCTGTCCAGGGACGCGCTGAAGAAGGTCGGGTCGAGCCGGGCCAGCGCCAGCCCGGAGAATCGCCCCTCGGCGGACTCCAGGCGCAGGCCATGCAGGAGACGGTTGCCGCCGGCCATGTCCGACCAGAACAGCGGCGAGACGAGGGTCTCGCGCTGCGGCTCCCGCAGGAAGGCCTGGAAGAGCGGCAGCCCCGTCACCCGGTGGCCCCGGGCATGCTCGTCACCGCTCGCGTAGACCAGCCGCCCGCCGGCATCCACCACCCCCAGCTGGTCGATGAAGGCCAGGGTGTCGCGGCGGTGGGCGAGAAAGGCCTCCAGCGCCGCGGTGCCATCCGGCTGCTGCAGGAGCTGGGCCTGGATCGGCGAATCGAGCAGCTGGGCGATGCCGCGCAGGGTGTGTTCCGAGGCGTCGAAGGCGCCTGCGATCCACTCGCCGACCAGGTCGGCGGTGGCCTGGGCCCGCGCCTCGGCGGTCGCAAGCTCCCGCTGCCGCTGGTCCACCAGCGTCCAGAGGATGACCGCCATCACCATCATCAGCCCGAAAAGATAGAAGGCGATGGCCTGACAGCGGGACCAGCGCCG
Source organism: Halomonas terrestris (assembly GCF_049166755.1). Lineage (NCBI taxonomy): Bacteria > Pseudomonadati > Pseudomonadota > Gammaproteobacteria > Oceanospirillales > Halomonadaceae > Halomonas > Halomonas terrestris. The sequence continues at coordinate 332,905 of NZ_JBMHFZ010000001.1, read as the reverse complement.
CCTGGCACCCGGTGCCGATACCCCCGTATCCTGCTCGCTCATTGACTGTTCTGCTCCCGCCACGTGATCGCCGCATGCCGACGACCACGTCATATCGGCCCCGTGGCCAGTGACTTGAGCCTCCATGCTTGATCCGGCCGCTCCCTGGCGGTCGCCTAGTATGCCAGCATCTGCCTCGATTCCGGACATCCGGCTACGCGCAGAAGGGCCGGCCAGCGTCCTGGCGCGGGAGCTCCAGGGGGGATGGGGGGCCAGGTCCGTTCGGCCTAGATCACCTTGCGCCTCAGCAGGCCGGTGATCGCCTCACCGATCAGCACCAGCACGATGATGGCGATGAGGATGGTGGCCACGGTGGGCCAGGCGAAGGTGTCGATCGCTCCCTGCAGGATCACGCCGATGCCCCCGGCACCCACCAGCCCCAGCACCGTGGACTCGCGGATGTTGATGTCCCAGCGCAGGATGACGATGGCGAAGAAGGCCGGCATCACCTGGGGCACGACGGCATAGGCGATCACCTTGAGCTTGGAGGCACCGGTGGCCTCCATGGCCTCCACCGGACGCCGGTCGATCTCCTCGATCGCCTCGCCCATCAGCTTGCCGATGAAGCCGATGGAGCGGAACATGATCGCCAGTATCCCCGCCAGCACCCCGGGGCCGAAGATCGCCACGAACAGCAACGCCCAGATGATGGTGTTCACCGAACGGCTGGAGACCAGGATGAAACGGCCCAGCCACAGGCAGGCGCGGTTGGGGGTGGTGTTCTGGGCGGCGATGTAGGAGACCGGCAGGGCGATGAAGATCGTCAGCATGGTCGCGAGGGTGGCGATATGTACCGTCTCGACCAGGGCATTGACGATACTGCCCAGGCCGCGGGGATCCGGGGGCCACATGCGCGCCCCCAGGCTGGAGATCTGGTTGGGCGCGTCCCACACCCAGGGCCAGAAGATGTCGATGTCGCGTACCGCCCAGTAGACCACCATCAGGGTGACCAGCAGGACGGCGTAGCGGATCAGTCGCTCCCTGGGGTCATGGCGCCGCCAGACGCGATCCGCCAGGGCGCCGGCACGATCTACCATATCTTCTTCCTCACCCAGCCGCTGATGCCCTCGCTGACCAGGATCACCGCGATGATGATCAGCAGGATGGCGAACGCGAAGTCGTAGTCATAGCGCCCGAAGGCGTTCATCAGGGTCCCCCCGATGCCCCCGGCGCCGACGATCCCCACCACGGCGGAGGCACGCAGGTTGCTGTCGAGCTGGTACATCGACAACCCCACCTGGCGCGGCAGGATCTGCGGGAAGACGGCGTAGAACAGCGTCGCCAGGTAGCCGGCGCCGGTGGCCCGCATGGCCTCCACCTGGCCCCAGTCGATCTCCTCGATCTCCTCGGCGAGCAGCTTGCCGACGAAGCCGATGGAGTAGAGGGTCAGGGTCAGGATGCCCGCCAGGGGGCCGAAGCCCACCGCGGCGACGAAGAGGATGGCGACGATCACCGGATGGAAGCTGCGCGAGACGATGATCACCGAGCGGCCGAACAGGTAGACAGGCCTGGGCACGACGTTCTTCGCCGCCATCACCGCGAAGGGGATCGACAGCGCGACACCGAGCAGGGTCGCCAGGATGGCGATCTGGAAGCTCTCCTTGAAGCCGGTGAGGAGCAGGTCGGCACGCTCGAAGCTCGGCGGGAAACCGCCGCCGAAGATGCGCCCCGCCCGCGGCAGGCCTTCGGCGATGCGCTCCCAGTTGAACGGCAGGGTGGCGAAGGCCCACGCCAGGTAGAGCACCACCGCCAGCCACAGGCCGTAGCGCAGCCAGGGGCTGGCGATGAAGGGCGGCTTGCGCCAGGTCCGGGACACCGGGGCGCGGCCGTCGGCATCAGAGCGGGTCATGGGTCACACCTCGCTCTCCCTGCGGCTTCGGCGCGGCACCGGGCGCCTCGGTGAGCTCCTCCTCCGGCGCCTCGATGCCCCCATAGATGGCATCCAGGGCGTCCTTGGTGAAGTCGCCGGGCGTCCCGTCGAAGATCATCTTGCCGTGACGCAGGCCGACGATACGCTCGGTGTAGGTCTTGGCCTGGGCCACATTGTGGATATTGATCAGGACCGGCAGCGACAGCTCGCTGGCCAGGCTCTGCAGCAGCATCATGATCTGCTCGGAGGTACGGGGATCCAGCGAGGCGGTGGGCTCGTCGGCGAGCAGGATCTCCGGCTCCTGCATCAGCGCCCGCACCACCCCGACCCGCTGACGCTCGCCGCCGGAGAGGGCGTCGGCCCGCTTGTTGGCGTAGTGGGCGATGCCCACCCGCTCCATCAGGGTGAAGGCGCGCTCGATGTCCTCCCGCGGATAACGCCGGGAGATCGCCTGGTAGAGGTTGACGTAGCCGAGCCGGCCGGCCAGCACGTTCTCCATCACCGTCAGACGGTCGATCAGGTTGAAGCCCTGGAAGACCATGCCGATCTTGCGCCTCGCCCGGCGCAGCGCCGCCCCCCTGAGCTTGACCAGTTCGTTGCCGTTGAGCCGGATCGAGCCCGAGGTGGGCTCCACCAGGCGGTTGATGCAGCGCAACATGGTGCTCTTGCCGGCACCCGAGGCCCCCACGATGGAGACCACGCTGCTGCCCTCCACCACCAGGTCCAGTTCCTTCAGGACCGGCTCGTCATGGCCGTAGCGCTTGACCAGCTTCGAGATTTCCAGCATTCAGCCCACCTCACCGGTATGGTCCGTCACCACGCCCCGGCCGAGGGCCGGGGCCATGGCTCACTCCTGCTCCAGGTCCTCGCGGGTGTAGCTCACGTCGTTGGCGGCCTGGATGGTGCGGATGACCTGCCAGTGCTCCTGGTAGTTGATCGGGATGAACTTCTCGACCCCCTCGAACTCGTCGCCCAGTTCGGTGCCGACGAAGTCGAAGCTGAAGAAGGCCTCCTTGATCTTCTCGACCAGGTCGGGATGCAGGTTGTGGGCGTAGTTGTAGGAGGTCGTCGGGAAGCGGTCGGACTCGTAGATGATCTTGACGTCGTCCTCGTCGTAGAGACCGCGGGCGGCCATGCGCTCGACCACTTCGGAGGCCACCGGCGCGGCGTCGTAGTCCCGCGCCACCACCCCGAGCATCGACTGGTCGTGGCTGCCGGAGTAGACCACCTCGTAGTCCTCGTCGGGGACGATGCCCTCCTCGGGGAACAGGGCGCGGGGCGCCTGGTTGCCCGAGTTGGAGGTCGGCGAGGTGTGCGCCACCCGCTTGCCCTTGAGGTCCTCCATGCTGTCGATACCGGAATCGACATGGGTGTAGAGCTGCAGGGTGTAGCCGAACTGGCCATCGTCGGACCCCATCAGGGCGAAGGGAACGGCCCCGGCCAGGTTCACCGCAAAGGGGGTCGGGCCGGTGGAGAAGCCGGCGATGTGCAGGCGGCCGCTGCGCATCGCCTCGACCTGGGCCGAATTCGACTGCACGGCGAAGAAGCGTACGTCACGCTCGGTCACCTCCTCGAGGTGCTCGATGAACGGCTGCCAGATGTCGGAGTAGATGGCCGGGTCTTCCACCGGTGTATAGGCGAAGATCAGGGTGTCGGGGTCCACCCACTGCGACTCGTCTGCCGGCAGGTCGGCGACCATGTCGCCATCCTCGTCGCAATAGATCGTGTCGAGATCGCCCCGCGGGCAGTCGGCGAAGGCCGGGGAGGAGAAGGCCAGCACGGCCAATGAAGCGGTGGCCAGGGTCATGGCCAGGGACTTGCCGGAGTCGGGTTTACCGATCGCTGGTAGCATATTCATGGCGCGTCTCGCTCTGACTTGTATTTATTATGGAAATTGAGAACTATTGATCGAAAACGAACAAAAACCAATCCATGTGATCGTTTCCGAACATCACAATCTCAATCTAGGAGTGTTGACGATAGCATGTCAAACGATTTCCTCAACGTCCCGGGGCCCCGGCGCAACCGCTACCTGCTGATGCGCCACGCCCACAGCCAGGCCAACGAGCGGGGACTGATCATCAGCGACCCGCGCCATGGCCTGGGTGACTATGGCCTCTCCGCCGAGGGGGAGGCACAGCTCGCGCGGCTGGTCGCCGAGTGGTCCTGGCCCGCCCCCACCCGCATCCACCACTCGGACTTCCTGCGCACCACCCAGACCGCCGCCCGCGTGGCCGAGCATTTCGGGCTCTCGCCGATCCCGGAGCCTCGCCTGCGCGAGCGTCACTTCGGTGCCTGCGAGGGGCGCTCCTCCGACCTCTACCCGAGTGTCTGGACGCTGGACGAGCGGGACCCGGCCCACCGGGCCCGGGGTGTCGAGCCGGTGGTCGCGGTGGCCGCGCGGATGCAGGCGGTGATGGAGGAACTGGACGGGGCGTTCACCGGCGAGACGATCCTGCTGGTGAGCCACGGCGATCCCCTGCAGATCCTGCTCACCGCCCTCGAGGGGCGACCGTTGAGTCAGCATCGGAAGCGCAGCGCCCTGATGCCCGCAAGCGTCACCCCTGTCGGCGACTAGGCTGGTAGACTCGAGTCATTCCCGTTCGATGGACACGACGCCCATGACATCCCCGACGCCTCTCCGGGCCGAACGACTGCTCGCGGCGCTGGCTGCCGGCAGCCGGGCCCTGATGAGTGCCGAGCACTGGTCCGAGGGGGTCGACCGACTGCTGGCCGAGATCGGCTGTGCCACCGGCGCCAGCCGGGTCTGGGTCTTCCAGTTGCTCGAGCTGCAGCCCGAGGCCGTGATCCAGGACTATGTCTTCGAATGGGCCGACGACGAGCGACACCGCCAGCTCACCCAGCGCCGCTTCCGTTTCTTCGCCTCCTCGCTGAAGGACCCCGTCTATCGCCGACTGGTGGAGGAGCGCCAGCGCGGCGGGCACCATGACATCCGCCCCCACCTGATGGCCCCCGGCCCGCTGCGCGAGCACCTGGAGAGCCAGTCGATCCGCTCGATGGCCACGGTGCCGATCCATGTGCATGGCCAATGGTGGGGCACCCTCGGCATCGACGACTGCGAGCGCGCCATCTCCTGGGAGGGCCCGGGCCTCGACCTGCTGGCGGCGGCCAGCGAGCTGATCGCCGCCGCCATCTACCGCCACCAGCTGACCAGCCGCTCCCGGCAGATCGAACTGTTCCACAAGGTGGCGGACTGCGGTGTCTGGGAGGTCACCCTGCGCAACGGCAGCGTCTGGTGCTCCCAGGCCCTGCGCGTCGCCCTGGGCTATCCGGCCACCTACCCGAGGGTTCCCCTGCGACGCCTGCTGGCGCGCATCGCCCCGGAGGATCGACAGCGGCTCTGGTCGACCCTGCGCGACTGCCTGGACCGGGGGGCCCGACAGTGGCGCCTCGATGTCCGCCTGCGGGCCACCGGCGACCGCCTGCAGTGGCACGAGATCGTCGCCGAGATCAACCACGACGACCAGGGGCGTGCCCGGGGCATCGCCGGCCTGGTGATCGACATCAGCCGACGCAAGCAGCACGAGGAGCGCGCCCTGGCCGCCTCGGAGATCGACGAGCTCACCGGCACCCTCAACCGACGCGGCATGGCGCGCCATCTCGGCCAGTCGCTGGAGGGCGAGGCCGCCGGCACCACCCTGCCGCATCACCTGCTGCTGATCGACATCGATCACTTCAAGCAGATCAACGACCGCTACGGCCACCCGGCCGGTGACGCCCTGCTGAAGCTGCTGGCCAGGCGCCTGCGCCACGAGCTCCGGCCGGATGACGGCCTGGCGCGCCTCGGCGGCGAGGAGTTCGCCATCCTGGTGCGCGGCCTCGGCGACCGTCAGGCCATCGACCTGGCGGACCGGGTTCGCCGGCGCATCGCCGAGTCCCCCTTCCGGATTCGACCCCACGAGGGTGCCGAGCCGATCAGCGTGAGCGTGTCGATCAGCGTCGGCCTCGCCGAGGTGCCGGGCGAGGGCGGTGACCCGGCCCAGCGCCAGGCCCTCGCCGACCAGGCGCTCTACGCCGCCAAGCACGCCGGGCGCAACCGCACCCGGGTCCATCGCGAGCCCGCCTGAGCCGACGGGGGTGTCCGTGGCATACTGGCCGTGTCGGGCTCGTCGAGGGGCCTGGCGATTGCCGGAGAGGAAACGACGGGGAGAGCGCGGTGCCGGTACTGCTGTTTCGGCTGAACAACGTGCCCGACGAGGAGGCCGAGGAGGTGCGCCGGCTGCTCGACGAGCACGGCTTCGACACCTACGAGACCCGCGTCGGCTTCTGGGGACTGGGAGTCGCGGCGATCTGGCTGCGCGACGATGCCCAGCACGCGGCGGCCCGCGAGGTGATCGACCGCTACCAGCAGGCACTCGGCGAACGGGTTCGGCAGGAGCGACACGAGCTCGACGCCCTGGGCCAGGCCCCCACCCTGTGGCGCCGCCTGATGCGCCATCCCTTCCGGGTGCTGCTGCTCACCGCCGCGGCGCTGGCGATCCTGGCCATTTCCGTGCTGCCCTTCCTGGGCCTGATCGACTGACCCGGCCCTCAGAGCGCGTTCCCGAGCTCCTCCAGGGCGGCCTCGAGGCCGGTCGCCAGGCCTCCCGTCACCGGCCGGGCGTAGTAGAACCCCTGCTGGCGGGTGATCCCCTGGCGGCCCAGCCACAGGGCCTCTTCGCGGCACTCGACGCCTTCGGCGATGAGCTGGATGCCGAGTTCGTCGGCGAGCAGGCAGACGGCCCGCAGCAGGGCCTGGCGGCGTGGGTCCTGGTGGCAGCCCATGACCAGCTCGCGGTCGATCTTGAGCCGGTCGGGATGCAGGTCGGTGAGCAGGTCCAGGTTGGCGTAGCCGTTGCCGAAGTCGTCCAGCGCCGTGGCGAACCCCATGGACCGGTAGCCGTCGATGATGCGCTTGAGGTGGTTCCGGTCGCTGACCCGCTCGCTCTCGGTGATCTCGAAGACGATGCGTTCCGTGGGCCAACCCACGCGCCGTGACACCTCGAGGGTCGCCTGGATGCACGCCTCGGGCTCGTAGACCGCATTGGGCAGGAAGTTGATCGAGAGCGCCTCGCGCATGCCGAGCCGGCTGGCCATCTCGATGGCGCGGACCCGGCAGGCCTGGTCGAAGCGATAGAGCAGGTCGTCGGTGACCTGGGAGAGGACGCTCCAGGCCGACTCCCCCCCGGGGCCGCGCACCAGCGCCTCGTGGCTGGTGACCCGCGCCTCGGCCAGGTCGACGATGGGCTGGAAGGCCATGGAGAAATCGAAGGGCAGCTCGCCCTCGCAGCGGCCGCAATGTCCCGCGACCCGCGCGCACTGGCTCATGGTGACTCCTTGTCTCAGGTCTCGCGGGTGAGCAGCAGCTCGACCCGTCGGTTGGCGGCACGGCCCTCGGCATGCTCGTTGCTCTCGAGAGGCCGGGTATCGGCATAGCCGATGGCCCGCAGCCGGTCCTTCGCCACCCCCTGTTCGGCAAGATAGCGCAACACGGCGATGGCCCGCCCGGTGGAGAGCTCCCAGTTCGACGGGAAGCGTGCCGTGGCGATGGGGACGGCATCGGTGTGGCCCTCCACCGAGACCTGGCCATCGAACTCGACCAGGGTGGCGACCAGGCCGCGCAGGACCTCCCGACCGCCGGCGGTGAGCTCCGCCCGACCGCTGGAGAACAGCAGGTTGTCGTCGATGCGCAGGGTGATGCCCTGGTTGCCCTCGGCGACGCTGACACCCTCGATCTCGAGCCCCCGGAAACGCGGCTGCAGGCCATCGTGACGCGGCTGCACGCCGGCAGCCGCGGGGCCGAGCCCGCCGGCCACCGCGATGGCGGCCGACTGGGCGCCAGGCGACACCTGGCGCGTCGCCTCCCCGCCATGTTCGCTGCCCGTGACGGCCAGGCCATTGCCGGCCAGTGACAGCAGCAGCACGAACAGGGTGATCAGCAGGGTGAGAACATCCAGATAGCTCATCAGCCAGCCCTCGCCATCGCCGTCGCCCTGGGGCCCCGGCAGCAGGGATTCCCGGGTGTGGCGATCAAGCATGCTGGCCGGCCTCCCCGGTCCCGGGCCGGTCCTTGCCGGACTCGCGGATCTCGTCGTGGTAGTTGGCCACGAAGGAGTTGAGCGTCTCCTCGATGAAGGAGGGCAGGCGCCGCTTGGTGATCAGCGAAATGCCCTCGAGGACCATGTTCATGGCGATCAGCCGCTCCTCGGTGCGCCGCTCGAGCTTCACCGCGATGGGCTTGAACACCAGGTTGGCCAGCAGGATACCGTAGAAGGTGGTCAGCAACGCCACCGCCATGCGCGGGCCGATCACGTGCAGGTCGCCCGCCTCCATCACCTCGAGCATGTTCACCAGCCCCACCAGGGTACCGATCATGCCGAAGGCCGGGGCATAGGTGGCCATGGTGCGGAATATCTGGGATTCGGCATGCTCCCGGGCCTTGAGCCGGGCGATGCGCCAGCGCAACAGGTCGAAGATCTCCTGCTCCTTGGTGTTGGCAATCACCAGCTGGATGCCGGTGCGCAGGAAGGGGTTGCGGGTATGCTCCAGGGCCTCCTCCACCGCCCGCACGTCGCCCTTGAACCACAGCCGCGACATGTCCACCAGCTCCTTGATGTCATCGCGGGTATAGGTGTTCTCGCGGCGAAACACCAGCCCGACCAGCCGCACCACCCGCACCACCTCCTTGAGGGGATAGCTGATGAAGGTGGCGGCCATGGTGCCGGCCAGCACGATGGCCAGGCCGGGGAGATTGATGAAGCTCTGGGGCGACTCGGCGGTGAAGAGCAGGACACTGGCCAGCAGCACGCAACTGGCGAAGATACCGATGAGCGTCGACGGGTTCATGCACGGCTCCTTGCCGGAAAGGGAGGGCTTTGTCGGAACATCGGCCGCAACGGGCCGAGCTTTAACGCGGACGCGGACAAGCGGGCGACCGGGGTGATACTCTTCGTTACATCGCAAGCCGGCCACCGGGCCCGTCCCGTCATGACCACCAGAACAGAACCCGGCCGGTACCACGTCGCAGGGAGTCACACCATGCCAGGACAGCGGGAACACGACGCCTTCGCCATCGCGCTGCAACCCATCCATGACGCCGATCACCGCCATGTCGCCGACCGCCTGCTCTACCGCCACCACGGCGAGGGCGTCGACGACCCGGTCGCCGCCACCGCCCGGGCCCTGGCCACCGCCATCTACGAGCTCGACGAGGGCAGGCGACTGGGCACCCGGGAGCTGATCATCGACCTGCCCACGGAGTGGCTGGAGCGCAGCGACCTGCTGCCCTCACCGGCACGCCAGATGATCATCGGCCTGGCCCGCGACCTGCCCCTCACGCCCGAGCTGATGACCACCCTCGAACAGCTGCGCGAGCGGGGCTACCGGCTGCTGGTGCCCGCGCCCGAGCTCAGGGGAAGCGGCAGCCGGCTCGCCCCGCTGGCCGACCTGGTCCGGTTGCGCCACCCCGACGAGCTCGACGCCGACCAGCTGCGCGCCCTTCGCCAGGGGAGGACGCGACTGCTGGCGGAGGACATCCGCGACCCCGACCGGCTCGAGCGCTTCCGCGCCCTCGACTGCCACTACTTCGACGGCCGCTACCTGGCCGAGCCGACCTTCTACGACGCCCGGCCCCGCGGCCGCCACGGCAACCGCGCCGCCCAGCTGCGGCTGATCAACGAGCTCTACCGCGAGGATGCCGACCTGCAGCGCCTGTTCGAGCTGCTGATCCAGATGCCCCACCTCCACGTGGCGATCCTGCGCCGGGCCAACTCCAGCCTGTTCGGCCAGCGCGACCAGCAGGCCGACCTCAAGCGGGCCATGCAGGTCATCGGCCTCAACGAACTGCGTCGGCTGGTGATGACGCTGTCGCTGGCCAGTGACATGCCGTCGTCGCGGCTCAAGGTGCGCATGGCGCTGGTCCGCGCCTTCATGTGCCGCAACCTGGCCGCACCCTTCAGCAACATCGATCCCGAGGACGCCTTCACCACCGGGCTCTTCTCGATGATGGGCCCGCTGCTCGACGAGGCCCAGGCCACCCTGCTCGCCGAACTGCCGCTGAACGCTCCCGTGGCGCGGGCCCTGAACAGCCGGGAAGGCCACCTGGGTGCCCTGCTGACCCTCTGCGAGGAGCACGAGCGCCAGGTCGCCGATGACGACCTCGCCCCGGATCGGCTCCAGCAGTGCTACCTGGATGCCCTGGACGCGACCGATGCGCTGATGAGCCGACTGTAAGGGACCGGCCCCGCAAGCCCTCAGTCGTCGCGCAGCCGGGCCCGCAGCCGGCTCACCGCCTGGCCATGGAGCTGGCAGACCCGTGACTCGGTCACCCCCAGCACGGCCCCGATCTCCTTGAGGTTGAGCTCCTCCTGGTAGTAGAGCGCCATCAGCAGCTTCTCGCGCTCGGGCAGCGCCTCGATCGCCGCCACCAGGCGACCGCGCTGCTCGCCGTCGACCAGCGCGGCGAAGGGGGACGCCGCGGGGTCGAGGTCGCCCGGTTCCGTCCCCTCGGCCACCAGCTCGTCGAAGGGCAGCAGCTGGCCGCTGTTGGTATCGCTGAGCAGCTGGCGGTAGTCGGCCAGGTCCATTTCCAGCTCGAGAGCGATCTCGTGCTCCTCGGCGGCACGCCCCAGGCGCTGCTCCAGTCGCCGCACCGCCTCGTCCACCGCCCGGGCGTTACGCCGCACGCTGCGCGGCAGCCAGTCGCGGCTGCGCAGCTCGTCGATCATGGCACCGCGGATGCGCTGGCTGGCGAAGGTGGCGAAGCTCGCCCCCTGGCCGGCATCGAAGCGCCCCATGGCCTCCAGCAGGCCCATGGTGCCGGCCTGGATCAGGTCGTCCAGCTCGATGCTCGCCGGCAGCCTGACCTGCAGCGCCAGCGCCTGGCGCCGCACCTGCGGCAGGTACTGCGTCAGCAGCTCGTGCTGGTCGATCTTGCCTTTTGCTGTATACATCCCGTTCGACTGCCCCCGTCAGGCCCTTCCTTCCGCGATAGCTAGCGATAGTTGACGATCACCTGCAGTCCCTGCACCGCCACCGCGCGCCGCTGGCCCGGCTCGAGGGCAAAGCGGAAGTGCAGCGGCGTGTCCGCCGGCAGCCCGGCCAGGGCGCGGCTGCTGCCCCGCCCCGCCCCCAGGGGGATGCAGCCCCCGGGGTGACAGAGCCGGGCCCGCACCGAGGTGCCCGGCGGCAGCCGGAACTGCCAGGCCACGGTATCGACCCGCCCGTCCGGGACCGGCCCGGGCGAGGTCAGCGACGACGACACCACCTCGCGCTCGGCCAGGGCCACCCTCACGCCGGGCACCGAGGCCACCCAGCTGCCGGCGGCCAGTGCCGCCGCCGGCAGCAGGGCCAGCACCACGGCGGCGGCCATGGCGCGGCATCGCCTGCCGACGGCGCTCATGCCAGCACCACCAGCTCGATGCCCAGGTAGGCCGCGGCGGCCTGCCGCAGGTTGTCGAGCAGGCCATGGCGAGAGATGCCGGGCGGGTGCACGGCCAGCAGGCGCCGCGGCCCGGGGGCCTCCCCGAGCCGGATCAGCACGCGCCAGGCACGGCGGAAGGCCTCGGCATCGCTGTCCACCCACAGCGCCCAGCGCGACTGCTGCGACACCAGCAGCGGGAGGTGGGGACTGGACGCCTCGACCGGCACCACCCTCCAGGCGGCGGGGTCGCCCACCCAGCGCCGTCCCAGGCCGGCCCAGTAGCCCAGGGTGTCATTGACCCGGCCGGCCTGGCGCGCCGGCAGCCCCACCACCATCAGGGTGACCGCCGCTGCCGGTGACCGGCCGCCCGTGGCCGGCAGCGGCCCCGGCGAGGGGTTGGCCCGGGCCAGCTCGCGCAGCGTCTCGACCACATGCCGGGGGCAGGCGTCCCCGCCCGCCTGCGTCGTGGAGGCCCACTGGCGCAGGCCGGCGGCCTGATCGATACCCATCAGCCCAGCCCCTCCAGTCCCGCCGCGCCCAGCTGGCGGATGGCGTCACGCGCCACGCCGAGGTGGAGCAGCGCCTCCAGCAGCGTCTCGGCACTGCGTCGCCGCCTGCCTCCGAGCAGGCCCAGCAGCGCGGCACGCAGGTCCATGGCCCACTCCGCCTCGCTGCGCTCCAGCTGACCGGCCACCGCGGCCAGGCCCGCGGCGATGGTGAGCCGCAGCTCCGGTACCATGGCCGGATGGGCCGCGGCGAGCCGTTCGAACGCCCGGCGGGTCAGCCGTGGCAGGGCCTCGGCATCGAGCTGGCCGAGCAGCAGGGTCACCGCCTCGTCGCCCAGCCGTTCGGGGGCCAGCCAGCAGCGGCGCCCGAGGCGACGACCACTCTCGGCCTCCTCCAGCTCGGCAAACCAGGCCCGCAGCGGCAGGGGCGTCGCCTCGTCGGTGAGCGAGAGGCGCGACAGCCCGACCCGCACCTCGCGTCCCTTCAGGCGGCGGGTCGGCTCGGCGAGGGGCGCGGCCAGGTCGGCCAGGCGCCCGAGGGCACGGCGCTCGCCCTCATGGGTGACCCGCTGGGGCGCCCTGGCCTGGGCCACCCAGGCCAGGTCACGGGTCGCCAGCCACGCCCGGGCCTCGCCGTCGGGCAGGGCCGGCAGCAGGTGGAGCCTGGCCCCATGGACCCGCCCCGCCCAGTCGAGCCGTGTCGCCAGGCCGGCCGGCTGCCGATGCTGCAACAGCGGCAGGGCCGACCAGCCCCCCGCGGCGTCGAGCAGCAGGTCCGGGGGCGACCAGTCGCCGCCCCGCACCCGGCTGCGCGGGGTCCAGAGCAGCCCGGCGCCATCGCCACGCCGTTGCTCGTGCAGGGCATCGAGCCGCTCGCCCTGCACACTCGGCGGCAGCTCCGCGAGCGCCCAGGCCGATTCCAGGGCCGCGAAGCCCGTGATGCGTTCACGCAGGCCGGCGAGCACGGACGCCACCCGCCGTCCCTGGCCGAGCAGCCCGAGGCCATGGCCCGGCGCGACCCGCGGCTCGGGGGGCGGGGCGGCGCTGCGGGTCGCCAGGGCCTGGCGCACCAGCCCCCCGGCGTCGGCGACGGCGAGATCCTCGGGCACCCGCTGGCCGTGGGCCACGAACAGCAGTCGCAGGCCATGGCGCATCAGGGCGTCGAGCAGCGGCCCGGTGCGCCCCGCCTCGTCCTGCTTGCTGATCACGCAGTCGTCCAGCGCCACCCCGGCGGCACGGGCCGCCTGGCGGTAGTTGGTGATCACTTCCTCCAGGGTCTCCGGCTGGCTGGCGGCGTTGAGCAGCAGCACCAGGCGCACCGCCGCCGGCCCGCCCCGCAGCCGCGCCACCTGGTCGATGATGCGCTGGTCGCGCTGGCTCATGCCCACGGTATCGATGATCACGAAGCGCTTGTCGTCGAGCTGCGCCAGCAGCTCGTCCAGTGGCTGTTCGGCATCCAGGGGATACATGGGAATGTCGAGCAGGCCGGCATAGATGCGCAGCTGCTCATGGGCACCGATACGGAAGCCGTCGGTGGTGACCAGCGCCACCTCCCCGGGGCCGTGGCGCATCACGTAGCGGGCCGCCAGCTTGGCGGTGGTGGTGGTCTTGCCCACCCCGGTGGGGCCCACCAGGGCCAGGATACCGCCCTGCTCGAGCAGCGCGGCCTCGTCGTCGATCACCGCCAGGCGCGCCCCCAGCTGGCGGCACAGCCAGGCCTCCAGGCGTTCCTCGTCGGCGTCCCGCAGCTCCTCCGGCAGCCCGCCGAGCAGTTCCTCGGCGATGGCCGGGCCGAAACCGGCCTCACGCAGCCAGCGAGACAGCCGCACGCGACTGTCCGACTCCGGGGCCTGCTCGGTCCGGGTGCGCGACAGCAGGGCGCGCATGTCCTGCATCTCCCTGAGCAGCTGGGCACTCATGGCCTGGAAGGCGTCGGCGTCGGAGGCGGAGGCATCCCCGGCGGGCTCGGCCGGCGCACGGGGCAGCGTGGCCGCCGCCGGCGCGGCGGGGGTCGGGTCGCCGGCCATGGCCTCGGCCGCCTGGTCGGCCAGGGCGAGGATCTCCACCCCCTGGTCGGTGCGACGGTTGGCCAGGATCAGGGCGTCCTCGCCCAGGGCGGCGCGTACCTGGCGCATCGCCTCGCGGCTGTTGGTGCCGGTGAATCGCATCACGCTCATCTAGTCACTGTCCTCCCACCAGTTGGGTGACCCGCAGTGTCCGGTCATCGGGTATCTCGGCCTGGGACAGCACCACCAGGTGGCGCAGGCGCCGGCGCAGGAAGCGCGCCAGCACCGGGCGCAGCATGTGCTGCACCACCAGTACCGGCGGCTCGCCGCTGGCCTCCTGGCGTTCCAGGGCGCGTTCGGCCTGGGTCATCAGGGTCTCGGCCAGGCCCGGCTCCAGGGCCCCGCTGCCGTTCATGGCCTGCATCAGCACCTGCTCGAGCTGGGCCTCCAGGCCGAGCACCCTGAGTTCGCCCTCCCCCGGGAACCACTGCTGGACGATGCTGCGGCCCAGGGCGATGCGCACCAGGGCGGTCAGCTCGCCGGGATCCTGCTGCTGGCCGGCGTGCTCGGCCAGGGTGTCGAGGATGGAGCGCAGGTCGCGGATCGAGACCTCCTCGTCGAGCAGGTTCTGCAGGATGCGCTGGAACACCGTCAGCGAGATCGCCTTGGGCACCACCTCCTCGACCAGGGGCTTGCTCTCGTCGCCGAGCTTGTCGAGCAGCTTCTGCACCTCGGCACGCCCCAGCATCTCGGCGGCATGATGGTGCAGCAGGTGGTTGAGGTGGGTGGCCACCACGGTGCTGGCATCGACCACCGTGTAGCCGTAGACCTGGGCATGCTCGCGCTGGTCGCTGTCGATCCACACCGCCGACAGGCCGAAGGCCGGGTCCCGGGTCGGGGTGCCCTGGAGCTGGCCGGAGACCTGGCCCGGATCGATGGCCAGCCACTTGCCCGGGAAGGCCTCGGCGCGGCCGACCTCGGCGCCCTTGAGGGTGATCAGGTAGGTGTTGGGCCCCAGTTCCAGGTTGTCGCGGATATGCACCACCGGCGGCAGGAAGCCCACCTCCTGGGCGAACTTCTTGCGCACGCTCTTGATGCGGCCGAGCAGCTCGCCCTCCTGGCGCTGGTCCACCAGCGGGATCAGGCGATGTCCCACCTCCAGGCCCAGGGTGTCGACCAGCTGGACGTCGTCCCAGCTCGCCTCGGGGGCCTCCGGCACCGGGAGCGGTTCGGCACCCAGCTCCTCCTGTACCTGGCGCTGCTCCTTCTGGCGGATCAGCCACCAGGCCAGCCCCCCGAGCAGCACGGTGAAGAACAGGAACACGAAGTTGGGCATGCCGGGCACCAGGCCCAGCAGGCCCATGACCGCCGCCGCCAGGATCATCACCTGGGGATTGACGAACAGCTGGCTGATCATCTGCTGGCCGACGTCCTGGTCGGTGTTGACCCGGGAGACGGTGACACCGGCGGCGGTGGAGATCACCAGCGCGGGGATCTGCGCCACCAGGCCGTCGCCGATGGTCATCAGGGTGTAGGTCCGTGCGGCGCTGCCGAAATCCATGCCGTGCTGCAGCATGCCGATCAGCAGGCCGCCGATGATGTTGACCACCATGATCACCAGGCCGGCCATGGCGTCGCCGCGCACGAACTTGCTGGCGCCATCCATGGAACCGTAGAAGTCGGCCTCCTGGGCCACCTCGGCGCGGCGCTGCCGGGCGTCGTCCTCGCCGATCAGGCCGGCGTTGAGGTCGGCATCGATGGCCATCTGCTTGCCGGGCATGGCGTCGAGCATGAAGCGCGCCCCCACCTCGGCGATGCGCCCCGCCCCCTTGGTGATGACCATGAAGTTGATGACGATCAGGATCAGGAACACCACCAGGCCCACGGCGAAGTTGCCGCCCACCAGGAACTGGCCGAAGGCCTCGATCACCTTGCCGGCGGCGTCGCCGCCCTGGTGGCCCTCCATCAGGATGACCCGGGTGGAGGCGACGTTGAGCGACAGGCGCAGCAGGGTGGTGAACAGCAGCACCGCCGGGAAGGCCGCGAAGTCCAGCGGCTTCTGGGTGAACATGCTGACCAGCAGCACCATCACCGCCAGCGCGATGTTGAAGGTGAAGAACATGTCCAGCGCGATGGGCGGCAGCGGCAGGATCAGCATCGACATGACCAGCAGGATCAGCAGCGGCCCGGCCAGCAGCTTCATCCGCACGTCGCCCATCCAGTCGCGGCGCCCCAGGTAGTCGCTCCAGGCCTTCATGAACCGGCCTCGCTGTGGCGGCCCGGAACCTCCAGGGATTCCGGCACCGGCAGGTCATCGGGTGTCGGTGGCACCTCGCCCCCCTCCTGTGACACCCGCCGCAGCCGGAAGGCCCAGGCCAGGACCTCCGCCACGGCGGTGTAGAGTGTTTCGGGGATCTCGGCGTCGAGATCCACGTGGTGATAGAGCGCCCGGGCCAGCGGCGGCGCCTCGAGCCGCGGCACCTCGTGCTCCTCGCCCAGTTCGCGGATGCGCAGGGCCACGGCGTCGGCCCCCTTGGCCACCACCCGCGGCGCGGCCATGCCCGACTCCTCGTACTTCAGTGCCACGGCGTAGTGGGTGGGGTTGGTGATGATCACGTCCGCCTTGGGCACCTCGCTCATCATGCGTCCCCGCGCCATGGCCTGCTGCTGCTGGCGGATCCGCGCCTTGACGTGGGGATCGCCCTCCGACTCCTTGTGCTCGCGCTTGACCTCCTCCTTGCTCATGCGCAGCTTCTTGGCATGGCTCCACAGCTGGTAGGGCACGTCGATCAGGATCACCACCAGCAGGGTCAGCACGATCAGTCCGCAGGCCAGGGCCGCCAGCTCCAGGGCACTGGCCAGGGCCTGCTGGATCGGCTGGTCCATCAGGCTCAGATAGGTGCCGCGGTTGCTCCACAGGAAGGTCACCGCCACGCTGCCCACCAGCAGCGACTTGGCGATCGCCTTGGCCAGCTCCACCAGCGCCTGGACCCCGAAGATGCGCTTGAGCCCCTTCAGCGGGTTGAGCTTGGAGAGCTGCGGCTTGAGCGACTTGGCCGAGATCAGCCAGCCGCCGAGCAGGGCCGGCGCCACCAGCGCCACCAGCGCCAGCAACAGGAAGAGCGGCAGCATCGCCAGCAGGGTCCGCTCGCCCAGGTTCAGGGCGTGGCTGAGCATCGGCGTGGTTTCCAGCGCATGGCGCCGCTCGAACAGGAAGGCCTGCTCCATCACCAGGCCCAGCTGGTCGTAGAGCATCGCGCCCATGGCCCAGAGCCCGCCCACGCCTCCGAGCAGCAGCATGAAGGTGGTCAACTCGCGGGAACGGGCGACCTGCCCCTCCTCGCGGGCCTTCTCCAGGCGGCGTGGCGTGGCCTCTTCGGTCTTTTCCTGATCGCTGCTCTCGTCGGCCATGGCCTGTCATCGGGACACTCGTGTGGACCCTGGCCATTGTGGGGACGGGGGGGAAGGGGCGATACGTCAAAAAGCGCCGATAATCGTGTCCTGTTCACGACTATCGACGACAGGGAAGGCGTCCCCGGGGGCCTGGCAACCTCCGCGAGAGGTGTCGGTCAGAACCCCAGCTGGTCGAGCAGGTCGTCGACCTGGTCCTGGCTGCTCACCACGTCGGCGCCCTCGGGCTTGATCTGGGGGCCGTTGAGCAGGCTCTCCTCGCGCTTGCGGGCTTCCGACTGGCGCTGGTCATCGGCACGGCGCTGCATGTCGTTGCGCGCCTCGCCCTCCGGCACGCTGTCGATCAGCACCTGGACCAGCTGGCTCTCGATCTCGCGGATGACATCCATCATCTTCTTGATCACCTGGCCGGTCAGGTCCTGGAAGTCCTGGGCCATCATGATCTCGAGAAGCTCCCTGCTGGTGGCCTGGGTCTTCTCCGGTACCTCGGCGAGATAGGTGCGGGTCTCGGTGACCAGCTCGCGCGCCTCGTCCAGCGCCTTGGGCTCGGCGAACCACTCGGCCCAGCGCCGGTCCAGGGCCTCGGCCCGGCTGCCGAGGTCATCCTGCAGCGGCTGGGCGCGGTCGATGGCATTGAGCGCCCGCTCCGCCGCCTGCTCGGTCATGGTCGCCACATAGCTCAGCCGGTCGCGGGCATCGGGGATGGCCTCGGCGGCCCGCTCGATCTCCTTGTCGAGCCCCAGCTCGCGCATGCTCTCGCGCAGCATCCGCGTCAGGTGCCCGATACGCTGCACCAGGTCGTCGCTGGCCGCCGCCTTGGCGAGATCGGGCTGCTCGTTCGTGCTCATTGTTCGGTCTCCGTCGCTCTGAAAGGTGTGCCGCAAGGGGTCACATGCCCAGTTTCTCGAAGATCTTGTTGAGCTTCTCTTCCAGGGTGGCGGCGGTGAAGGGCTTGACCACATAGCCGCTGGCACCGGCCTGGGCGGCGGCGATGATGTTCTCCTTCTTGGCCTCGGCGGTCACCATCAGCACCGGCAGGTGCTTGAGGGCGTCGTCGGCGCGGATCTGCTTGAGCATCTCCAGGCCATCGAGGTTGGGCATGTTCCAGTCGGAGACCACGAACTCGAAGCCACCGGCCTTGAGCTTGTTGAGGGCGTCCTGGCCATCCTCGGCCTCCTCCACGTTGGTGAAGCCGAGCTCCTTGAGCAGGCTGCGCACGATGCGCCGCATGGTCGGGAAGTCATCCACCACCAGGATGCTCATGTTCTTGTCTGCCATCGGGATTCCTCTATCGATTCATGGCATTCGGGAAAGCCGGCGACCGGGTCGCCGGCCGGTATCACAGGGCGTCGTCTCAGAACTCTTCCCACTCGTCCTCGGTGACCGCCTCGCGGCGCGGCGGGCGACGGCCGGCGGCCGGTGGCGCGGGCGTCGAGGCGGCGGAGGAGGGCAGGGCCACCGGCCGCGACTCCGCCGTCGACGGCGCGGGGGCATGCGTTCCGCCGGCCAGCCGGAACACCGCCACGGCCTGCTCCAGGCGACCCGCCTGCTCCTCGAGGGAGGCCGCGGCGGCCGACGCCTGCTGCACCAGGGCGGCATTCTGCTGGGTCACCTGGTCCATCTGCCCCACGGCCTGGCTGACCTGTTCGATGCCGTCGCTCTGCTCCTGGGAGGCGGCCGAGATCTCGTCCATGATGTCGGTGACCCGGCGCACCGCGGCGACCACCTCCGCCATGGTCTCGCCGGCCTGCTCCACCAGGGTCGAGCCCTCCTGCACCTGGGCGACCGAGCCCTCGATCAGCCCCTTGATCTCCTTGGCGGCGGAAGCCGAACGGCTGGCGAGGTTGCGCACCTCGCCGGCCACCACGGCGAAGCCGCGGCCCTGTTCACCGGCCCGGGCCGCCTCCACCGAGGCATTGAGCGCCAGGATGTTGGTCTGGAAGGCGATGGAGTCGATCACCCCGGTGATGTCGGCGATCTTCTGCGAGCTGCCGGAGATGCCGTGCATGGTCCTGACCACGCGATCCACCACCTCGCCGCCGCGCTCGGCGGTCGAGGAAGCGTCCAGCGCCAGGCCGCTGGCCTGGCGGGCGTTGTCGGCGTTCTGCTTCACCGTGGCGGTGATCTGTTCCATGCTCGCCGCGGTCTCCTCGAGCGAGGCGGCCTGCTGCTCGGTGCGCGACGAGAGGTCGGCGTTGCCGCTGGCGATCTCGCGGCTGCCGACATGGATGGAGCCGCTGCCGTCGCGCACCTCGCCGACGATCCGCGTCAGGCTCTGCTGCATGTCGCGCATGGCGGCGAA
Organism: Halomonas terrestris; assembly: GCF_049166755.1. Classification (NCBI taxonomy): domain Bacteria; kingdom Pseudomonadati; phylum Pseudomonadota; class Gammaproteobacteria; order Oceanospirillales; family Halomonadaceae; genus Halomonas; species Halomonas terrestris. The sequence continues at coordinate 313,350 of NZ_JBMHFZ010000001.1, read as the reverse complement.
CAGCTTGCCGATCTCGTTGCGGCCCAGCACCTTGACCTCCCGCGAGAGATCCGCCCTGGCGATGGCCTCGAGGGTCTCCACCGCCGTATCCAGCGGGCGGATGACGATGATGCGCAGCCCGGTGTAGATCAGCACCACCAGCAGGCCGATCAGCGCCAGCACCCCCAGCCCGATCCATTCGAAGCGCTGGGCCTGGTCGCGGAAGTCGTCGACCAGGGCCTCGGCGCTGGAGAAACCGAACCTGACGAATGCCGTCATGCTGTCCGCCATCGACGCGGCGGGCGCCTCGAGAGACTCGCGCAGCCGGTTGAAGCCGGGGGTATCGAGCTGGTCGAGTGTCGCGTGCTGCTGGCGCACCAGCCCGAGGACCGCCTGGAAGTCATCGCCGAGGGGGCCGGCCAGGGCCTCGGCCCGTTCGGACTTGGGTGCCCGGGCGAAGCTGTCGAAGCGCCGCTCGGCACGCCCCATCAGATCCTCGGCCGTCGCGATCCGCTCGTTGGCCTCGCCCATGCGGCCGATCATGATCAGGTTGGAGGCGATCTCGAGATTGACCCGGGCCTGGTTGAGCAGGGCGTCGGCACGGTTGATCTCGTTGAGCTGCTCGGCACTGACCTGGTTCAGGGTGCGCAGGGTCCGGTCGGCATTGCGCTCCGCCATCACCCCCATGGTGGCGATCACCGCGATGAACACCACGAAGGAGGCCAGGACGGCGACCATCGCGGCATGGATGCTGATACTGCGCAGTACTCGTGTCATGCCGGCCTTTCCTCGTCATCGATATCCAGTGACCGCCCCGGGGGGGGCCGTCGAACGCTCCTACACGCGCTGGGCCCGCCCGGAGGCCGCCACCAGCGCCATCAGCCGCGGCGCGATCTCGTCGAGCGACACCACCTCGCTGGCCCCGCCCAGGGCGATGGCCTCCCGCGGCATGCCGAACACCACGCAGCTGGCCTCGTCCTGGGCGATGGTCGGCGCCCCGGCCTGGCGCATCTCGACCAGCCCCGCCGCGCCGTCCTTGCCCATGCCGGTGAGCAGCACGCCGATGGCGTTGCGCCCGGCCTGGCTGGCGGCGGAGTGGAAGAGCACGTCCACCGACGGCCGGTGCCGGTTGACCGGCGGCCCGTCGTCCAGCCGCGCCACGTAGTTGGCGCCACTGCGCGCCAGCTTGAGGTGGGCATCGCCCGGGGCGATATAGGCGTGGCCCGGCAGCACCCGCTCGCCATCCTCGGCCTCCTTGACGCTGATCCGGCACAGCCGGTCGAGCCGCTCGGCGAAGGAGCGGGTGAAGCCCCCGGGCATGTGCTGGGTGATCAGGATCGCCGGGCTGTTGGCCGGCAGCGGCTCCAGCACCCGGCGGATGGCCTCGGTACCGCCGGTGGAGGCCCCGATGATGAGCAGCTTCTCGCTGGAGACCAGCGGCGCCTCGAGCCGCGCCGGCGGCGGGGCATCGCGCCGGGTCGCCTGGCGCGGCCGCGAGCGGGAGGCGGCACGGATCTTCTCGGCGATCTCCTCGGCGTACTCCAGCATGCCGCTGCGGATGCCCAGCGAGGGCTTGGCGACGAAGTCCAGGGCCCCCAGCTCCAGCGCCCTGAGGGTCACCTCGGAGCCGGCCTGGGTCAGCGAGGAGACCATCAGCACGGGCATGGGGCGCAGCCGCATGAGGCGCTCGAGGAAGTCGAGCCCGTCCATGCGCGGCATCTCCACGTCCAGGGTCAGCACGTCGGGATTGTGCCGCTTGATCAGGTCCCGGGCGGCGATGGGATCCGGCGCCACGGCCACCACTTCCATGTCGGGCTGGCTGTTGATGATCTCGCTGAGCAGGTCCCGGATCAGCGCCGAGTCGTCGACGCACAGCACCCTTATCCTGGCTGCACTCAAGGCAGGCCTCCTCTCCCTTCGGCGTGATGGCGCTGGATGGCACCCTCGGTTCTTGTTCCTTCTATCGGCAGCCGGCCGCAGGACTTTAGCCTCCCGCTTCACGCCAGGGTGTAGACCGTCTGCCCCCTCAGCCGGAACGCCTGGCTGATGTAGGAGAAGTTCTCCGAGTGGCCGGCGAACAGCAGCCCATCGGGCTTGAGCAGCGGCGCGAAGCGCTCCAGTATCCGCGCCTGGGTCTCCTTGTCGAAATAGATCATCACGTTGCGGCAGAAGATGGCGTCGAAGGGCCCTTGCAGGGACCAGCGGGGGGCCAGCAGGTTGAGCGCCTCGAGTTCCACCATGGCGCGGATGTCGGGTCGCACCCGCGCCAGTCCCGCCTGGCGCCCCGTGCCCTTCTGGAAGAAGCGCTTGACCCGCGCCTCCTCGAGCTTGTGCACCTGCTCCAGCGGATAGATGCCGGCCCGGGCCCTCTCCAGAGCCTCGGTGTCGATATCGGTGCCGATCACCCGGGCCTGCTGGGCGCTCGGCCCCAGGCACTCGGCGAGGGTCATGGCGATGGAGTAGGGCTCCTCGCCGGTGGAGGCCGCCGCGCTCCAGACCCGGACCGGCCCCGCCCGGCCACGCAGATGCTCCGCCAGCAGCGGGAAGTGGTGCGCCTCGCGGAAGAAGGCCGTGAGGTTGGTGGTCAGGGCATTGGTGAAGGCCTCCCACTCCTTCGCCTCGGGCTGGCGCTCGAGTCGCGCCAGGTAGTCACCGAAGCGGGTCAGGCCGTGGTGGCGCAGGCGCTTGGCGAGACGGCTGTAGACCATCTCGCGCTTGTGCTCGGCGAGCACGATGCCGGCCCGCCGGTAGATCAGCTCGCGAATCCGTGCGAAGTCGGCATCGGTCAGCTCCAGGTCCCGCTCCATGCCCCCGGAGCCGGACCAGCCACCGGCGGTGAAGGCCGGTGATTCCCTGGGCTCGATCAAAACTCCTCCCACTCCTCGACGTCGGCGGCCTGACGGCGCACCGGCTGGCGGGCGTCACCCTCGCCGGAGGACGGCAGGGCCCGCGGCGCCTTGTCCGTCGAGGCATCGCTCGACAGGGCGCGGCGCTCCTGCAGGCTCGGCGCCTGTTCCATGCCGGCGCCCCGCAGGCGGAAGGCCGACACGGCGATCGACAGCAGCTCGGCCTGACGCTCCAGCTCGGCGGCGGCACGGGCACTGGACTGGACCCGAGCGGCGTTCTGCTGGGTGACCTGGTCCATCTCGGCGATGGCCTGGTTGATCTGGCCGATGCCGCCGCTCTGCTCCTCCGAGGCGGCGGTGATCTCGCCCATGATGTCGTTGACCCGGGTGGTCGCCGACACCACCTCCTCGATGGCGCCCTCGGCCTTCTTCACCACCTGGGCGCCGGAGCCGATCTCCCGGGAGGAGCCATCGATGAGCGTGCGGATCTCCTTGGCGGCATCGGCGCTGCGCCCGGCCAGGTTGCGCACCTCGCCGGCCACCACGGCGAAGCCGCGCCCCTGCTCGCCGGCCCGGGCGGCCTCCACCGAGGCATTGAGCGCCAGGATGTTGGTCTGGAAGGCGATGGAGTCGATGACGTCGATGATCTCGGTCATCTTGCGCGAGCTCTCGGTGATGCGCCCCATGGTGGCCACCACCTCGTGCATCAGCTCGCCGGTCTCGCGGACCCGGCTGGCATTCTCGGTGGCCAGGCCGCTGGCCTGGCGGGCGTTGTCGGTGTTCTGCTGCACGGTGGTGGTCATCTCCTCCATGCTCGAGGCGGTCTGCTGCAGCGACGCCGCCTGCTGTTCGGTGCGCGAGGAGAGGTCGTCGTTGCCGACGGCAATGTCGCGGGCCGCCGGCGTCACCACGCGGATCCCGCCATGGACGTCGCCGACGATGCTGCCCAGGCTCTTGCGCATGATGTCCAGGGCACCCAGCAGCCTGCCGACCTCGTCGCGACGACGGGCCGGCACCCGGGCCGCCAGGTTGCCGGCGGCGATCTGCAGGGTGAAGGCCATGGCATCGTGCAGCGGCCGGGTCACCGCCCGCAGCGTCATGACGCCCATCAGGGCCAGCAGCAGCAGGCCCGCGGCCAGCACCGCGAGCTGGGCCACCAGCATCTGCTGCTGGCCGGCCTCGGCCTCGGCCGCCATCACCTCGGCCGCCTGGCGCTTGCGCTCGATCAGGGCATTCACCGAGGCGGTGAGCTCGTTGGATGTCTCCAGCAGCGGCGCCAGGTCATTGTTCAGCGCCATCAGCGCATCGAAGGGTTCGCCGGCGAGCGCCGCCCCCATCGGCAGCAGCCCCTCCTGCATGTAGGCCTCCAGGGCCTCGCCGAAGGCGCGGGACTCCGGCTCGTGATTGACCTCGCGGTCCATGAACTCGGCCCAGGTCGTCTCCAGGCGCGTCACGGCGAGCGCCAGGCCCTCGGCGCGCTCCTCGCGCACGTCCATCACCTCCATGCGCTCCTGGCCCGAGAGGCTCTGGGGCGCCTCGGTCACCAGCTGACCGATCTGCTGGAGGCGCACCACGTCCTCGAGGCCGTCGCGATTGAGCTCCGCCAGGCGCTCGCCGGAGGCCTGGAGGGCGAAGAGCCCCATGCCGCCGCTGGCCATCAGCAGCAGCGCCGCCACGCCGACCATCATGGCGATGCGTGCCCGCATGGTGGAAAGGTTGATGCGCGCCAGGGCCCCGCGCAGCCCGCGCCGACGCAGGCGGCCACGGTCGAGGCGCAGGTGCTTGCCCTGGCCGGCCCGGATGCGGGCATAGGCCTCCTCGGCCCGGTCGATCGCCTCGCGGGCGGCCTTGACCCGCACCGAGGCGTAGCCCACCACCTCGCCCTCCTCGACGATGGGGGTGACGCTGGCGTCGACCCAGTAGTGGTCGCCGTCCTTGCGCCGGTTCTTGACCAGCCCGCGCCAGCTCTCCCCGGCGGCCAGGGTCTCCCAGAGGTTGGCGAAGGCCGCCGGCGGCATGTCCGGATGGCGCACCAGGTTGTGGGGCGCCCCGATCAGCTCATCGTGGCTGAAGCCGCTGACCTCGACGAAGGCCGGGTTGGCGTAGGTGATCCGCCCCTTGAGGTCGGTACGGGAGATCAGGAAGTGATCGTCCTGGAGCTGGTACTCCTGCCGGGTGACCGGTTGATTGTCGCGCATCGTCATTTCCCCTGCTGGCGACTCTCGGCGCCGCTCTTGTCGATGGGTTGTGGTTGGGGTGGCGAGCCAGGCCGCCGCCTACTGGAAGGATTCCCACTCTTCGTCGTGGCCGGGCTGCCGGGCGGGCGTCCCGCTGCCATCGGCCCGTTTCGGCGCCGGCATCAGGGCCGGCATCCAGCGGGCCAGGTCGCTGTCGTCAACGGCCGCGCCGTCCGGCAGGCGGAAGCCGGCCACGGCGCTCCTCAGGCGTTCCGCCTCGGCCTCCACCTGGTTGGCCGTGGCGGCGGCCTGCTGCACCAGCTCGGCGTTCTGCTGGGTCACCTGGTCCATCTGCGCCACCGCCAGGTTGACCTGGTCGATACCGTGGCTCTGCTCCTGGGAGGCGGAGGCGATCTCGTCCATGATGTCGCTCACCTTCTGCACGGCGGCGACGATCTCGTCCATGGTATGGCCGGCCTTGTCGGCCCGTGCGGTGCCGGCGTCGACCCGGGCCACCGAGGCCTCGATCAGGCCGCGAATCTCGCGAGCGGCATCGGCGCTGCGCCCGGCCAGGTTGCGCACCTCGCCGGCCACCACGGCGAAGCCGCGCCCCTGCTCGCCGGCCCGGGCGGCCTCCACCGAGGCGTTCAGCGCCAGGATGTTGGTCTGGAAGGCGATCGAGTCGATCACCTTGATGATCTCGGTGATCTGGTGCGAACTCCGGCTGATCTCGTGCATGGTGGTGACCACCTCGCCCACCACCTCACCGCCGTCGCCCGCGGTGCGAGAGGCCTCCACGGCGAGCTGGCTGGCATGGCGGGCGTTGTCGGCGTTCTGCTTCACCGTGGAAGAGAGCTCCTCCATGCTCGAGGCGGTCTCCTCCAGGGAGGCGGCCTGCTGTTCGGTGCGCGAGGAGAGGTCGTTGTTGCCATGGGCGATCTGCTGCGAGCCGCGATAGATGCCGTCGCTGCTCCCGCGCACCGTGCCCACGGTGCGCGACAGGCTCTGCTGCATCTTCTCCACCGAGGCGTAGAGCCGGCCGATCTCGTTGTCGCCGAGATGCTCGATGGGTACCGACAGGTCGCCGCCGGCCATGGTGTCGAAGTGTGTCACCACCCGCGAGAGCGGCCGGATCACGTTGACGGTGACGCCCCAGACCACCACCGCCGTGGTCAGCACCGCCAACAGCAGCACGGCGACGATGGCCAGGCGCATGGTGCCTGCCGCCTCGGCGAAGGCCTGCTGGCCGAGGGCGCCGGCCTCGCCGGCATGGGCGGCCATCTCGTCCACCGCCTGGCGCCCCTGCTCCAGCACGTAGAGCCCCAGCCCGCTCAGCACCAGGATCAGGACGAAGAAGGTTCCCAGCACCAGGAACCAGCTCAGCCGCACCGTCATGTTGTCGAGGACTCGCTTCACCAATTGCTTCACGCTGTCACCCTGTATCGTTGTGGTCAGGTGTCTGCCGCGGCCGAACCCCGGCCGCCCTTCGAATGCCGGGTGAGGCCGGCTTCTGCCGTCCGGCTCTCACCCCTGGCGCCAGGGGGTGACGCCTTCAGGCCTCGGCCAGTGCCGCCGGCGCCCGCCTGTCCGGCTCGGGTGCCGCCAGGGCAGGCCGGGGCGGGGCGTCGGTCCGGCCGGCATCGACGCGGAAGCGTGCGACGTGCTCGCGCAGCCGCCGCCCCTGGTCGGCCAGGCGCTGGGAGGCGACAGTGTGCTCCTCCACCAGGCCGGCGTTCTGCTGGGTCATGCGATCCATCTGGGACACCGCCTCGTTGACCTGCTCGATGCCATGGCTCTGCTCCCGGGAGGCGGCGGAGATCTCGTCGATCAGGGTGCTGAGCTGGGTGATCTCCTCGGCGATGCCGGCGATGATGCCGCCGGTCTCCTTCACCTGCCGGGTCCCCTCGGCGACCTGCCCGTCCGAGGTCTCGATCAGTCCCTTGATCTCCTGGGCCGCTTCGGCGCTGCGGCTGGCCAGCTTGCGCACCTCCTCCGCGACCACGGCGAAGCCGCGCCCGTGCTCGCCGGCCCGGGCGGCCTCCACCGAGGCATTGAGCGCCAGGATGTTGGTCTGGAAGGCGATGGCATCGATGGTCTCGACGATGGTGGTCATCTGGCCGGCGCTCTCGTTGATCGCCGACATGGAGTCGATCACGCTGGTCATCGCCTGGCGGCCGCGCTCGGCGCTCTGCGCCGTGCTGCCGGCCAGGTCACGGGCCTGTTCGCCGTGCTCGGCGTTCTGCCTCACGGTGGCGGTCAGCTGCTCCATGCTCGAGGCGGTCTCGGCCAGCGACGCGGCCTGCTGCTCGGTACGGGTGGCCAGCTCGTCGTTGCCCGCGCCGAGCTCCTCCACGGCACGGTTGAGCTCGTCGGCGCTGACGTGGATCTCGCCGATGGTCGAGGCCAGCGAGGCACGCATCCGGTCGAGATCGTAGAGCAGGCTCTCCCGGTCGCTGGCGGACAGGCGAACGTCCCGGGTGAGATCGCCGTCGGCGATGTGGCTCACCACCTCGGCGGCATAGCGCGGGTCGCCGCCGAGGCGACGGGAGATGTCGCGGATCGCCAGCCCCATCAGCCCCGTCAGCGGCAGCCCCACCGCCAGCAACGAGAGCAGGTTGCTGGCCAGGGAGGCGAGGAAGGCGGCATCGATGTCGTCGATGTAGACCCCGGTACCCACGACCCAGCCCCAGGGCGCGTAGTAGGCGTGGAAGGAGGACTTCTCGGCCAGGCTGTCCTGCTCCTCGTGGGCCCAGAGGTAGTCGACGAAGCCGTCGTCGTGGTGCACGGACTCGACGAACTCGCGGAACAGGTAGCGCCCCTCCTCGTTCTGGAAGTCGCCCACGGAGGTGCCCACGGGCAGGCGCGGGTGGGCCAGCAGCTCGTAGGCCTCATTGAAGATGTAGATGTAGCCGCGGCCCTCGTCATAGGTCATGTCGCGGACCACGGCCGCCGCCAGGCGCCTGGCCTCGGCCTCGTCGAGCTCGCCATTCGCGACGCGCTCGGCCTGGCCGGCGATGGCGTTCATCGCCATGTCGATGGTGTCGCCTAGCGCGGTCCTGCGCTCCTCGAGCATGGTCTGGCGGTTCTCCCAGGCGCCCCAGCCCACCAGCAGCAGCATGGCCAGCCAGATGATGCCCAGCAGTCCCCAGAGCTTCTTCGTCGTCGACAGTCCCCGCATGGCGTCCTCGGTCGTACTCGTTTGGCGTTGTGGCGGCCCCGGCGCGGCCTGGCGCTCGCCTCGACGGCAGCGACGCGGCCTCGCGCCGGGTTCCTGTTACCGTTATCGGCCTCTCCCGCCGGCGCTTTAGGCCGGGGGAGGCGCCGTTCACTCGCTGACGTGCTCGACCAGCGCCATCTCGTCGCTGGTCAGCAGCTTGTCGATGTCCACCAGCACCAGCATGCGGTCATCGAGGCTGCCCAGTCCGCTCAGGAAGTCGGAGGAGAGCGTGACCCCGAACTCGGGGGCCGGCTTGATCTGCTCCGGGGTCAGGGTCATGACGTCGGAGACGCCATCCACCACGATGCCGACGATGCGCTCGGCCACGTTGACCACGATGACCACGGTCTGGCCGCCGTACTCCACCCGGTCGAGGTGGAACTTGATGCGCAGGTCGACGATCGGCACGATCACGCCGCGCAGGTTGGTCACGCCCTTGATGAAGTCGGGGGCATTGGCGATGCGGGTGACGTTCTCGTAGCCACGGATCTCCTGCACCTTGAGGATATCGACGGCGTACTCCTCGTCGCCCAGGGAGAACACCAGGAACTCCCGGTTCTGGGCTTCGGCGGCCGCCAGGGCGGCCTCTGCGTTGTGGCTGGTCATGGCGTCTCTACCTCCTTGCGGGAAAGCGGGGATTCGTCGGCGAGCGCGTGTTGCGGACGGCGCGCCTCCTTCTTGGCACGGCTCAGTCGATGCAGGCCGGCGATGTCGAGGATCAGGGCCACGCTGCCGTCGCCGAGGATGGTCGCCGCCGACACGCCGGGCACCTTGCGGTAGTTGGTCTCCAGGTTCTTCACCACCACCTGCTGCTGGCCGACCAGGTCGTCCACCAGCAGGGCATAGCGGCGCCCCTCGCCCTGCACGATCACGGCGATGGTCTCGGTGAGCTCGGTCCGGGCGCCCGCCACGTCGAACGCCTCGTGCACCGCCACCACCGGCAGGTACTCGTCGCGCACCTTGAGCACCACGTCGTCGCCGGCCATGGCGTAGAGGTCCTCCCTGGCCGGCTGCAGCGACTCCAGCACCGTCGAGAGCGGCAGGATGAACATCTCCTCGCCGACCTTGATCGACATGCCATCGAGGATCGCCAGGGTCAGCGGCAGGACGATGCGGATCGTCGTCCCCTCGCCGGGGGTCGACATGATCTGCACCTGCCCGCCCATGCCCTGGATGTTGCGCTTGACCACGTCCATGCCGACACCACGCCCGGAGACGTCGGTCACCTCCTTGGCGGTGGAGAAGCCGGGGGCGAAGATCAGCTGCCACACCTCGTCATCGCTCATGGCGTCGGAGACGTTCAGGCCGTTCTCGCGGGCCTTGGCCAGCAGCCTGTCGCGGTCGAGGCCGGCCCCGTCGTCGATGACCTCGATGAGGATGTTGCCGCCCTGGTGCCGGGCCGAGAGCGTGAGCCGGCCGGTGCGCGGCTTGCCCGCGGCCTCGCGCTGCTCCGGCGGCTCGATGCCATGGTCGAGGCTGTTGCGCACCAGGTGGGTGAGGGGGTCGATGATGCGTTCGGTGAGGCTCTTGTCGAGCTCGGTGGACTCGCCCTCGGTGACCAGCTCGATCTCCTTGCCCAGCTTGCTCGAGGTCTCGCGCACCACGCGCGGAAAGCGGCTGAAGACGAAGTCCATGGGGATCATGCGGATCGACATCACCGCTTCCTGCAGGTCCCGGGCGTTGCGCTGCAGCAGGTTCATGCCGTTGACCAGCGAGCCGTTGGTCACGCCGTCCAGCTCGCTGGCGGTCTGGTCGAGCATCGACTGGGTGATGATCAGCTCGCCCACCAGGTTGATGATCTGGTCGACCTTGTCCACCGAGACGCGGATCGAGGTCGACTCTGTCGCCCCCTTGGCCGCGGGCTTGGGCTTCGGCTTGGCCGGGGGCGCCTTCTTCGGGGCCGGCTCGGCGGCGGCCGGCGGCTCGGCAGGGGCAGCGGCCGCTGCCGGGGGCGCCTCGCCGGTGACGGCCGCCGCCCGCACCTCGATCTGCTCCGGTTCGATGATGAAGCACATCACCGCCTCGATATCGTCGGCGCCGGCGGTGGTCTCGAGCTCCACCTCGTAGCGCGCCGCGTCGCCGGACTGCGTGATCACCTCCCCCAGCTGGCCGAGCTCCTCCACCAGCAGCTGGCGGTTCTCGTCACCCACCCCCAGCAGGGCCACGATCAGGCGGCCGCCATCGGCGGCGCCGCCTGACGCGGGTGACGATTCCTCCGGGTCCGCAGCGGGGGGCGTCACCGCCGCCTCGACGGGTGCCGGTGCCGGGGCGCCTCCGCCCTCGAGATCCTGGCCGATCTCCTCCAGCGCCAGCTGCTGCAGGATCCTGCAGATGCGCTCGAAGGCCTCCTGGTCCGGCTCGCTGCCGTTGCGATAGGCATCCAGCTGGTCGTGAAGCATGTCCTTGGTTTCCAGAAAGGTATCGACGATGTCACGGCGCAGGGGGAGTTCCCCGCGCCGGGTATGGTCGAGCAGGTTCTCGAACAGGTGGGTCGTCTTCTGCAGCACGTCGAAGCCGAAGGTCCCGGCGCCGCCCTTGATCGAATGTGCGGCACGGAAGATCGCGTTGAGCTGTTCGGCGTCCGGGTCCTCGACATCCAGCTCGAGGAGATAGCGCTCCATGTCGGCGAGCAGCTCCTCGGCTTCCTCGAAGAAGGTGTCGTAGAAATCGGTGATATCCATCCGCGTTTTCCACCCTGGGTTGTTGTCGGGCCTCAGCGGCCCTGTTCGCCATCGAGGGCCCGGCGCAGGCTCTCGGTGAACCGTTCCACCGGCGCCGTGTCGATGGGACTGGTATCTCGCCGCCCCAGCGGTGACGGCATGCCGGGGCCATCCAGCAGGCTCGGCGAACGGATCCGCTCGCTCACCTGCGGGAAGAGCACCAGCAGTTCGATGCGTCGATTGATCGGGTCGGCCGGGGCGGTGTCCGGCATCGTGACCCGGTCACCGAGCCCCGAGACCCGCAGCAGCTTGTCCGGCTCCAGCCCCCCGGCCACCAGCTCGCGGCGCGAGGCGTTGGCCCGATCGGTGGAGAGCTCCCAGTTGCTGTAGCCGCGGTAGCCACCGAGAAAGGCCAGGCTGTCGGTGTGGCCGCTGAGGCTCAGGTCATTGGGCAGCTCGTTGAGCAGCGGGGCGATGGTGCGCAGCAGGTCACGCATGTAGGGCGCCACCCGGTCGCTGCCGAGATCGAACATCGGCCGCTGCTCGGTATCCAGCAGCTGGATCCGCAGCCCCTCCTGGGTCAGGTCGAAGCGCAGCTGCGAGCTCAGCTGGCGCAGTTCGGGGTCGGCCTCGATCACCGACTCGATGCGCCGCTGCAGGTCCATGAAGAAGCGCCGCTGCTCGTCGCTGGGGCGGGTCTGGGTGCGCATGTCGATGCGCGCCCGCTCGCCATCGGTGTGCGCCGGGTCCGGCCCTCCCCCGGGAATCGGGCGGGTGCTGCCGGTGACCCGCTCGCCGCCGGTGATGGCGCCCACCAGGGGCGTGCTGAAGTACTCGGCCACGCCCTCGCGCTGTTCCGGCGTCGCCGCGGCGAGGATCCACATCACCAGGAACAGCGCCATCAGCGCTGTCATGAAGTCGGCCAGGGCGATCTTCCAGCTGCCGCCGTGGTGCTGATGGACCACCTTCTTGCGGCGGATGATGATCGGCCGCCTCTCCCCCGCCGTACTCATGCGCTACCCGCACCCGACCTGGCATTGCGCACGTACTCCTCCAGTTCGCTGAAGCCGGGGCGCTCGGCGGTGTGCAGGGCCTTGCGACCGAACTCCACCGCCAGCTGCGGGGCATAGCCGTGCAGGCTCGCCAGCAGGGTGACGCGGATGCACTGGAGCATCTTCTCCGCCTCCTTGATCTGGCGCTCGACGCGGCTGGCCACCGGATTGATGAACCCGTAGCCCAGCAGGATCCCCAGGAAGGTGCCGACCAGGGCGTGGGCGATCATCACCCCCATCTCGTCGGGCCCGGCATCGGCGGTACTCAGTGCCCGCACCACCCCCATCACCGCCGCCACGATGCCGAAGGCCGGCATGGCGTCGCCGACCTTGGCGATGGCATCGGCGGGGATATGCGCCTCCTGCTCGAAGGCCTCGATCTCGTGGAGCATCAGTTCGTCGATCTCCATGGGATCCATGCTGCCGCTCACCATCAGGCGCAGGTAGTCGGTGAGGAAGTTCATGATCATGGGGTCGGCGAGCACCTGGGGGTGCTCGTTGAACAGCGCGCTCTCCCGGGGATTGTCGATGTCCCGCTCGATGCCCAGCATCCCCTCGCGACGCACCTTCGACAGCAGCTTGAACTGCAGCGCCATGAGTTCCATGTAGAGCGCCTTGTCGTACTTGTTGGAGCGCCGCAGCCGGGGAAAGATACGAAAGGTGGCCTTGATCGCCTTGCCGTTGTTGGCGGCGATGAAGGCCCCGATGCCGGCCCCGCCGATCATCAGGAACTCGGTGGGCTGGTAGAGGGGGCCCAGGCTGCCGCCGGCCAGCACGAAGCCACCGAACACGCAGAGGATGACGACGATATATCCAAGGGGTATCAGCACTACCGGTGTCCTTTGCTCTCAACGATTCTCGGCCCGACTGGCGTCACGCCATCGTCCTCCCGCGGCGCGATGCAGGCGCGACATCACCGGGAGCGTCTTTACCGTTATCGGCAGGGCAAGGGGGGACTTGAGGCAGGCGAGGGGAAAAAATCGACGGCGCGCGGAGGGAGCCGATGGCCGGCACCCCGGGAGGGGCGCCGGGCGACATCGCGGCGCGTCAGGCCTGGCGGCGAGCGGCCTGGCCCTGGCCGCCGCCGGCTGCTGCCTTCTGGCGCTTGCGGGTCTTGCCGGCCCGGGAAGGAGGCTGGCAGATGCCGCACACGTAGTCGTGGTCGGGGCTGTGGGCGTGGGCGACGAAGTGGCCCCCGCAGCGGGTGCACCCGGAGAGCTGGAGCAGGTCGCTCTCGAAGAAGCGCACCAGGGTCCAGGCCCGGGTCAGGCCCAGCACCGCCTCGACACCGTCGATCTGGACCTGCTCACGGTAGAGCCGGAAGGCCCGCACGAAGGCCTCCATGCGATCGCAGCCGTGATCCTCCCGCAGCCGCAGGTAGATGTTGTAGAACAGCGACGAGTGGATGTTGGGCAGCCAGGTGATGAACCAGTCGGTGGAGAACGGCAGCATCCCCTTGGGCGGCGACATGCCACGCACTTCCTTGTAGAGCTTGATCAGCCGGGCACGGCTGATGTCGGTCTCGGTCTCCAGCACCTGCAGCCGCGCGCCGAGCTCGATCAGCTCGATGGCCAGCTGCACCTGCTGCATCTCGGTGACCAGGCTTTTCTGTGACATGGTTCAGGCCCCCACTGCCAGCTCGCCCGAGCGGGAGGCCATCAGCAGGGAGGCGTGGAAACGGGACAGGCCCTGCTCGCGCTGGTTGTGGGTGACCTGGCGCAGCTGCTCGGCACTCTCGTGGCCGAAGTGGCAGAGCAGCTGGTTGGTCCGCGCCAGCTGGGCGAGCTGGCGGGCGCTGAGCGAGAGCAGCAGGTCGGCCATCTCGTCGTCGATCTTGAGACGGAACATCGCCGAGGTGCGGTCGTCGTGCAGCATGCGCTGCGCGAGAAGGAGATAGGCGAGGTTGATTTCCTCGATCTCGTCCAGAAGATGGGTATTGTTCATTGTTCCCTGCACCAAGGTAGGCCTCTGCGTGCGCAGGCGACGCACGAGGGCACTCTTCTTCTTTCCCGCTCCGGCCATGCTCTGGCGTCATGATCATCGGTGCGGACGTCAGTTCCGCTCACCGATTGTGAACATTTATTGCCGCCGTGCAATCCGTTGAAACTCCACCGACGAGGGGCGAAAAGATTGACCGAGATCAAGTAAGAAAAAAAGATGAGAAAAATCATACCGGTGGCGCAGGAGCATCGTTCCTGTGTCTAAAATGACACAAAGTATGCTTTGGTTTTTTTCAAAACCATATCATTTTTTTACAAAAAATAACGGTTAGTTGGCCTCCCCTCCCGCGCCGTCGGCGATCTCGCGCACCCATACCAGCAGCTCGGCGATGACCCGATAGAGATTCGGCGGAATCCGCTCGTCGAGGTCGAGCCGCATCAGCAGCGCCACCAGCTCCGGTGCGTCATGCACATGGATTCCCTGTCGCCCGGCCTCGGCCATGATGCGCTCGGCGAGTTCGCCATAGCCCTTGGCCACCACCCGCGGGGCATCGTCGCCGTCGCGGTAGGCCAGCGCCACGGCGCGCCGGCGCTGATCCCGGGACCTGTCGCTCATGCCTCCTCCCCCGGGCCCGGCAACCCGACCCGTACCCGCACATCCGTCAGGCCGCAGACCTCGAGACGGGGCGTCAGCCTGCCGACACCCCGCTCCAGCTCACGCCGCACGCCGGCCTCGCGGGCACTGAGGTCGAGATCCAGCCGCTCGCCCCGCAACCAGAGATCGACCCCCACCTCCCCCAGGCCGGCCACCTGCAGGGTGATCCCGGAGCGCCAGCCCTGCGACTCCCGCTCCTCCCGGCCCTCCTCCTCGCCGGCCGCCTCCTGCCCCTCACGCTCGCCGGGGGGCAGCTGCATCACCAGCACCATGAAGATACCCGTCCAGACATCGCCCTCCCAGCGCAGCACCGGCATGGCCAGCATCTCCAGCTGGTGGCGCACGATACCCTGCAGGCTCTCGTGCAGCGGCTCCCGCGCCACCCGGACCTGGCGATCCGCGGCCTCGGCCGGCAGCGACTGGCCGGCACCGGGCGCGGCGGGCTCGCGCGACTCGGGGCTCGCGGTGGCCGACCGGGACAGGGCCGTTCCTGCGGGCGACGCGGCAGGGGCAGGGGCAGCGACCCCACCGCCCGCCGCCGGGGGCGTGGAGGCCGGCGGGGCGGCCCCGCGCTCGGCAGCGGGAGGTGCCGCCTCGCCTCCCCGCACCCGCCCCGCGCCCTGGAGGGGGACATTGGCCTGCCAGGGTGCCAGCACCTCCCGGGCAGCGGCCGGTGACACCGGGGTGAAGTGCCGGGTGCGCCACATCTGCGGCTCGCGCTGCAGCTGCTCGCGGGGCAGCTCGCCACGAAACCAGCGTGCCAGGTGCGATTCGTAGAAGAGCCCGCTGTCCCGCACGCTGCCCTGCAGGCGCTCCGCCAGCCGGGCCGGCGAGGCGGGCTCATCGATGGCGATCAGCGGCAGGGGCGGGCGGACCACCGAGGGCGGCGCGGGGAAGCGAACCAGCAGGTCGGCAATGGAGCGTGCCGACGGGCTGAAGTGGATACGGGTCGAGGAGGGCGGGGACTCGCCGCCCGGGCGGGCGGCGGGCGGCGTCTCCGCGCCCTGCCGTGCGCTGCGGACGGTTTCCGTCAGCGGGGAAGCTGGCGCGCGGGCATCGAGCCGGGAGTCGCTGTGCAGGGCCCGGGGCGCCTCGGAGGGCGACACCGGCTTGACCGGTTCGTTGAGCTCCCGCGGCGGCGGGGTATCGACCCGCTTGCCCAGTACCTGGTGCAGCAGGGTATCGATCAGCAGGTTGATCCCGCTCACGACGGCTTCTTGGTGAAGCGCGGCTCGGCATCGATCGTCCGTGAAGCGCCCTGCTGCGGACCATAGGCCCGGGACAGGGCCATCTGCTGCCGGCCGCTGCCGATCAGCCGGCCGAGCTCGTCGCGCCGCTCGACGAGGCGCCGGCGGATCTCCAGGTCCTGCTCGAGGATCCGCTCCAGCAGTTCGGCCTTGCGCTCACCGCGGGGGTCGTCGAGCGGCAGCTCGGTTTCCCGGTGACGGAGGCGCTCGACCTCGACCAGGTAGCGGCTCTCCTGGTCGATGAGCGCCTCCCAGTCGGCGGACCGGGCCGAGTCGAGCATCTCCGAGGAGCGTTCGAGCAGCGCCTCGTAGGCGGCGATCACGGTTTCCTGGGCCGCCGGCCCCCTCGCCGGCGCGTGGTGGTGTCTCATCCTCGCTCCCCGGCGGCCTGACCACCGATCTCGCGCCAGGCGGAAGCCACGTCGTCGAGCAGTCGCTCGGCCTGGGTCAGGCTCTGTTCGTCGTCGTGCAGGTTGGCCGCCAGCAGCAGGCGGGCCACGTAGTCGTACAGCGAGGCCAGCCGCTCGGCGACCTCGCCGCCGCGCTCGGCGTCCAGCGCCGCCATCAGGCCGTTGTTGACGATATCCAGGGCCTTGGAGATCGCCTTGCCCTTCTCCGCGGTATTCCCGGCCTGCATATGGATGCGCGCGGCACGAATCGAGGCCTGGGCCCCGTCGAAGAGCATCACGATCAGCTGGTGGGGGCTGGCCGACATGACCCCGCTCTCGACCCCGACCCGGGCATAGGCACTGGCCCCGGCACCCCGGCCGTAGGCAGCCGCTCCTCGCATGGCACTCATGGTCATCTCGCTCCTCTCGTCTCGCTCGGGCCGGGCATCATCGGCGTTGCCCCCGGCCGGGTGGCGTTCATTTCGTGCGCCCGAGCTGGGCGTTCATCATGTCGAACTGCTCGGTCAGGTAGGAACTGGTCTGGTTCATGCTGGCGATCATGGCATCCAGCTGGCCGAACTGCTGGCGATAGCGCTCGATGGTGCGCTCGATGGAGCGCTCCATGCGCTCGAAGCGCGTGTCCAGGCTGTCCATGCGGCTCTCGAGGCCGCGCTTGGCATTGCCCAGCAGGCCGCGGTCATCGAGCATCTGCCCGAGGCTCTGGTCGAGCTTCCCCGCCAGGCCGCCGGCCTTGTCCTGGCCGGCGAAGAAGTCGGTCAGTGCCTGGCGGTCATTGACGATGACCTCGTCGAGACGCGCCTCGTCGAGCTCGAGGGTGCCGTCGCGCTGCAGGCGGATGCCGATATCGGAGAGCATGCGGAACTCGCCTTCGCCGACCCCGCCGCCGAGCACGCTGCGCAGTCGCGACTCGACGCTGCGCAGCGTGCCGTCGCCGAGCAGCTCGCCGGCGACGCCCGACTCGGCATCGAAGCGGGTCAGCTCGCCCGTGGTGCCCTTGAGGTCGTTGTAGGCCTTGACGAAACCGGTGACCGCCTCGCGCAGCTCCCGGTTGTTGAGCTCCACCGTCACGGTGGACTCGCCGAGCTCGGCGAGGTCCAGGGTCACGCCCTGGATGGCGCCCTCGACCCGATTGGCCTGGCTGGTGATCTCGATCCCGTTGACGGTGAGGCTGGCATCCCGGGCGGCCACCACCTCGCTGAACCCGTCGGCGGCGCCGTCATTGAAGGTCAAGCGCCCATCGCCGCCGTCGAACTGGATCGACTGGATCGCGGCCTCGGTGCCGGTCTCGCCGGTGGAGAGCACCAGGCGGTAGGGGGTGTCGGCATCCCCGTCATTGACGATGGAGGCCGAGATCCCGCCGTCTGCGGCATTGATCCTGTCGCGGATCGCCTCGAGGGTATCGTCCTGGGCCACCTCGATGGCGAGCGGATCGCCGCTGGCCGTGCTGATGGTCAGGGTCCCGGCGTCGAAGCTGGCCCCCTCGGCGAAACCGCCGGTGGCGATGCTCTGGGCCCGCGCCAGCTGGGTCACGTCGACGTCATAGCGTCCCGGCACCGCCTCGGCGGTGGCCGCCGCCTCGACGCTGCTGCCGCTCACGCCGCTCGACACGCTCTGGTAGAGGCTCGCCTCGTTGAGCCTGGCCGCCGCGGACTGGAAGGTCGAGAGGGCGCTGCTGAGCTTGCCATAGGCGGAGATCTTCGCCTGGTGCGATGCCTGCTGCTGCTTGAGCGGCGCGAGCTTGCCGCGCTCGGCATCCCGCAGCTGGTCGAGCAGGCCGTTGAGATCGAGCCCCGAGCCGATGCCCAGTGAGGAGATAGTGGCCATGAGGTGTCCTTTTCAATCCTGAGGAGTGTGACAGGCTCGGCGCCGAACGTTGCGGCGAAAAGCCCGCTCCCGTGGGGTTATTTCCGTCTATCGGCGAAGTCGCCGGCGACTTTAGCGTTCGATGCCCGGCTCAGCAGGAGACCGCCACCTCCTCCACCGCGGCCCCCAGCTTCGCCAGTGCCGCCCCGTGCAGCACCTCGCCGAGCGACTCGCCCGGGGGGACGGCCTCCTCGGCGAGCTGGACCCGGGCCGGCCGGCCGCGTTCGTCCAGCCCCTGCACCCAGCCCAGCTCTCCCCCCTCGAAGCGCACCAGGGAGCCGATCGGCAGCAGGCCGAAGTGCCGGATGTAGCGCTTCACCCAGCGCTGGTCGAACTGTTCGGGGCGACTCAGCAGGTGGCGATAGACCTCCGCCACCCTCCAGGCGGGGCGATCAGGCCGGTCGCGACGCATGGCCTCCACCACATCGACCACCATGGCCAGGCGCGTCAGCTCATGGAGCCGTTCGCCCCGGAGGCCGTCGGGATAGCCGCTGCCGTCGAGGCGCTCGTTGATCCGCTCCACCACGGCCTCCACCACGCTGGAGGCGAGCCAGTGACAGTGCCCGAGCCGCGGCCTGAGCAGCGCCACATGGGTGTGCAGCTCGGCCCGCTGCGCCGTCTCGAGGGCGGGTGCCTCGAGCAGCGCCCGGGGCAGCAGCGCCTTGCCCAGGTCATGCACCATGGCGCTGGCCACCATGGCCTTGCGCGCATCGCGGGGCATGCTGCCGGTCGCCGCCAGGTCGAGCAGGTGCACCGCCACCGCCAGGCCGTGACGCACCAGCATCGGCTCGCGTCGCATGCAGCGGGTGGCGAACAGCAGGCCCTCGCGATCCTCGTCGTGGAGGAGCAGCAGGCGATCGGCATGGCGCGACAGCAGCACCGGGTCGAGGGGGCCCTGCCGCTGCAGCTCGAGGAGCTGGGCATCCAGGTAGCCGGCCACCCTGGCGAGCCGCTTGGCCATGGGCGTGGCGTAGGCCTGGACATTGCGCCGCCCCACCGGGGTCGAGGTGGCGGCCTCGCCCTGGAACAGCGACGAGGCCGGCGACGAGATATCGGTCTCGTTCGACTGTCGCGCCGACTCTCGCTCGATCTCCCGCACGAAGAACCACAGCTGGCGTTCCTGCGCCCCGCTGGGGGCGATGAACCGGAAGCCGGCCCGCACCACCTGGCGCTCGGTATCGACCACGTGGTGGCGCGGGTCCGCCTGGATCACGAAGCGGCTGCCGTTGGGAAAGCAGAACTCGAGCTCCAGCGGCTGGGACGACGCCAGGCGGCTCGCCGTGCCGAGGGGCAGCTCCAGCTGGCACCCCTCCAGCGACAGGTCCTTGAGATCGCCCTGGAACGGCGCCTCCTCCCCGCCATCCCGCACGATGACACCCACCTCCATGCCCAGCCGCAGCCGGGCACGGAAGGAGTCCCGCCGCTGCAGCACCTCGAGGGTCGATGGGTAGGCGCAGGTGCAGTGCAGGCGCTCCCCCGCCTCATGGCACTCGCTCATGGCCAGCGGCGGGGTGCGCAGCATCTTGCCCCGGGCCTGGCCCAGCAGGCGGAAGGGCGCACCGCGCCCGAGCTCGCCGGCGATCTCGCGGATGGCGCTGATGTCGAGCAGCAGGTGCCCGCCCGGCTGCTGTTCCGCCACCAGCACCGGCAGCGGCTTGCCGCCCCCCGACTCGAGCTGCAGGGAGGCCCCGCCCGGCTCGCTCAACGCCTCCAGCAGCGCCTCGATCTCGGTCGGGCTCTCCACCCGTGTGTAGCCATCCTGGGGTCGCGTCATCCCTGCCTCGTGTCTGTCCGGTCGTGCGCATCCCCGCCGAAAGGAATGCCGGTCACTCGCACTATCGACCGGACAGCGGCGAACTTGAGCCATGCCACGGGGAAGCGCCGCAGGGCTCAAGTTCTCGCCGCGGCTGCCGATGATGGAAGGCGTTTCCATTCACTGACCCATGAGGTCCCGACGATGCAAGAGCCCCTGGCCGCCTCCCGATTCTCCCTCAGCCTGCAGGCCCGGATACTGGCACTGGTGCTGGTTCCCCTGCTGCTGACCACCGTTGTCCTGGCGGTTCTCGATACCCACAACCGCATCCAGGACAGCCGCGACACCCTGGCCCAGCAGCGCCAGCTGCTCATCGAGACGCGCCAGGCCGGCGTGCGTGACGTGGTGGAAGCCGCCCGCTCCGCCATCGCCCCGGTGCTGGCCAACGACCGGCTGAGCGACGCGGCGGCCCGGCGCCAGGCCGCCGAGATCCTGCGCGCCATCCGCTTCGAGGGCGAGAACTACATCTTCGCCTACCAGTTCGACGGCACCAACGTGGTGCTGCCCTACGGCCGTGACCGCGAGGGCACCGACCTGAGCGGCCTGCGTGCGCCGGACGGCGCCTACATCATCCGCGACATGATCGGTATCGCCGAGCAGGGCGGCGGCTACTACGAGTACCCCTGGGAGTACCCGGGCACCGACGACGTCGAGCCCAAGTACTCCTACGTGGAGGCCATCCCCGAACTCGACTGGATGCTCGGCGCCGGGGTCTACGTCACCGACATCGACGCCGCCATGGCCGGCGCCGAGGCCCGGGCCGCCGGCGAGCTGCGCCGCTCGATCCTCGCCTCGCTGCTGGTCGGCGCACTGCTCCTCGTCGGCGTGGCCGCCGCCACCACCTGGCTGGTGCGCCGCACCATCCGCCCCATCCGGCGCACCGCCGAGGCCATGCGCGACATCGCCCGCGGCCAGGGCGACCTGACGCGCCGCCTGGCGGTGGAGAGACGCGACGAGGTCGGGGAACTGGCGCAGCAGTTCAATGCCTTCGTCTCGCGCATGCAGGAGACCCTGCGCGAGGTGCGCAGCAGCACCCACAGCGTCCACCGGGCCGCCGAGGAGATCGCCCAGGGCAGCGACGAGCTCGCCACGCGCACCGAACAGGCCGCCGCCAACCTCCAGGAGACCTCGGCCTCCATGGAGGAGATCACCGCCACCGTGAACCACAGCACCGAGTCTGCCGAGCAGGCCAACCAGCTGGTGCAAGCCACCGCCTCGGTGGCCCGGGAGGGCGAATCCGCCATGCAGGGAGTCGAGCGCACCATGACCGACATCGACACCTCCGCCGGGCGCATCAGCGAGATCATCACCCTGATCGACGGCATCGCCTTCCAGACCAACATCCTGGCGCTGAACGCCTCGGTGGAGGCGGCCCGGGCCGGCGAGCACGGCCGCGGCTTCGCCGTGGTCGCCCAGGAGGTACGCACCCTGGCCAGCCGCTCCGGCGATGCCGCCCGGGAGATCCGCGAGCTGATCGACGCCTCCGTCGCCCACACCCGTGAGGGCAGCGAGATCGTCCAGCGCGCCGGGGCCACCATGCAGGAGATCGTCACCAGCGTCGCCCGCGTCACCGACGTGATCGCCGAGATCAGCGCCGGCGCCCGGGAACAGAACAGCGGCATCGGCCAGATCAACACGGCCGTGGCGGAGATGGACACCATGACCCAGCAGAATGCCGCCATGGTCCAGCAGTCCTCCACCGCCGCCAGCGACATGCGCCGCCATGCCGAGCGCCTCAACGGCCTGATCGGCACCTTCGTGCTCGGCGAGGAGGCCGAGGCGGATGCACCGACCCGGCTGCCGGCCCCGGCACCGAGCCGCGAACGGCAGCCGGTGGCCACCCGGCGCCGGGACGCCGCGGCCGTGGAGGAGTGGGAAGCCTTCTGACGGCGATCGGCGGGCGACCCCATCGGGCCGCCCGCCGCTCAGGCGGGCTGGCGCTCGGCGAGGAAGGCCTCGAGCCTGTCGAGCGGCATCGGGCGGGCCAGCAGGAAGCCCTGGAAGATATCGCAGCCGTAGTCGTCGAGCTGGCGGTGCTGGGCTATCGTCTCGATGCCCTCGGCCACCACCGCCAGCCCCAGGTGGTGGGCCATGGAGATGATCCCCTGGACGATGGCGGCGTCATGGCCGCTGCTGGTCACCTCCCTGACGAAGCTGCGGTCGATCTTGACCTTGCCGATGGGCAGGTGCTTCAGGTAACTCAGGCTCGAGAAGCCGGTGCCGAAGTCGTCGATGGAGACCCCGATCCGCATGCTCCTCAGGGCATGCAGGATATCGATCGCCGCTTCGGTATCGTCCATCAGGATGCCCTCGGTGAGCTCCAGCTCGAGCTGTTCCGCGGGCAGGCCGGTGTGCTGCAGGGTCTGGCGCAGGGTGGCGAGGAAGCTGGCGCGATGGAACTGCAGCGGCGAGAGATTGACCGCCACCCGCACGGCCCCCATCCCCCGGTCGGCGAGCCCCCGCATGTCACGGCAGGCGCGCTCCAGCACCCACTCGCTGATCGGCATGATCTGGCCGGTCGCCTCGGCCAGCGGGATGAACCGCGCCGGCGAGACGTAGCCCCTTTCCGGGTGCCTCCAGCGCAGCAGCGCCTCGACCCCCGCCAGCGTGCCGTCCCGGCCGATCAGCGGCTGGTAGTGCAATTCGAACTGGTTCCGGTCGATGGCCTCCTGCAAGTCGTTGCGCAGCGCCACGCGTTCGTTGACCTTCTCGGTGATCTCCCGGGTGAACCACTGGTAGGCGTTGCGCCCCTGCTGCTTGGCCTTGTACATGGCCATGTCGGCCTGCTGGATCAGCGCCCGGGGCTGCTCCGTGTCCTCCTGGCTGACGGCGATCCCCACGCTGCCCGTCAGGTAGAGCTCGTGGCCGTCGATGCGGTAGGGGCGGGCGATCCTCGGCAGCAGCCGCTCGGCCATCCGCATGGCCTGCTCCTCGTCCTGCAGGTCGGGCAGCAGCAGCACGAACTCGTCGCCGCCCAGCCGCGCCAGGGTATCCCCGGGACGCACCGCGGCGGCCAGCCGGCGCGCCACCTCCACCAGCACGTGGTCGCCCACGGCATGGCCCAGGCTGTCGTTGATCGGCTTGAAGTCATCCAGGTCGATGAACAGTACCGCCAGCTTCCGGCCCTGCCGCCGGGTCAGGGCGAAGTCGTGGGCCAGGCGATCCTCGAACAGGGCCCGGTTGGCCAGGCCCGTCAGGGCATCGTGGCTGGCATGGTAGGCCAGGCGCGCCTCGTAGGCCTTGTGCTCGGAAATGTCGTGCTGCACGCCGACGAAGTGGGTCACCCGGCCCTCGGCATCGCGTACCGGCGAGATGTAGATCTCGTTCCAGAAGGCCGTGCCGTCCTTGCGGTAGTTGCACAGGGTGACATGCACCTCGCGCTGGCGGGCGAGATCGCTGCGGATCTGCGCCACCACCTCGCGGTCGGTCTCCTCGCCCTGCAGGAAGCGACAGTTGCGCCCCAGGACTTCCGCCTCCGCGTAGCCGGTCATGCGCATGAAGGTGGCATTGGCGTAGACGATCGGCAGGTCCGGCTGCCGGGCATCGGCGATCACCACGCCGTTGACGCTGGCCTCCACGCTGCGCTGCAGGATGCGCAGCCGCGTCTCCTGCCGGCGGCGTTCGGTGATGTCGGTGGCGATGCCGTAGACACCGCGAACCCCTCCATCGACCATGATCGGCAGGTTGAGCAGCGCCAGCGTCCTGCGCTGTCCCTCGCGCTTGACGATCTCCAGCTCGTAGTGGCGGCTCTCGCCCTGGCTGGCCGCCGCGAAGTGCGCCTGGATGCGCGGCAGGTCGTCGGGCACCACGAAGGCGGCGAAGTGCGTCCCGAGCATCTCCTCGACGGTGTAGCCGGTGATCTCGCTGCAGGTGGCATTGGCGCTGACGAAGTGGCCGTCGAGATCCAGCGAGAAGACGGCATCCGGGTGGTAGGCGAAGAGCGAGCGGTAGCGCTGCTCGCTCTCCCGCAGGGAGTGCCGGACCCGGTGGCGTTCCACCGCCAGCGCCACCAGCCCGACCGCCTTGCCGATCAGCGCCACCTCCTGGTCGGTGGGCGCGCCGGGCTCGCGATGGTAGGTGGCGAAGGTGCCCAGGGTGATGCCGTCGCCGGCCACCACCGGGTACGACCAGCAGGCCCGCAGCCCGTGGCGCGCGGTGATCTCGTGGAACCCCCGCCAGCGCGGGTCGTGGGCGAGGTCCGCGCAGATCACCGGCGCCTGCAGGTGGGCGGCGCTGCCGCAGGCCCCGGCCGCCGGCCCGATGCGGACCTCGCGCACGGCTTCGCGAAACTCCCCGGGCAGGCTGTCGCCGGACACCAGCCGCAACCGTTCGCCCCCGGCATCGCCGAGCATGATCGAGCAGAGCGCGCCCGGGCACTGCCGCTCGAGCATCCGGCACACGGCGGCCAGGGTGTCGTCCAGCGGCTGCTCGCGGGCGATCATCGCCTGGATCTCCTGCTGGTCCTCGAGCTGGTGGCGGGTTTCGGCCAGGGCGCGGGAGCGTGCCATCACCAGGCTCACCAGCCCCAGGCTGAAGGCCAGCAGCCAGCTCAGGGTGAGGCCGCCCGCCGCCACGGCCGTGGGCACCAGGCTGGCCAGGTGCCAGTGGCCCTGCTCGCCGGCATAGGTCTCCAGCGTCAGCATGGGGCCACCGGGGAGGCCGATGTGCCGCCTGGCCAGATGCCGCCTCTCGGCAGGCGCCTCCGTGGCCGACACCCCCGGGGGGCGCAGCTCGAGGAGCTGCCGTCCGCGGCGCTGGATGGCGGCATGGAAGGGGCCCAGCTGCATCCTCAGCCCGCTGTCGAGCAGGATGGCCAGGTCCAGCCCCGTGATCAGCTGCCGGCCGCTGCGCGGCACCTCGATCGCCATCAGCGCCATGCCGGGGCGGGCGGCATCCGGCATCATCAGCCGCGGCTGGGCGAAGGGCATGGCCAGCCAGTCGCGCACCGCGGCCTCCTCGAGCCGCGCCCCCATCCATTGCCACGCCTCGCTGTCCCGGGCCCGGCCCCACAGCCAGCCGTGGTAGTCGTCCAGCAGGCCGATCACCTGCAGGCTCGCCGCATCCCTCAGGTAGTTCCCCACGTCGCGTTCGAGCACCCCCGTCTCGAGCCCGGCTTGCGCCGCGTCCAGGCGCTCGGCCATGCGGCCCATCAGCGTCAGGTGCGAGGCCATCAGCTGTTCGGCGTTGAGCTGGATGTTGTCGAGCAGGTAGTCGGCCTGCCGGTTCAGCGCCGACTCCTGCTGCAGGGCGAGCAGGCTACCGCCGAGGCTGCTGACGCCCACCCCCGCCAGGGCGGCCACCACCGCCAGCCGCCCCAGGTGGAGGCCACGCCGCTCGACACGGAAGCTGGCCGCCGCCATGGCGGCCCCGAAGAGCAACACGAACAGCAGCACCGCGAGCGGCGAGGCGGTGAGCAGGCCGGTGGGCGACCCCGGCCGCGCCAGCACCCAGGCCAGGGAGAGCCCCCCGGCCAGCCCCAGCAGCACGCCGGTGCCGCGCCACAGCCACCTGAACGCGGGGCGCGACAGCCCCAGCAGCAGGCAGGTGGCCACCATCAGCTGCCCCCCGGCGGCCAGTGCCGCGAGGCCCGGGGCGCTCCCGGCCCAGAAGGCACCGCCGCCCCCGGCCAGGCCGGCAGGCAGGATGCCAGGCGGGACCAGGGTGTAGAGCGCCAGGGCCCCCAGCAGGCCGCCGGCCAGGCGCCTGAGCCGCGACCAGTCCTGCAGCACCGCCAGCAGGGCGATACCGCCGATCAGCACCGAGCCGGCCACCCCGGGGAGCAGCAGCAGGTACAGGGAGTACTGCATCACTTCCAGCCAGCCGGCCAACAGCGCGACCAGCCCCATGAGCATGCAGGTGGCCGCCACCATCAGCAGCAGCGTATCCAGGGCGAGATCCCGGGCCTTGATCGGCATGAGCGACTTGGTCTCCCTGTGGGACGATTCGGTACGAACGCGCCGGGCGGCGTTCGCCCGTCCTGTGACGATGTTGCGGGCTCGAGCCGCGCGATGCCAGCCCTCCATTGGGCTATCGGCACCGGAAGGGGGCACTTGAACGGGGGGCGTCAGGCAAGCGGCCGGATGGACTCGAAGCGCCCCTCCTCGGAGAAGGTCAGGCGGAAGGTGCCGTGCACCCCGTCGCGGGTCACCACCCGGCGCAACGCCTCGGCGGGAAAGACCACACGCCGGCCATCCAGGCTGCGGGTGTGCACCTGCGCCACTCGCCCCTCGTAGTGGGCCAGGCAGGCGTCGTGGGAGAGCTCGATGATCACGTCGATGGCAGGCATCAGTCGGCGAACGGCATCTCGTCGGCGAGCACGGCGAGTTCCGCATGACGCTCGGCCAGGTAGTCGGCATAGGCGCCGAGGGGCCGGAAGCTGACCAGGGAGCCGAACTCGCGCTCGATACGCTCCGTCAGCGCCCGGTTCGCCAGCGCCGCCTCGAAGGCCTGCGCCAGGCGCCGCAGGTGCTCCGGGGGCGTCTCCAGGGGCGCGAAGAGCCCGCGGTCGGTGGAGTTGACCAGGTCGATCCCCTGTTCGCGCAGGGTGGGCACCTCGGGGAGCGCCTCTAGCCGCCGCTCGTGGGCCACGCCCAGCGGCCTGAGCACCCCCGCCCGGAACAGCTCGCCTCCCGAGGGCAGGTTGAGCATGGCGAAGTCGATCTCGCCGGCCAGCAGCGCCGCCACCTGGGAGCCCGTGTCGGGATAGCGCACCAGCCGCACCTGTTCCGGCGCGATGCCCGTCTCGCGGAAGAACTGCAGCCAGAAGAAGTGATCGGTGGAACTCGCGATCATGCCGAAGCGCAGCTCGCCGGGCCGCTGTTGCACCCGATCGGCGACCTCATCGGCCGACTGCACCACATGACCGCTGCGGGCGGCGGGAATGTTGACGGTACGCGTCAGCAGGGCGATGGGCGCGAAGGCCTCATGGGAATAGGGCGCCACGCCGGCCAGGAAGGAGAGATCCAGGGTCTGGTGGCTGCCCAGCAGGGTATAGCCGTCCGGCTCGGCCTCCCGCACCGCCTGGGAGCCGCGGGTGGCCCCGGCCCCGGGCAGGTTGACCGTCTCGATGGCGACCCCCAGCAGGGGCTGTGCCTCCCGCGCGATCGTGCGCATCAGCACATCGGTGGCCCCGCCGGGGCCGAAGGGAATCACCAGGCGGATATCGCGTTCGGGGTAGGCGTCACTCGCCCACGCCTGGCCGGCGGACAGCAAGATCACCAGCAACAGGGCTCTGGGCAGGCAGCACGACATGTCCGGCATCCATCAGGGCAACGAGGTCGGCTGGGCAGATGGCGCGCCGGTGCCACTCCGGCCCGTCGCGCCGTGGCGTTGTCATTCCCCAGCAACGTCAGAGTATAGGCCCGCGGGTCCATTAACGCCCGTGCATATGCCTGTTCGCCGGAAAAGGCGCCAGTTTCATTGCACGTGCTGCCATCGTCGCGCCCTGCGCGGGAATCCTCCGGGCCTTTCCCCGATTGCGTGGAAACAGCGCAGGCTACCCCATGACAGTAGCGACTTCTCATGTAGGCTCGCTCGGCATAGGCTCTCGAGTGCACCGAGCAATCACCCTTGCTCTCAAACGCAGGAAACTTCCATGAAAAGAACCAAAGAAAACACCTTGCAGGTCGCACGACTCGGGCTCATGGCCCTTTGCCTGCTCACCGTGACGTCCACCGCCCTTGCCCAGGAGCCGGACTGGACCACCGAGCCCAGCTATGGCAGCCATCACCTGAGCGCCGGCTTCACGCCCGACCCCTGGGTACAGAGCCTGCAGGCGGGGGGCGCCACCGAAGTGAACGGCAAGCTGGGGCCGGGTTGCACCGGTTACATCATGGCCAGCGCACCGGATATCGACCTTCACTACGATGCAGGCAGCATGCCGCTGTATATCACCGTCGAATCGAGTGCCGACACCACCCTGGTGATCAACGCGCCGGATGGCCGCTGGTACTGCAACGATGACTTCGTTGGCCTGGACCCGCTGGTGCTGTTTCAGAACCCGGCGAGCGGCATGTACAACATCTGGGTCGGCGTGCACGGCAACGATCAGCTGCAGCCGGCCACGCTCAAGATCACCGAGCTGAACCCGATGTAGCGAGTCGCCCTGGAGACGCTGGACCTGGGCGCACCACGCCCAGGTCCAGCATCTCCAGCGTATGTTGCCGCTGCTGGCGATTGGCGCGATCCAGCACCTCGAACAGCTGGTGGTAATCCTCCGCCAGCGCCTCCTGCATACCCGCTGCCTCGAGGCGCTCGATGGTCTCCTGCGTTTCCACGATGACGTCCTGAAGCGCGTCGATCACGCGCCGGTGCTCTTCCTCAGTCATAGCCATTCCAGCCCGAGTGCGTCTGCAGCTCACGAGAGCGCGTATAGAGACGACGAATACTCTCGATGGCAACGGCCTCGTGGTCGTCCAGTGCCAGCATGGTATCGCCCTCTTCCGCATCGGCAGCAGCGACCAGCCGATCCGAGTAACGCCTGAGCAGGTGCTCCAGGTTCATGCGGATCATGGTGAGCTCCAGCTGGAACTCCGTCCTGAGATTCTGCAGCCGCAGCTTCTCCCTGGGGTCGAGGCAGCAATTGATCCTGACGGTGAGCGTATCGTGAAGGAAGGTCTCGGTGGACTTGAGCTTGGGCACAAGGTCATCCAGCAGCTCCCTTGACGATAGGCTCGCTTGGCTCATTGACATCATCTTTCCTCGGCAAAACAGGCGCCACGAGGGCGCCTGTCGGGTCTTGAAGGGCGGGGCAGGACCTGCCCCACCGGATCAAGTGCCAGATCAGCCCAGCAGGGACAGCACATTCTGCGGCACCTGGTTGGCCTGGGCCAGAACGGAAGTACCGGCCTGCTGCAGAATCTGCGCGCGGGTCATGTTGGCCACTTCCACCGCGTAGTCGGCATCTTCGATGCGCGAGCGGGCGGCAGCGAGGTTGGTCTCGTTGGTGTTGAGGTTGGTGATGGCATCCTCGAAACGGTTCTGCACGGCACCCAGCTCGGAGCGCAGGCTATCGACCTGGTTCAGGGCGGCGTCCAAAGAAGCCAGAGGATCTGCATTCAGTTGAATGTTTTCACCAGAGTCATCTTGCTTAATACTCACAACCCCAGTCTCGTTATTGACTTCTGCCTCAAAGTAAACGGTCTGCCCCTCTACTTCTCCTTTGATCACATAGCCGCTTCCATCCTTGAAAGCATAAACTTCAGGACTATCTCCAACCACTTCAGAATCGAGCCCGGACACATTAATGCTTACAGCGTCCTCGGGGCTGCTCACTACCGCCCCAGATACTTCAGTCATTGAGAAATCTGAGGTATCTACGGCAGCAGTCATGTCATATGTCACTTGACCGTAGTTCTCATCATCCGGGTCAGTGATCATGTCGGTCACAAGGTAATCTGCGCCATCTACACGCACATAGTAGTCACCACCACCATCAGCTACACCCTCGCCAGCCTGATAAAGCACAGGAGTGGCAGAGTCAGCATCATTTCGGACATCGATATCGTCATATGTCATAACGACATCGTTACCATCTTCGTCTTTCCCAACGACCAATTCTTCGCCTGAAACAGCCTGAGTGTGAGCATCCGTAAATGCGGCAGCTGTAGTATCTGCAACATTCGGACCATCATCGGTATTCAGGTAAATCTCACCTGTTTCTTGGTCATAAGTTGCATTCCAACCTTCATCAGTTGCTGTATTAACAATTACAAGCTGAGTCGGGTCGGCATCATTTCTCCAGATCTCGAAGGAAGAACCCGGATCATTATCAGCATTATACTTAACTTCTTCGATATTAAGAGTTGAAGCGACTGCCTCTGTGGTGGGAGTCGCTTCAAGGGCACTTGTGTCAAGGGACTCGTTTCTTATATCAAAGTTGCTCAAAGAAAGCGTGGAAGAGGTTATTTCTTTAAGGTTCACAGAAATCTGCTCACCATCATTGGCGCCCACCTGAATCTTCAAGCCTTGATCGCTGGCCAGCACTTTAACGCCATTGAAGCTGGTCTCGGCAGAGATGCGATCGATTTCTTCCAGCCGCTGGTTGATCTCGTCCTGAATGGACTGAAGATCATCTGAGGAATTGGTTTCGTTCTGTGCCTGAACGCTCAGCTCACGGATACGCTGCAGGTTGTCGTTGACCTGGTTCAGCGAACCTTCGGCGGTCTGCGCCAGCGAGATGCCGTCGTTGGCGTTACGCTGGGCCTGGGCCAGACCGGTGATCTGGGCAGACATGCGGTTGGCGATGGCCTGACCGGCGGCATCATCCTTGGCGCTGTTGATGCGCAGGCCGGAGGAGAGGCGCTCCATGGAGGTCTGCAGGGCATTCTGGCTCTTCTGGAGATTGGCCTGGCCAATCATGGAAGTGATGTTGGTATTGATCACTGACATGGTGATTTCCTTCCTAACGTTGGGGGCTCCATTGGCGGGCCCGCTGCGTCTGCTACCCAAGGCCCAGCGGGCCTGCCACAACGGCGCCGTTGGCCGTTACCCTGTTTAACGGCACGCCGGGGAAGGACTTTAGGGCCGGAAGGAAAATTTTCTGGCGGCGCTTGACAAGGCTTATGCCGGGCCGGTCGCCACGGCCGGCAGCCACTGCCGTGCGAACTCGTCGGCGTCGACCGGGCGGCCGATGAGATAGCCCTGGATCAGGTCGACGCCGTAGCGACCCAGCGCCCGGTGCTGGGCCTCGGTCTCCACGCCCTCGGCGACCACGCTCAGGCCCAGCTCGCGGGCCATGCCGCTGACCGCGGCGACGATGGCGCCGCTGTGGCGCGTCGCCCCCAGCCCCTGGATGAAGCTGCGGTCGATCTTGAGGATGCTCACCGGCAGCTCGTGGAGGTAGCTCAGCGACGAGTAGCCGGTGCCGAAGTCGTCGATGGCCACATGGCAGGGAATGTCGCTCAGGCCCTGGAGGGTCTCCCGCGCCTGGTCGGGCCGCTCCACCAGGGTGCTCTCGGTGAGCTCGAAGCCGAGCAGGTGGCCCGGCAGGTCATGGGCCGCCAGCTGTGCCTGCACCCGCTCCACCAGGTCGGGCTGCACGAACTGCTGGGCGGCCAGGTTGATCGCCACCGGCGCCGGCGAGAACCCGGCCCGGCGCCACTCGGCCAGCTGGCGGCAGACCCGTGCCATGACCCACTCCCCCAGCGGCACGATGAGCCCCGAGCGCTCGGCCAGGGGAATGAACTCCCCGGGGGTCACGACGCCGAACTCGGGGTGGGTCCAGCGCAGCAGCGCCTCGGCGGAGTGCAGGCCGCCAGCGTCGTGGGTGACCAGCGGCTGGTAGTGCACCTCGAGCCCCTCGCCGCTCTCCACGGTATTGCGCAGGGCGGTTTCCAGGGCCAGCTGCTGGTGATGCTGCACGTGCATCCCGGCGTGATAGAGCCGGTAGGTGTTGCGCCCCTCCTGCTTGGCGCGGTACATGGCGGCATCGGCATTGCGCACCAGCGGCTCGGGGCTGTCGCCGTCGTCCGGGTAGAGGCTGATGCCGAGGCTGCAGCCGATGCGGAACTCGTGCCCCCCCAGGGTGAAGGGTTCGCTGATCCCCTCGACCAGCCGCCGTGCCACCCGGGTCACCTCGTCCGGCTCATCGAGCTCGGGCAGCATCACGATGAACTCGTCGCCCCCCAGCCGCGCCAGGGTATCGTCCTCGCGCAGGCGGTGAGCCAGCCGCTCCGCCACCTTGACCAGCAGTTCGTCGCCCACGGCATGGCCGAGGGTATCGTTGACCTGCTTGAAGTGGTCGAGGTCGATGAAGATGACCGCCAGGCGCTGTTCCTGGCGGTGGGCATGGCGGATCGCCAGCTCGAGGCGGTCCTCCAGCAGGCGGCGGTTGGGCAGGCCGGTGAGGGCGTCATAGTAGGCCAGGCGGCGCACCCGCTCCTCGTTCTCGCGGAGCTGGGTGATGTCGGTGAACAGCGCCGCGTAGTGGTTGGTGACGCCCTGGTCGTCGGTGATGGCAGTGATGGTCAGCTGCTCGAGGAACAGCTGGCCGCTCTTGCGCCGGTTCCAGATCTCGCCACGCCAGTAGCCGTGGGCCTGCAGCTCCTGCCACATGGCGTGATAGAAGTCGGCGTCATGGCGGCCGGAAGAGAGCAGCGCCGGGGTGCGGCCCACCACCTCCTCCAGGCTGTAGCCGGTGAGCCGGGTGAAGGCCGGGTTGACGAACTCGATGCGACTCCTGGCATCGGTGATGATGATGCCTTCCAGCGAGGCCTCGATCACCCGCTCGGCCAGCTGCAGGTGCTGCCGCGACTGGGAGAGGGCCCGGTCGCGCTGCTCCAGGGCCTCGCGCAGGTCCTCCAGGTAGAGGTTCTCGGCCCCGGCCAGCATGTCGCGAAAGCCGACCAGGCCCACCACCCGGCCGGCCTCGTCGAGCACCGCCAGATGGCGCATCTGGTTGTCGATCAGCCGGTCGCGGGCATGGATCAGCATCTCCTGCTCGCCCACGGTGAGCAGTGGCCGGCTGGCCAGGGCGCCGATCGGGGTATTGCCGGGGTGATCGGCGATGAAGCGCACCAGGTCGCGCTCGGTGACGATGCCGAGCTCTCCCGTGTCATCGCCGGCCACCACGGCGGCCTCGTCGCCGCTGCGACGCATGCGCCTCGCGGCCTCGGCCAGCAGCAGGCCGGCGGGCAGCACCAGCGGCCGTGCGCGCATGGCGCAGCGCACCTCGCGCAGCCGCAGGTAGGGCTCGATGCCCTGGTTCAGCGCCAGGTCGGTCTGGGTGATGATGCCCAGCACCTCGTCGGCATCGCCCACCACCAGGAAGTGGCGACGCCCCTCGGCGTGCAGCCGCGCCGCGGCCTCGGCCACCGGGGTGGTCCGATGCAGGCTGGCCACCGGGGTGCTCATCACCTCGCCGATGGGCACACGCACCGCCGCGGGGTCGGCGAAATCCACGCGGAAGACGTCGTGCTCGGTCCAGATGCCCAGGGCCCGCTCCCCCTGCATCACCAGGATCGAGCTGCAGCGTCGTGCGGCCATGCGTGCCGCCGCCTCGCACAGCGGGGTATCAGGGCCACAGCTGAGCAGGCCGGTCTGCATGATGCGTTCGATGGGAAGGTCGTGACTCATGGAAGACTCGTGCAGGAAAGCGGAACATCCCGGCGGAGAGAGGCGGCCGGGAGTGGGGAGTGTAACGCCTGGACCGGCCTTAGGCGACGCCACCACGGCCGCTCCCGCGGCACCGTATGGTCGAGCGCAGCCCGTTTTCCGGGTAGGCTCCGGATGAACAACCTACCGAGAGATCACACCTAGGCGCCGCGGGACAGCGCCTGCCAGTCGTGGCGACCCTGCCATGCCTCGAGCCAGTCCGGCAGCTCGCCGGCCGGCATGGGCCTGGCGATGCCGTAGCCCTGGGCCAGGGTGCAGCCCAGCGACAGGAGGGCCCGGGCATGGTCCAGGGTCTCCACCCCTTCGGCGAGCATGGGCCGCTTGAAGCGGTTGGCCATGTAGACGACGCTCTCGACGATGGCCATGTCATCCGGGTCGGTCAGCATGTCGCGCACGAAGCTCTGGTCGATCTTGATCAGGTCCACCGGCAGCTGGCGCAGGTAGGTCAGCGAGGAGAAGCCGGTACCGAAGTCATCGATGGCGAAGTCGATGCCCAGCACCTTGCAGCGCCGCATGGCCTCCAGCGCGGCCTGGATGTCGTGCATGGCGGCGGTCTCCAGCACCTCCAGCTTGAGCAGCCGCGAGGGCACCTCCGGGACACCGGCCAGCAGGTTGCCCAGGCGTTCGGGGAAGTTGCCGCTGAGCAGGTGGGCGGGGCTGATGTTGACGTGCACCGGCAGCGCGATGCCCGCATCCAGCCAGGCCTGCAGCTGCCTCAGCGCCGCCTCGATGACCCACTCGCCGAGCTCGACCTCCAGCGAGGTTCCCTCGGTCACCGGCAGGAAGGCGCCCGGCGCCAGCAGCCCCTCCTCGGGGTGCTGCCAGCGCACCAGGGCCTCGACCCCGATCACCCGGCCGCCCAGCATGTCGACCTGGGGCTGGTAGTGGAGCCGCAGCTCCTGGCCGGCCATGGCCGCGGCCAGGCGCTGGCGGCGCTCCTGACGCAGCCTCAGCTGGCGGTCGAGCCCCGGGTCGAAGACATGGTAGAGGTTGCGGCCACGCTGCTTGGCGCGGTACATGGCCTGGTTGGCATGGCGCAGCAGCACGTCCCCCTCGACCTCGTCGCTGGGGTAGACGGCGATGCCCAGGCTGGCCGAGACGCGCAGCGACTGTCCCTCGATGACGATGGGCTGGCGAATCGCCTCGAGCAGCTGCTCGAAGTCGCCATCGCCCTCGATATCATGCAGCAGCAGCACGAACTCGTCGCCGCCGGTGCGCGCCAGGACGTCGTCGCCGCTCAGCAGGTGGCTGACCCGATGAGCGAAGGTGGAGAGCAGCAGGTCGCCGACCTCCCGCCCCAGGCGGTCGTTGATGCGCTTGAAGTGGTCGATGTCCAGGGCGCAGACGGCCAGTTTCCCGCCCTGCTGGCGCACCTGCTGCATCGACTCGTGGATCAGCTGGGTGAGCAGGTGCAGGTTGGGCAGGCCGGTGAGGCCGTCGAAATAGACCTCCCGTCCGGCCTGGCGCCCCGCCGAGGTCAGCGACGCCAGGTCGGCCAGCACGATGACCTGGTGGGAGACCTCGCCCGCCGCGTCACGCACCCGGCGCACCGACAGCAGCGCCGGGTGGATCCTGCCCCGGCAGTCGCGGTAGGAGACCTCGGTCTTCACCCGGTCGTCGACCTGCAGCGCCTGCCACAGCTGCAGGGGGCGCTCGCCGGCCAGGCACTGCAGGCCGAATGCCTCGGGGGGCTGGCCGAGCACCTCCTCGCGCCGGTAGCCGGTCAGCTCGGCGAAGGCCGGGTTGATGTCGAGGATGCGATCCCGTGCATCGGCGATGATGATGGCCTCGTTGGCCTGATGGAAGGCCGCGGCGGCATGCTCCCCCGCCGCCGCATCGGCCATGACCACCGCCCCTGAGTCCTGCCCATTCTCCTGCATGCTTCCCTGCTCCCTCGCGTTATCGACGTCCCGCCGCCCCGTCATGCCTCGGTGACCCGGGAGATCTCGCCACTGTTGATCACCACGCCGTTGCGGCCGGCCTCCTTGGCCCGGTAGAGGGCCTCGTCGGCCCGGACGATCAGGTCGTCGAGGCTGTCCCCCGGCCGATACTGGGTGATGCCGATGCTGATGGTGATCGAGAGCCCCTGGAAACGGGTCTCGGCGACCTGGCAGCGCAGCCGCTCGGCGAAGGTGGTGGCCCCCCTGAGCTGGGTGTCGGGCAGCAGGATGGTGAACTCCTCGCCCCCCCAGCGCGCCAGCAGGTCGGTGCTCCTCAGGCTATCGCCGACCTGGCGCGTCAGCTGCCTGAGGATCTCGTCACCGGTGTCGTGGCCGTGGGTGTCGTTGACCGACTTGAAATGGTCGATGTCGAACAGCAGCAGGGTGAAGGGCTCGCCGTCCTGCTCGGCCTGCTTCAGTGCCTGGCGCACGGCGACATCGAAGGCACGCCGATTGTGGGCCCCGGTGAGGTGGTCGCGGGTGGCCTGCTGCTCCAGCTCCTTCTCCATGCGCTTGCGCTCGGCGATGTTGTGGAACACCGCCACGAAGTTGCGCACCTCGCCGGCGTCGTCGACCACCGCGGTGATCGACTGCCAGAGCGGGTAGATATCGCCATGCTTGTTGCGGTTCCAGATCTCGCCCTGCCAGTGGCCGAAACGCAGCAGCTCCCCCCACATGCGGGCGTAGAAGGCGGAGTCGTGGCGGCCGGACTTGAAGAGCTTCGGCGTCTTGCCGATCACTTCCTCCTCGCGGTAGCCGGTGATGTCGGTGAAGGCCTGGTTGACCTTCTCGATGCGCATCTCGGCATCGGTGATCAGCGTCGCCTGCCCCGTCTCGAAGGCGGTGGCCAGCAGGCGCAGCTCGTTCTCCTGGCGGCGGCGCTCGGTGACGTCTTCCTTCACCGCCACGAAGTTGACCACCTCGCCCCGGTCGTTGCGCACCGGGGTGATGATCTCCGACTCCCAGTAGAGCTCGCCGTTCTTGCGCCGGTTGAGCAGCTCGCCGCGCCACACCCGGCCGGCGGCCAGGGTCGCCCAGAGGTCGCGATAGACCTCGTCCGGGGTCTGGCCGGACTGGATCATCGCCGGCGTCTTGCCGATCAGCTCCTCCCGCGAGTAGCCGGTGACGTCGAGAAAGCGCTGGTTGACGAACTCGATACGCCCCGTGACATCGGTGATGGCGGTGGCCACCGGGCTCTGCTCGACAGCGATGTAGAGCTGGTAGAAGCGCTCCTCCAGTGCGCCGCGTTCGGCGGTGTCACACACCTCCCCGGGGCGTTGCCCGATGCGCATTGCCCCTGGACATGGCTCGGCTGTCACACTGCACCCCCTGATTGCCCTGCTGGTTGTTGTTATCGTCTCGACGCGCCACGTTTCGACCCGCCGGCGCCGGAGAAGCACCCTACCGCAACGACGCCCGGTTCGGCGATTCGCCCTTGGTCAAGGCTCGAGCGGGGACGGCAGGGCTGCGACCTCGTCGCTCGCCTGCGCGGCGGCCCGGGCGGCGAAGCGCTGCTCGCGCCCGACGAACTCCTGGCCGGCCCCCCGGGTGCGCAGCGAGGTGATGGCATTGCGCAAGCGCTCGACCTCGCCATGCAGCGACTGGCCGGCCCGGCGGGAGTACTGCACACGCTCGGCATTCTGCTGGGTGACCTTGTCCATCTCGGCCACCGCCGTGTTGATCTGGGCCAGGCCATCCGCCTGCTCGCGAGAGGCAGTGGCGATGGCCTCGATCAGCTCGCGGATGGTGCCCACTGCCGCCATCACGCCCTGGTGACTGCCCTCGAGTCGCCGGATCTGCTGCTCGCCCGCATGAATCGAGTCGAGGCTGTGGTCGATCAGGGCCCGGATATGCGCCACGGACTCCCGGGAGCGCTCGGCCAGCTGGCGCACCTCCTGGGCCACCACGGCGAAGCCCCGGCCATGCTCGCCGGCGCGGGCGGCCTCCACCGAGGCATTGAGCGCCAGCAGGTTGGTCTGGAAGGCGATCGACTCGATCACTTCCACCGCTTCGGTCATCTTGCCGGCGCTGGCGGTGATCTGGCCCATGCGGGTCACCAGCTCCCGGGCCTCCGCATCGCTCCGGGCGACCTCCTGTACGGCCTGCCCCACGCCCTGCTCGGCCTGGCGGGCATTGCCGGCATTCTGCTCCACCGTGGTGGTCAGCTCCTCCATGCCGGCGGCGGTCTGCTGCAGGCCGGCGGCCTGGTGTTCGGTACGCGACGCCAGGTCGTCCTGGTCACCGAGCAGCACCTGGCCCTGGGCTTCCACCTGGTCGAGCATCGCCTGGATGTCGACGGAGATATTGGCGAGGCTGCAATGCATGATGGTCATGGCGCCGGTGAGCTCGCCCCATTCATCGCCGGTGGGGGGCGGCGGGTCGGTCGCCAGGTTCCCGGCCGCGATCTGCATGGCATACCCCCGGGTGAGCTCGAGGGCGCGACGAATGCGCCTCAGGATGAGGCCCGCGGTCACCACCAGCAGCGCCCCCATGCCGGCGGCGGCCGAGGGCCCCAGCCCGACGCCGGCAGCGCCGCCCAGCAGGCCGAGGCCGGCCAGGATGACGATACCCCCCTGCAGCCCGAACAGGCGCCGGCCGGCCAGCCAGCCCCTCGGCCCACGCGGCACGATACGCCCCCGTGCCAGGCGCAGCCCGCGGGCCTTGCCTTCGCGCCAGCGGCGGTAGGCCTCCTCGGCCTGCCCCTTCTCCTTCTCGCCGGGCTTCACCCGAACCGAGGTGAACCCCTGCACCCGGCCATGCTCGAGGATCGGTACCACATGGGCACGCACCCAGTAGTGGTCGCCGTTCTTGCGCCGGTTCTTGACCATCCCCACCCACACATGGCCGGCCTGGATGGTCCGCCAGAGGTCGGCGAAGGCCGCTTCCGGCATGTCCGGATGACGGATCAGGTTGTGCGGGGCACCGATCAGCTCCTCGTGGGCGAAACCGCTGACCTCGATGAAGGTGGGCGAGGCGTAGGTGATACGCCCCTTGAGATCGGTGCGCGAGATGAGGTTCTGGGTTTCGCCAATCGGGTATTCCCGGCCGGTGACCGGCTGGTTGAGTCGCATCGACGCTTCCTGATTGTTGTTCTGTACGTGGAAGTCATGGACATCGGCAGTCATGAATATGCGAATTGCAACATAGCAAGGGGAGACCACCCGGCGAACGGGAAGGCCAGATTATTTGACGTGGATCAAAAGAAATGCAGAAACATGCCTAATCCTCCTGAGGAATCGCATTTCATGGACGTTCTTCCCGCCACCTGCCACCGCTAAAGATTCTCCGCCCCCGGCCGATGCTTCCTCCGACCGATGGCGCCGGGCCGGCTGCGAAGCGGCCACCGGTGCCCGGACACACCACCACGCAAGGGAACCCGAAACGATGAAGAGAGTCATGGCCGTCGGCCTTTCCGCGATACTGCTGAGCGCCACCGCCGATGCACGGGCATTCGACGACCGCGTGACCCTGGGCGCCATCGCCGGCACCACCGGCCTGGGTGCCGACATCTCCTGGCGCTTCCACGACCGCTTCGGGGTATCGGCACAGTATGCCGGCGGGCTGGACTGGGACGGCGACCACGACACCGATGACGTGACCTACGACGGCGACCTGAGCCTCTCCGCCGGGGCGCTGAAGCTGGACTTCTACCCCTTCGCCGGGCGCTTCTACCTCACCGCCGGCGCCATGCTGCCCGACATGGAAGCCAACGTGACCGGGCGCCCCAAGGATGGCGGCACCTACACCTTCAATGGCCGGGAGTACGATGCCGAGGAGGTCGGCGCCCTGCATGGCAAGCTGACCATCGCCGACGGTGTCCGCCCCTACGCCGGGCTGGGCTGGCGCAGCTCGCACCGCAGCGGCTTCGGCTTCTTCTCGGAGTTCGGGGTGATGGCCACCAGCATCGACGTGTCCCTGCGCGCCTCCAACGAGGGGGTCAACTCCACCTTTCAGGAGGACCTGCGCCGCGAGGAGCAGCGCCTGAAGGATGAGGCCGACGAACTGCCCTTCTACCCGGTGGCGATGGTGGGCATCAGCTATACCTTCTGATCCCGCTCGGGAATGCCACCGCGATCGCATCGGCCCGGGCAGTGCCCGGGCCGATGCCCTTTGCGGGCGGGGACTCAACCAACGGCGGGGTTAAAGATGTCGCGCCCCTGGTCGATAATCGTGGAGACGCACAACAACAAACGCGATCCCGGATGGATTATCCACGAGCGAGGACGCCGCGATGACCCGCATGGAGACCTTCCCCACGGCATCGGACACGGAGGTCGTCGACAGGCTCAACCAGGCACTGGAGCGCCTGCAGGAGCGTGACGCGGCCCTGCTGTACGACGAGGCGAGCGAACGCAGCATCGCCTGCCGCCTGGCCTGCCACCTGCAGCCCCTCTTCCCCGACTGGGACGTCGACTGCGAGTTCAACTGCTGGACGGGGCCAGGGCAGCGCAAGGGCCACCTGGTGGTCGCCACCACCAGCGATGCCACCGAGGCACGCACCATCTTTCCCGACCTGCTGATCCACCGTCGTCCCCACGGCGAACGCCTGGCGGTGATCGAGCTCCAGAAGAGCACCCAGCACCACTCGCGCCACCGTGAACTGAAGAAGCTGCACCGCTGCCAGGCACGGCTCGGCTGCCGCCATGCCCTGCTGATCGAGATCGGCGTGGGCGAGGCCCGTGGCCAGCACCACCTGGAAGCCCTGGCGGCGAGCCGTTAGGCGCCCTGCCGACACGGCCCCGGCTCGTTTCGTCAACCGGGTTGCCCGGGCAGCCATTAAAGCCCCGGCGCGGCGTGCCGATAACCCTGATGACGGAATCTATCCGGGACGCCGCGGCCAGGGCTGCGCGGCCTCATCACGACAGCACGCAACAGAAGAAGGAAGCTGGCCATGAGCTCACCGCTGACCGATGCCACCTCGGCACCCTCCACCGCCCCCTTCAACGACCTGACGCCACGCCAGCAGGTCGAGAGGGTGCTCGCCAACCTGCCCACCGCCGGCGGCGCGCTGGCCCAGGCCGAGAGCAGCAGCGTGGCGCTGGGCAAGGGCGAGCTGGTCGAGCCGCTCCAGCGCATCAACGAGGTGATGCGCCAGTACGGCGTGCAGTTCGAGCTGGGGGAGTTCGAGTCGCGGGTGGTGACACGGATCGTCGACCGCGACAGCGGCGAGGTGATCCGCCAGATTCCCGCCGAGGAGGTGCTGAGGATCGCCGAACGGCTGGAGGAGGTGCAGGGGCGCCTGGTCGACCTGGAGGTATGACCGCGCCGGCCGGGTCACACCTGCATGTTCATCACGTCACGATAGGCCGTCACCAGGCGATTGCGCACCTGGACGCCCATCTGGAAGGCCACGCTGGCCTTCTGCATGTCGACCATCAGGTCGTTGAGCTCGACGCCGGGGTCGCCGGCCTGGAAGGCCTCGGCCTTGGCCGCCGAGGCCTGCTGCAACCGATTGATGCGCTGGATCGAGGCCTGCAGCTCGCCGGCGAAGCCGCCCGCGCCCACCGCGGTGGCCACCTGCTGGCCCTTGGCCTGCGGCCCGGCGGCCTGGGTCGCCAGCGATTGCATCTGCGCCAGGGCCGACTGGATCGCGGGTGAGCTCATGGGGAAACCCTCGTCTGTGACTGTGACAAGAAAGGAGTGCTGCCAAGGCTAACAGTCCGCGGGGGCGGGCCATGCCGCCAAATGGACACGAAAAAGGGGGCTTTTCCGCGGTTCGGGCTCGACGGTGCCGCGGATAATGGCGTCCATCAGAGTTCCGCCCGTGCCACAGGGCGGCCAACCGCGATGACCGGACGCAGGACATGCCTTCTTCTTCGATGACCGTGGAAACCGATATCCACCGCACCGCCACCCCGAGGTGGCGCGCATGAGCAATGGTGCCTCGGCCACCGACACTCAGGATGCTTCCCGGCAGCAGGACCCTTCCCGCCAGGCGGGCCTCGAGCGCCTGATGGCCCAGTTGCGCGGCAATCCGCTGATTCCGCTGCTGATCGCCGGGGCCGCCTCGATCGCCATCGTGGTGGCGCTGCTGATGTGGGCGCGCAGCCCCGAGTACCGGGTGCTCTACAGCAACCTCTCCGAGGCCGACGGGGGCCGCATCATCAGCGAGCTCGACAGCCGCGGCGTGCCCTACCGGTTCGGCGCGGGCGGCCAGGCGCTGCTGGTACCCGGTGACGAGGTCCATGGCCTGCGCCTGCAACTGGCCGAGCAGGGCCTGCCGCGGGGCGGCAACGTCGGCTTCGAGCTGATGGATGACCAGGCCTTCGGCATCAGCCAGTTCGCCGAACAGGTCAACTTCCAGCGCGGCCTGGAGGGCGAACTGGCACGCTCCATGGAGTCCCTGGGACCGGTGGAGCGCGCCCGCGTCCACCTGGCCCTGGCCAAGCAGTCGGTATTCGTGCGCGACCGGGAGCCGGCCAAGGCCTCGGTGATCCTCACCCTGCACAGTGGCCGCGTGATGAGCGAGGGCCAGGTCGATGCCATCGTCCACATGGTCTCCAGCAGCGTGCCTGAGCTGGCTGCCGACGACGTCACCGTGGTCGACCAGAACGGGCGCCTGCTGTCGCTGCAGAGCGCCGGCGGCCGCGACCTGGACGGTACCCAGCTCGACTACATCGACGAGGTCGAACGCTCCTACCAGCGGCGCATCGAGAACATCCTGATACCCATCCTCGGCCGCGACAACGTCCGCGCCCAGGTGGCCGCCCAGATCGACTTCTCCCGCCGCGAGGAGACCTCCGAGCGCTACGGCCCCAACCAGCCGCCCAACGAGGCCGCGGTACGCAGCCGCCAGTCGAGCCTCTCCTACAACGGCGGCGACGACCTGGCCCGGGGCATTCCCGGCGCGCTGAGCAACACCCCGCCCGGCACCGCCCCCTCGCCGATCAACCAGCCCGAGGAGGAGGCGGGCGAGGGGGACGAGGCCGAGGCCCTGCAGTCGCTGAACAACCTGCGCCAGGACGACGTCACCAACTACGAGGTCGATCGCAGCGTGGCCCATGTCCAGCACCGCCTGGGCCAGGTGGAGCGGCTCTCCGCCGCGGTGGTGGTCAACTATCGCGATGCCGTCGACGAGGAGGGCGAGCCGACCCGCGTGGCCCTGACCCCCGAGGAGATCGCCCAGATCGAGCGGCTGGTGCGCCAGGCCATGGGCTTCTCGGCGGCACGCGGCGACGAGATCGAGGTGGTCAACAGCCGCTTCACCCGCGTCGAGGAGAGCGAGGACGCCCCGGAGTGGTGGCAGTCACCCGAGGTCCGGCAGCTGGCGCTGACCCTGGGCCGCTACCTGCTGGTGGCACTGGCGGCCCTGCTGCTCTACCTGCTGCTCCTGCGCCCGCTGATCAAGCGCCATACCCAGGCACCGCTGCCCCAGCCCCAGCCGGATCTCGGCCTGCGCGTCCGGGTCGGCGATGCCGAGGAGGAGAGCCCCGCGGCCGAGGAGAGCGAGGAGGCCGACACCTACGCGCCGCCCCGCAAGCGCAAGCGCAAGTCCTCGGCCTATGAACAGAACCTCAGCGACCTGCGCGAAATGGCCCAGGAGGATCCCCGCATGGTCGCCATGATCGTTCGCAGCTGGATGAACAAGCATGAGTAAGGCACAGAATCTCAGCGGCGCCCGGCGCAGCGCCATCCTGCTGCTGGCCCTCGACGAGGACAGCGCCGCCGAGGTGTTCAAGTTCCTCTCGGCCAGCGAGATCCAGCAGATCAGCGCCGAGATGGCCCGCCTCGATCAGGTCTCCCACGAGGAGATGCAGCAGGTCCTGGCGGAGTTCCACCAGGAGACCGAGGAGTTCATCGCGCTCAACCTCAACTCCAGCGACCACATCCGCTCGGTGCTGACCAAGGCACTGGGCAGCGAGCGTGCCTCCAGCCTGATCGAGGACGTCCTCGAGACCTCCGGGGCCAGCTCCGGCATCGATGCCCTGAACCTGATGGAGGCCCCGCTGGTGGCCGAGCTGATCCGCGACGAGCACCCGCAGATCATCGCCACCGTGCTGATCCACCTGGAGCGCCATCAGGCCGCCGACGTGCTGGAGCTGTTCGACGACAAGCTGCGCAACGACGTGGTGCTGCGCATCGCCACCTTCAGCGGCGTCCAGCCGGCGGCGCTGCAGGAGCTCACCGAGGTGCTGTCGGGCATGCTCGACGGCCAGAACCTCAAGCGCAGCAAGATGGGCGGCGTGAGGACGGCGGCGGAGATCCTCAACCTGATGAACACCAGCCAGGAGGAGGCCGTCATCGAGACGGTGCGGGCCCACAACGAGGACCTGGCACAGCAGATCATCGACGAGATGTTCCTGTTCGAGAACCTGCTCGACCTCGACGACCGGAGCATCCAGCTGGTGCTCAAGGAGATCGACACCAACTCCCTGGTGGTGGCGCTCAAGGGCGCCCCCGAGGCGCTCATGGACAAGTTCCTGCGCAACATGTCCCAGCGCGCCGCCGACCTGGTGCGCGAGGACATGGAGGCCCGGGGGCCGATCCGCATCTCCCAGGTGGAGGCCGAGCAGAAGGCGATCCTGCAGATCGTCCGGCGCCTGGCGGACAGCGGCGAGATCGTGCTGAGCGGTGGAGACGACACCTATGTCTGATGCCAGCCGTGCCACCGACCGCCAGCCGCTGCGCGACGATGCCGTCGCCTGGCGTCGCTGGCAGATGGGCGAGCTGGACGAGCCGGCCGAGCGAGCGCCGGTGGACGAAGGCCCTTCGCCGAGCGAGACCGCCCGGCGCAAGGCGGCCTTCCAGCGCCAGGCCGAGCTGCGCGCCCTGCGCGAGCAGGTGAGCCGGGAAGCACGCGAGCAGGGCCACCGCGAGGGCTTCGAGGCCGGCCAAGCCGAGGGCCACGCCCAGGGCCTGGCGAAAGGGTTGGAGGAGGGCCGCGAGCAGGCCCGTCAGGCGTTCGAGCGCGAGGCCCGCGAGGCCCTGGCGCCGCTGCAGCCGCTGGCCGAGCAGTTCGGCGAGGCCCTGGCCCGGCTCGACGAGGAGGTCGCCGGCGAGCTGGTGGAGCTGGCGCTGGCCACCGGCCGCCAGCTCGCCGGCGAGGCGCTCAAGGCTCGTCCCCGGCAGGTACTGGAGATCGTCCGCGCCCTGCTGCACACCGAACCCGCCATGGCCGGCAAGCCGCGCCTGTGGCTCCACCCGCTGGATCACAAGCTGGTCGAGCAGCACCTCGGCCGGGAGCTGGAGGCCGCCGGCTGGGCGCTGCAACCCGACGACCAGCTCAGCCGCGGCGGCTGCCGGGTGACCAGTGCCAGCGGCGAGCTCGACGCCAC
Organism: Halomonas terrestris; assembly: GCF_049166755.1. NCBI lineage: Bacteria > Pseudomonadati > Pseudomonadota > Gammaproteobacteria > Oceanospirillales > Halomonadaceae > Halomonas > Halomonas terrestris. Next base: position 269,163 of record NZ_JBMHFZ010000001.1, on the reverse strand, counting down.
CTGGGAGAGTCGCTGGGCGGCGGTGAAACGCCAGGTGCGCCGCCGCAAGCCCGCCACCGAGTCGAGCGGCAACGCCGACGGCTCGGCCAACCCGGAGGCAGGTGCGTGAGCGGCGTGGCGGCGGCCAACCCCCACCATCAGCGCTGGCAGCAGTCGCTGCAGCGGGTGCGTACCCGCGTCGAGCGCGTGCCCCCCTTCCGCGCCAGCGGCCGGGTGGTGCGAGCCACCGGCATGGTGATCGAGGCCATCGGGCTGCAGGCGCCGCTGGGCAGCGCCTGCCGGATCGAGCTGCCGGCGCCCTACCGCCACGAGGCGACGCGCCATGCCGAGGCCCAGGTGGTCGGTTTCGCCGGCGAGAAGCTGTTCCTGATGCCACTCGCCGAGATCACCGGGCTGCTGCCCGGCGCACGGGTCTTCCCGCTGGACCAGGGCGGAAGCAACGGCACCCGCCGCTTCCCGCTGGGCGAGGCCCTGCTCGGGCGCGTGGTCGACGGCAACGGCGACCCGCTGGATGGCCAGGGCCCGCTCGACGAGGCGCCCCACGCCACCCTGCAGACCCCGCCGCTCAACCCCCTTTCCCGGGCGCCCATCGACAGCCAGATCGACGTGGGGATCCGCGCCATCAACGCCCTGCTCGGCGTGGGTCGCGGGCAGCGCATGGGGCTGTTCGCCGGCTCCGGTGTCGGGAAGTCGGTGCTGCTGGGCATGATGGCCCGCTTCACCCGTGCCGACGTCATCGTGGTGGGGCTGATCGGCGAGCGCGGCCGCGAGGTGCAGGACTTCATCGACAACATCCTGGGCGAGGAGGGGCGCCGCCGTGCCGTGGTGGTCGCCGCCCCCGCCGACACCTCGCCGCTGCAGCGGCTGCAGGGCGCCGCCTATGCGACCCGGCTGGCCGAGGGCTTCCGCGACGAGGGCCGCGACGTGCTGCTGATCATGGACTCGCTGACCCGCTACGCCATGGCCCAGCGCGAGATCGCCCTGGCCATCGGCGAGCCGCCGGCCACCAAGGGCTATCCGCCCTCGGTGTTCGCCAGGCTGCCGAGCCTGGTGGAGCGGGCCGGCAACGCCGAGCGCGGCGGCGGTTCGATCACCGCCTTCTACACCGTGCTGACCGAAGGCGACGACCAGCAGGACCCCATCGCCGACTCCGCCCGGGCGATCCTCGACGGCCATATCGTGCTGTCGCGGGCGCTCGCCGAGGCCGGGCACTACCCGGCCATCGACATCGAGGCCTCGATCAGCCGGGCCATGACCGCCATCGTCGGCGATGAGCAGCTGCAGCTGGCCCAGCGCTTCAAGCGCCACTTCTCCCGCTACCAGCGCAACCGCGACCTGATCAGCGTCGGCGCCTACAGCCCCGGGCACGACCCGCAGCTGGACGAGGCCGTGCGGCGCTACCCGGAGCTGGAGGCCTTCCTGCAGCAGCGCATCGATGACTGTGCCCCCCTGGAGGCGTCGTACCAGGGGCTGGCCAGCGTACTCGGAGGGACATGATGAGAGCCGCATCCACACCGCTCGAGACCCTGGTCGACCTGGCCCGGGACGCCCGCGACCAGGCCGGCCAGGCGCTGGCCGGCGAGCGCCGCAGCGAGCAGCAGGTGGCGGGGCAGCTGGAGTCGCTGGGCCGCTACCGGCTGGAGTATGCCCAGCGCCTCCAGCAGGCCATGCGCGAGGGCATCGACCCGGCCACCATGCGCAACTACCAGCGGTTCCTCGACTCCCTGGACGACGCCCTGGACCGCGCGCGCCAGGCCCTGGCCGCCCAGCAGCAGCGCGTCGGCCAGCGCCAGGTCCAGTGGCAGCAGGAGCAGCGCAAGCTCTCCTCCTACGACACCCTGGTCTCCCGCCGGGCGATGGAGCAGAACCTGCAGGAACAGCGCCGGGAGCTGCGCGCCAGCGACGACCTGGTCAACGCTCGCCTGATCCGCGAGCGCCACGCCTCGCACGACACCTGATTGCGCCGGAGAACCGACATGGACATCCAGCTGTTACTCGCGTCTACCCCGGGCCAGGGCTCGGCCCCCGGCGGCAAGCCGGGTCCCGAGGCCCGAGCCGCCTTCTCCCAGGAACTGGCCCGGGCCGGCCAGGCCGGCAACGGACCCCAGGTGCTGGCCAGCCGCGGCCAGCCGCTCGGCGGGTCCGAACGGCCGGCGCCCGAAGCCCCTGCCGCGGGGGAGGCCCCCCTCCTCGCCCGGGCGAGCCTCGGGGTGATGATGCAGGCCCTCGGCGAGGAGGGACTGGCGGAAGGCGGCGACTTCGACCTGGCCGAGATCGCCGAGCGCCTGGCGCTCATCGACGACGCGGGCCGCGGCGAGGCGCCCCTGGCGGCCGCCGACCTGGAGGCGCTGGCCCGCGGTGCCGAGGCATTGGCTGCGCGTCGTGGCGAGACGCCCATGTCGGCCGCCGACCTGAAGGCGCTCGAGACATTGCCCGCTCCCTCCGACACACCACCGGCGGCAGTGGCCGGGGATCCCCCCGAGGCGAGACTGGCCGATGCCGAGAGCTGGCCGACCCTGGCCATGGCCGGCCAGGCCCTGCCGAACGCGGCGGGCCGCGAGGCAGGGCCCGGCGAACTGCCCCCGGCGAGGGCCGAGCGGGGCAGGGCACCGGAAGGCGAACTGCCGTGGCGCGCCATGCAGGCCGAGCGTGCCGCCCCCGGGGGGCCGGAACCCCTGCGGGCCGCGGGCGAGGGACGGCTGGCCCCGCCGGTCCAGCCGGCCGAGACGATGCCCGCTGCCCTGGCCTCCCGCGGCGATGCGCCGCCGGTCGCCGCGGAGCCCCGCGGCGAGGGCTTCGCGGCACTGCTGAATGGCCAGTCGGCCGGCGCGGGCACCTCCACCACGCCGGCCGCGGCCCAGGCCAGCCTGCCGGCCCCGCTGGCCAGCCCGGCCTGGCCCCAGCAGTTCTCCCAACAGGTCGGCCAGCAGCTGGTGATGCTCGGCCAGCGCGGCGGCGAGCAGCGTGTCGAGCTGCACCTGAACCCGGCGGAGCTGGGCCCGCTGACGGTGTCACTGAAGGTGGGCGAGCAGGCGGCCCAGGCCCAGTTCCTCTCCGCCCACGCCCCGGTCAGGAGCGCCGTGGAGCAGGCGATCCCCCAGCTGCGCGAGGCCCTGGCCGAGCAGGGCATCAGCCTGGGGGAGACCTCGGTGGGCGAGCAGCGCCGTGACGATGCGCCCCGCGACTTCGCCGGCCGCGCGGCGCCGGGCGCCGGGGGCGGCAGCGACCCCGGCGACGAGCTCGATGGCCTCGGTGAAGCCGCCACGCCGTCCGCGGCCGATCTCTCCCTGGACGGCCGGGTGGACCTCTACGCCTGACCCGGCCCCTCGGGCGGGGCCGTCCCGGCGGCGTGCAAAAAGCCAAGATAGGCCCTTTCCCGGGGCCTGTTCATTTCATGATGTGGCAGCCCCTGCCCGCATACTGGGCGGGCTGGCACCCCAACACTCTGGATAGGTAAGGCAATGGCGACATCGAAGGGTGGCTCCAGGAAGCTGCTGTGGCTCATGGTGGTTCTCGTGATCCTCTCCTCCTCCGCGGCGGCGGCGGCGATCTACCTGGTACTCGACCAGCGCCAGGATGCCGCCAAGGCAGCGGTCCAGACCGAGGCCGTGCCGGAGCGGCGTACGCCGATCTTCGTCAAGATCGAGCCCTTCACGGTCAACCTGGCCGACGACGCCTACGGCTCGCGCCTGCTCTACACCGGCCTGTCGCTCAAGGTGGGCGGCGAGGAGACCCGGGAGATCATCGAGGAGCACATGCCCCAGGTGCGCAGCCGCCTGCTGATGATGTTCTCCGGCCTGCAGGCCAGCGAGCTGACCTCCCCCGGCAGCAAGGCTCGCCTGGGGGACCAGGTGATGGCGGTGCTGGACCCGCCGATGACCGACAACCAGCCGCCCCTGGTGATCGAAGACGTGCTCTTTACCGAGTTCATCGTGCAATAACCCTCGGGGAACCGATCCTTCATGTCCCAAGACGATCTGCTGTCGCAGGAAGAGATCGACGCCCTCCTCAAGGGCGTCAGCGGCGAGGAGGAGTCCACCGCCAGCAGCGGCGACGACTCGCGCATCCGCCCCTATGACCCGGCCACCCAGCACCGGGTCATACGCGAGCGCCTGCATGCCCTGGACATCATCAACGAGCGCTTCGCCCGCCACTTCCGCATGGGGTTGTTCAACCTGCTGCGGCGCAGTGCCGACATCACCGTGGATGCCGTGCGCTACCAGAGCTACAGCGACTTCTCGCGCAACGTGCCGGTGCCCACCAACATCAACATCATCGCCATGAAACCGCTGCGCGGCTCGGCACTGATCGTGTTTCCCCCGAGCCTGGTGTTCATGGTGGTGGACAACCTCTTCGGCGGCGACGGCCGCTTCCTGACCAAGTCGGAAGGGCGGGAATTCACCAACACCGAGCAGCGCATCATCATGCGCCTGCTCAACCTGGCCATCGACGCCTACAGCGAGTCGTGGAAATCGGTCTATCCGCTGGAGATCAGTTACCTGCGCTCGGAGATGCAGTCGAAGTTCGCCAACATCACCAACTCGCCCAACGAGATCGTGGTGACCACCTCCTTCAACCTGGAGGTCGGCAACCTGTCGAGCAACTTCCAGGTCTGCATGCCCTACTCGATGATCGAGCCGCTGCGCGACCTGCTGGCCAACCCGCTCAACGACGGCCACCAGGACCAGGACGGCAGCTGGACCAAACGCATGGCCGGCGAGATCCGCCACTCCGAGGTGGAGCTGGTGGCCGACTTCACCACCATCCCCACCCGTATCGCCCACGTGATGGCGCTGAAGGTGGGCGACATCCTGCCCCTGGAACTGCCCGAGACCGTCACCGGCCGGGTCGACGGGGTGCCGGTGATGGAGTGCGACTACGGCAGCCAGCACGACCAACGGGCCCTGCGGGTGCTCCGCATGATCGACCACGCCCCGACCACCGCGTCGTCCGACGCCTTCGTCAAGGGGTCGGCGCCGCCATCCAAGGAATCCAAGAATGACTGATCCCAAGAAGCCCGATCAGAGCATCGGCGACGACGACTGGGCCGACGCCATGTTCGAACAGGAAAAGGCCGAACAGGAGAACGCCGAGCAGCAGGGCGGCACCCCGGCCGACGACGAGGACCCCTGGGCGGAGGCCATGGCCGAACAGGCCGCGGCGGAGTCGGCCGACGAGGCCCCGGCCGAAACGCCCGAGCCGCCGCCGGCCAGGGCCGCGGGGGAGAGCGTCTTCCGGCCCCTCGAGCAGGGTGGCGGCACCGCCGCGGCGCGTGACCTGGAGATGATCATGGACATCCCGGTCAAGCTCGCCGTCGAGCTCGGCCGTACCCGGATCACCATCAAGCAGCTGCTGGAACTCGCCCAGGGCTCGGTGATCGAGCTCGACGGCCTGGCCGGCGAGCCCATGGACATCCTGATCAATGGCTACCTGATCGCCCAGGGCGAGGTGGTGGTGGTGGATGACAAGTACGGCATCCGCATCACCGAGATCATCACCCCCTCCGAGCGCGTGCAGAAGCTGAACCGATGAGCGACTCCCCTGCCACCCCCGGCGGCCTCGACGCCGTGGCCAGCGGCGACGCCCTGATCGGCCTGGCCACCCTGGGCAAGACCGCCGCCGCACTGGCGCTGATCGTGGTGATCATCCTCGTCGCCACTGCCGTGCTGAAGCGTGTCGGGGTGAATCGCCAGGCCCAGGGCGGCCGCCTGAGGGTGGTCGGCGGCACCAGCGTGGGCCACCGCGAGCGGGTGGTGATCGTGCAGGTGGAGGAGACCTGGCTGGTGCTCGGCGTGGGTGGCGGCCAGGTCAGCAAGCTCCACGAGCTCCCCGCCCCGGCACCGTCCGGCGAGACGACGCCCGCGAGCGGGCCGGCCTTCGCCGAGGGCGACCGCTTCGCGACGCGCTTCGCCAAGGCGCTGAAGCACAACAGCGGGCTGGGGCGAGACGGATCGTGAGCCGGCCCCCCCTTCGCCTGGCGACGGGGCTCGCGGCGCTGCTGTTGCTGTCGCTGCCCGGCGTGGCCCTGGCCCAGCAGATTCCCGGCATCGTCAGCCAGCCGCTGGAGGATGGCGGCCAGCAGTGGTCGCTCTCGCTGCAGACGCTGCTGCTGCTCAGCTCGATGGCCTTCCTGCCGGCCCTGCTGCTGATGATGACCGGCTTCACCCGCATCATCATCGTGCTCAGCCTGCTGCGCACCGCCATGGGCACCCAGGCCACGCCGCCCAACCAGGTGCTGCTGGGGCTGGCGCTGTTCCTGACCTTCTTCGTGATGTCGCCGGTGTTCAACCTGGTCTACGAGACCGCCTGGCTGCCGCTCACCGCCGAGGAGATCAACTTCGAGGAGTTCCTGCAGCTGGCCCAGGCGCCGTTCCGTGAGTTCATGCTGGGCCAGGTCCGCGAGCCCGACCTGGCACTGTTCGCCCGCCTGGCCGAGGTGGGCCCGATGCAGGGGCCGGAGGACGTGCCGCTGCGCGTCCTGGTGCCGGCCTTCGTCACCAGCGAGCTGAAGACCGCCTTCCAGATCGGCTTCACCATCTTCATTCCCTTCCTGATCATCGACCTGGTGGTGGCCAGCACCCTGATGTCGCTGGGCATGATGATGGTCCCGCCGATCACCATCTCGCTGCCGTTCAAGCTGATGCTGTTCGTGCTGGTGGACGGCTGGCAGCTGATCGTGGGCTCGCTGGCGGAGAGTTTCTTCCTATGACCGGGAGCGACGCATGACCCCTGAAATGGTAATGGGCATGGCCTACCAGGGCATGAAGGTGACCCTCTTCCTGGGCGGGCCGCTGCTGCTCACCGCCCTGGTGACCGGCCTCACCGTCAGCCTGTTCCAGGCCGCCACCCAGATCAACGAGATGACCCTGTCGTTCATCCCCAAGATCCTCGGCGTGTTCACCGTGCTGGTGCTGGCCGGTCCCTGGCTGCTCAAGCTGATCACCGACTACACCCGCGAGCTGTTCCTGAACATCCCGCTGATGGTGTCGTGATGGTCGAGGTCACCTTCGCCCAGCTGCAGGGCTGGCTGGTGGCCTTCCTCTGGCCCTTCGCCCGGCTCACCGCCTTCCTGGCGGCCTCGCCGCTGTGGGGCCACTCCAGCGTCCCCAACCAGGTCAAGGTGGGCCTGGCCGCGCTGGTGGCCATGGCGATCGCCCCCGGCCTGCCGCCCCCGCCGACCACGGCGGTGCTCTCCTGGGCGGGGCTCGGCATCATGGTCGAGCAGGTGCTGATCGGCGTGGCCATGGGGCTGGTGATGCGCGTCACCTTCGCCGTGGTGCAGGCCACCGGCGAGTTCATCGGCCTGCAGATGGGCCTGGCCTTCGCCACCTTCTTCGACCCCGGCAGCGGCACCAACATGGTGGTGCTGTCGCGCGTCCTCTACATGATCACGCTGCTGATGTTCCTGGCCTTCAACGGCCACCTGATCGTGCTGGAGATCCTGGCCACCAGCTTCGCGACCCTGCCGATCGGGCTGGGCGGCTTCAACCCCGGCGCCTTCGAGATGCTGGTGCGCTACGGCGGCACCATCTTCCTCTCGGGGATGCTGCTGGCCCTGCCCCTGGTGGGATCGCTGCTGATCATCAGCCTGTCGCTGGGTATCCTCAACCGCTCGGCCCCCCAGTTGACGGTATTCAACATCGGCTTCCCCACCTCGCTGACCGTGGGCCTGGCGCTGATGATGGTGCTGATGACCGACATGGGCCGCTTCCTGCAGGGGCTCTTCGCGCAGGCCATCGACTTCCTGCGCCAGCTCCTCGAGACACTGGCGCCCCTGCAGGGCGTCGGCTGAGCGAAAAAAACCGCCCGGGCCGCAGGGCCCGGGCGGGACAAGCGGCCATGGCGGGAGGTAGCAGGGTCATGGCCGTTGGAACCGCTGCCGGTATCAGCGCAGGTAGTCGAAGAGCGACAGCCCCTTGATGTCGACGAAGGCCTTCTGGGCCGCCTGCAGGCCCACCTGGCGCAGGCTGTACTCGGAGATCGCCTCGGCGTAGTCCAGGTCGACCAGGTCCGAGAGCGTCTGTTCGTAGTTCATCATGCGGTTGCCGCCCACGGCATCCACCACGTCCAGCTCGTTGAGCCGAGCCCCCACCGAGGCGCGCACGGTGAGGACGTTGTCGAGGCCGTTGTCGAATTCGCGCATCACGGTGTTGAGGGAGTTGCGCAGTTCGGCCTTCCCGGCCGGGGTGGTGGCGGGATTCTCGAGCACCGCCAGGGCCTTCTCGAAGGAGCGGAAGAGGTCGGTGTTCATCTCCTCCGCCTGGCCGATGCGAAGGGTGTCGCCGGCTTCCGGGGTGCCTTCCAGGGTGAGGCTCAGCCCGCCGAAGGCGATGGGCTGGCCGGGGGCGTAAGCACCGTCGGCCGCCACGCTGCCGTCGGAGGCCGTCACCTCGAAGGTCGGGTTGCCGTCGCCGTCCTCGTCGAAGGTCAACGTATAGGTCTCGCCGAAGTCGGGATCCGCCGGATCGGTGACCTGGGGCCCCTTGAAGGTGACGCTGCCGGCATTGCCGCCGGTGCGATTGCCGTCGACATCGAACTGTCCCGCCTCGGCCAGATAGCCGGCCCCGATGGCCACGCTCTGGAAGATCTTCGCCCCGTTGTCGGCCACCGGCATCAGCCGCGAGGCGTCAATGCGCTGGGCGCGGATGTTCTCGTCGCCGATGTACTCGATATTGCCGTCGCCGTTGCGGATGAAGGGCGGGCTGTCGTCCTTGTAGCCACCGAACAGGTAGCGGCCGTTGCCGTCGGTGGCATTGGCCTGGCCGATCAGCGTCTCGTAGATGCCGCGCAGCTCGGAGGCCACCGACTGGCGATCGGCATCGCTCAGGGTGTCGCTGGCCGCCTGGACCAGCAGGGTCTTGCCGCTGGCGATGGCGTCGCTGACGCTGTTGAGCACGCTCTCGGACTGCGAGAGCGCGTTGCGCGCGCTGACCCGGGCGTCCATGTGCTGTTGGGTGACGGCCTGGGACTGGGAGACGCCCACCGCACGGGAGGCGGCCTGGGGATCGTCGGAGGGGTTGACCACCCGGCGGCCGGTGGCGATCTGCTGCCCCACCTTCATGAAGTCGCCCTGCTGGCGGTTCATGGAGGAGACGCTCTGCTCGAACATGGTGACGGTGCTGATACGCATCCTGTGACGCTCCCCTCTGGATCAGTTACGCAGGCCGAGAATGGTGTCGAAGACGGTCGAGGCGGTGTCGATCACCCGGGCATTGGCGGAATAGAACTGCTGGTAGCGCAGCAGGTTGGCGGCCTCCTCGTCGAGATTGACCCCGGATTCGGACTGCTGCACCGCCTTGAGCTGGTCGGTGAGCCCCTGGCGGGCCTCGAGGTTGACCTGGACGATGTTGGTGCGGTTGCCCACGTCGCTGACCATGCCCGCATAGGCCTGGCTGAGGGAGGCGCGCCCGCCCACCAGCAGCGCGTCCTGGAGGTCCTGCAGCGCCAGGGCGTTGCGGTTGTCGCCGGTGCCGGTGAACTCCCAGTCCGCCGGGTCATCCTCGGGGTTGGCCGGCTGGGCGGCGGCGATCCGGTCCAGGTCGCGGACGATGCTCTCCATGTCCGCCGCGGCGCGGCGCGTCGGCTGCACCTCGAAGCGGTCGTTCTCGGCGAGGTTGGCGACATCGTCGAAGGTCAGCACCACGCCACCGAAGCTCAGCTCGCCTTCGGCCGCGTCGAAGCTCACCTCGCCGGCGTCCAGGGCCTGGCCATTGTCCTTGCGAATCACCTGGAACTCGGGGGTCGCCGCGTCGGTCACGCGAACGGTGTAATCCGTGGCACGCAGGTCGTGGATGTCGTCCGCAGCGAAGCGGGTGGCGTCGATCTGGGCCGTGCCGGCGTTGCGGTCATGGGAGTAGGCCCGCGGCTCGCCGATGGCGAAGAAGTCACCGCCCTGCTCGCCATCGAGGTCCATGCCCCTGGCGTGCTGGGCGTTGAAGCCCAGGGCCAGGGAGACGGCCAGCTGGCCGATCTGGCTCTGGGTCTTGTCCAGGGTCTCGGCGCGGAAGTCCATCAGCCCGCCCAGGGTCCCGCCCTTGACGGTGCTCTCCGCCAGCGCGACCCGATTGCCCCCGGAGTCGCGATAGCCGAGCACGGTGCGTTGCGGGTCGCCGGGGGCGTCCATCGCCTCGAGGCGGTAGTGGTTGGTGCCGGACACCAGCGGCTGGCCGTTGGGCAGGCTGATGTTGTAGGTCTTGCCGTCCTGGATGTTGAGCCGCACGTCCATGCGCTCGCTGAGTTCGTGCACCAGCTGGTCACGCTGGTTGAGCAGGCCGTTGGGCGCCTCGCCGTGGCGTGCCCGGGCCAGGGCGATCTCGCGGTTGAGGGTGGCGAGCTGCTCGGTGGTGTTGTTGATCTGGGTGACCTCGTCGGCGATCTGGCCGTTGATGCCCGCCTGCATGTCCTGCAGGTAGCCGTCGAAGGCGCGGAACTGGGCGGTCAGGGTATCGGCGGTGCCGAGCACGCCCTGGCGGGCCGCCGGGTCGGAGGGGGCCCCGGCCAGGTCCTCGAGGGCCGAGAAGAAGTTCTGCATCAGCGGCGCCAGCCCGGCCTCGCGGTCGGCCAGCAGGTTGTCGATCTGGCTGACCTGGCCCTGGTAGGCGGCCAGCGCACTGGAGCTGCTGGTGGCGGCATTGAGCTGGTCGGCCACGTACTGGTTGAACTGGCGCTGGATGTCGTTGACCCGCACCCCGCCGTCGGCACGGCTCTCTCCCAGGAGCACCAGTTCCCGGTTGTAGCCCGGCGTATAGACGTTGCTGATGTTGTTGCTGGTGGTGTTGAGGGCGTTCTGGGCGGCGTTGAGGCCGCTGAGCCCGATGGAGAAGATGCTCATGCTGTCAGTTCCTTAGGCCGATATCCTTCTATCGGCAAGCACGATCGAAGCTTTAGGCGCTGTCCGAGAACCGGCGGGGCTCGCCGAGGCTTCCGGCAAGGCCCGGCCTGCTCAGTAGCGCAGGAAGACCAGGGAGTCGCTGCCCGGCTGCTCCACCGACCCCAGGGTGTTCATCACGGCGATCAGCTTGTCGGCATAGGCCGGGTCGGTGGCATAGCCGCCGGCCTGCAGCTCCCGCGCCGCCTGCTCGGGGCTCGGCGCGGTGCTTACCCGGGCGTAGCGCGGGTTGTCGCCGATCAGCCGGGCGTAGTCGGTGAAGGCCGCCTCGAAGGAGTCATAGACCCGGAAGCTGTCGGTGATCCGCGTGCGCCGGCCGTCCAGGTACTCGTGGGTGGTGACCTCGGTGGTGGGCCCCTGCCAGCTGCCGCCGGCCTTGATGCCGAAGAGGTTGTGGCTGTTGCGGCCATCCCCGGTGGCGATCTCGTGGCGCCCCCAGCCGGTCTCCAGCGCGGCCTGGGAGAGGATCAGCTCGGCCGGCACTCCGGTGGTGCGGCTGGCCGCACGGGCCGGAGCGGCCAGCTTGTCGAGGAAGGCCTGGACGTGATCGGGCGGCGTGGCGTCGCCGCGGGATGCCGGCCGGGTCGCCGAGGCGGGCTCGCCGCGCGGCTCGCGGGTGGCCGCCGGCTCGCCGGCCGGCACCGCCGCCAGCCGCTCCATGAAGCCGGCCGGCGCGGTCTCCAGCGCCTCCATGAAGTTGCTGGGTGTTGCCACCTCGGCGTCCGGCGTCACCGATTCGGGCTCGTCGTCGGCCGCCTCGGGCCGCAGGGCATCCTGCAGGGGCCGCGGCGCGCCACGGGGAATCCCCGCGATCAGCTCGTCGATGGCGCTGCCCTGCGGCTGCCGGGCCGGCACCATGCCGCTCCCCTCGAGCTGCGCCACCAGGCTGTCGGCCAGGCCGATGCCGCGGGAGGCCATGGTCTGGGACCACTGCTGGTCGAGCAGCGACTGGTAGAACTCGGTCTGCTTGCTGTCGATCAGGCCGGTGGTGGGCACCGCATCACGCATGCTCTTGAGCATCATCTGGATGAACAGCGCCTCGAACTGCTGGGCAGCCCCCCTCGCCCCCGCGGACGCGTCCTGGCGGGCGGTATGCTTGAGGCGTTCGAGGCCCTGCATGTCGAGGGCGAACTGGCTGCCGACGTCTTCCATGCTCATCAGATCACCTCCAGGTCGGCACGCAGCGAGCCGGCGGCCTTGAGCGCCTCGAGGATCGCCATCAGGTCGTCGGGCGTGGCACCGAGGGCATTCAGGGCATTGACCACGTCGACCAGGTCGGCCCCCTCCACCACCCGCAGGTAGGCGTCCTGCTGCTGGATCTCGATCTCGGTATCGGGGATCACCACCGTCTCGCCCTCGCCGAAGGGCGCCGGCTGGCTGACCCCGAAGCGGGTATCGATGACGATGGAGAGGGTGCCGTGCGCCACGGCGGCACGCTGCAGGGTGACGGCACTGTTCATCACCACCGAGCCGGTGCGCGAGTTGAACACCACCTTGGCGGGCGCCTCCATGGGGGTGACCCGGATGTTCTCCACCCGGGCCATGAAGTTGACCCGGGAGTTGTCGTTGGCCGGCCCGTCCAGGGTGATCACCCGGCCGTTGCGCGCCGCCGCCACCGGACGGCCGAACTCGCCGTTGATGGCGCTCACCACCCGCTGGGCGGTGCCGAAGTCGCTCTCCTTGAGTTCCAGCTCGAGCAGGCCGCCGTTGGCCCCCAGGTCCACCGGCACCTCGCGCTCGACCATGGCGCCGCCGGCGATGCGGCCACCGGCCTGCTGGTTGATCTGCACGCTGCTGCCGCCGGCCTCGGCTCCCGCACCGGCCACCAGCAGGTTGCCCTGGGCGATGGCGTAGGTGTCGCCATCGGCCCCCTTGAGCGGGGTCATCAGCAGGGTGCCCCCGCGCAGGCTGCGGGCGTTGCCCACGGAGGAGACGTTGACGTCGAGGCGCTGGCCGGGCCGCGAGAAGGGCGGCAGGTCGGCAGTGACCATCACTGCCGCCACGTTGCGCAGCTGCATGTTGGTGCCCGGCGGCACGGTGATGCCGAGCTGGGAGAGCATGTTGGAGAGGCTCTGCCCGGTGAAGGGGGCCTGCATGGTCTGGTCGCCGGTGCCGTCGAGGCCCACCACCAGGCCGTAGCCCACCAGGACGTTGTCGCGCACCCCGGCGAAGCCGGCCAGTTCGCGGATGCGCTCGGCCTGGGCCGGCATGGCCAGCAGGGCGGCCAGCAGCAGGACGAGCAGCCGCGTGACGAGGCGCAGGGAGGAAGCGGTCATGAAGGCTCTACTCGTGCTCATGCTGACCCCGGTCAGAAAGGCGAGACATTGAGGAAGAAGCGTTGCAGCCAGCCCATGTGCTGGGCCTCGTTGATGTAGCCATCGCCGACGTATTCGATACGCGCATCCGCCACCGAGGTGGAGGGCACGGTGTTCTGGCCGGTGATGGTGCGCGGGTTGACCACGCCGGAGAAGCGGATGAACTCGGTGCCCTGGTTGATGGCGATCTGCTTCTCGCCGCGTACCCGCAGGTTGCCGTTGTGCATCACCTCGAGCACCGAGACGGTGATGGTGCCGGTGAAGCTGTTGTTGGCCTGGGAGCCACCGCCACCGCTGAAATCACTGGACCCGGAGAGGTCGAAGCCGTACTCGGCGAGCCGCTCCAGGGCGTCCGGCAGCTCGGCCAGGTTGAGGTCGGCGGAGCCGTTGCGGTTGGCGTTGGACTGGGAGTTCTTGCTGGCACTGACCTCCTCGTCCAGCACGATGGTCAGGATGTCGCCGATCATGCGCGGGCGGCGGTCCTCGAACAGCGGCTGCATGCCGCGCTGCGGCTGGTAGATCGAGCCGTTGGCCACCCTCGGCGGCGGCTCGGTCATCTCGATCCGCTCCTGCTCGCCGACCACCGAGGCGCGGGGAATCTGGGCGCAGCCGCCCAGCATCAGCATCCCCAGGGCCAGCAGCACCAGCGCCGCAGGGAGCACACTCCGAGGCAACATCGTCTTCACTCTCGCTCCCGGCCAGGCGGCCTTACAGCTGCGCCAGGCGGGCCAGCATCTCGTCACTGGTCTGCACCGCCTTGCTGTTGATCTCGTAGGCCCGCTGGGTCTGGATCATGCTGACCATCTCCTCCACCACATTGACGTTGGAGGTCTCCACGTACTCGTGGAACAGCCGTCCCGCCCCGTTCATGCCCGGGATGGTCTCGTTGCGCGGGCCCGAGGAGGTGGTCTCACGGTAGAGATTGCCGCCGATGCTCTCGAGCCCCGTCGGGTTGACGAAGGTGGAGATGCTGATCTGGCCCACGTCCAGCGACTGGGTGGTGCCCGGCTGGGTCACCGAGACGATGCCGTCCTCGCCGATGGAGACCGACAGGGCGTTGTCGGGAATGATGATCGCCGGCTCCAGGGGGTAGCCGTTGGCGTTGACCATCTGGCCGTTCTCGTCGAGCTGGAAGCTGCCGTCGCGGGTGTAGGCGGTGGTGCCGTCGGGCATCAGCACCTGGAAGAAGCCGTTGCCGTTGATCGCCAGGTCGCGGGAATTGCCGGTGTTCTCGAGCCCACCCTGGGTATGCAGCCGCTCGGTGGCCACCGGGCGCACGCCGGTGCCCACCTGCATGCCGGAAGGCAGGCGATTCTGGATATCGTTCTGGGCGCCGGGCTGGCGCAGGTTCTGGTAGAGCAGGTCCTCGAACACGGCCCGGGAACGCTTGAAGCCGTTGGTACTGACGTTGGCCAGGTTGTTGGAGATGACGTCCAACTTGACCTGCTGGGATTCCAGGCCGGTCTTGGCGGTCCAGAGTGACTTGATCATGGAAACATTCCTCTTGCTCGGGCATCAGCCCTGGAGAGAGCCCTCAGCCCTGTATCGAGAGCCCTCAGCCCTGTATCGAGAGCAGGTTGTTGGCGCGCTGGGCGTTCTCGTCGGCGGTACTGATGACCTTCATCTGCATCTCGTAACGGCGGGCCACGTCGATCATCGACACCATGGTCTCGATGGCACTGACGTTGCTGCCCTCCAGGGTGCCGCTGACCAGCCGCACGTTGTCGTCGGCGGCCAGCGCCACCGCCTCGCCCTCCTCTCCGGGCAGCGGGCGGAACAGGCCGTCGTCGCCGCGGCGGAACGGCTGGGCCTCGGGATCGACCAGCTTGATGCGTCCCACGTCGACCAGGGCCTCGGGGCCCTGCCCCTCGCCGATGGCGCTGAGGGTGCCGTCGGCACCCACCGAGAGCTGCGACCCCAGCGGCACGATGATCGGGCCGCCCTCGCCGATCACCGGACGCCCGGCGATCATCAGCAGGCCATCGCCGTCCACCTGCAGGTCGCCGCGCCGGGTGTAGGCCTCGCCGCCGTCCGGTGCCTGCACGGCGATCCAGCCGTTGCCCTCGATGGCCACGTCGAGCTCGCGCCCGGTGGTGGTCATGGGCCCCGGGGAGAAGTCGGTCCCCGGGGTGGTGGCCGCCACCGAGGCGCGGGTGGGCAGCGCCGCCTCGCCCTGCACGGGCACCGCGCGCATGGCATGCAGCTGGGCCCGGAAGCCCGCGGTGGAGGCGTTGGCCAGGTTGTGGCTGACCACCGACTGCTGGTCCATGCTCTGCTTGGCGCCGCTCATGGCGGTGTAGAGAATGCGATCCATGGTTCAGGCTCCCGATTCAGCCGTCTCAGCGCAGGTTGATGGCGGTCTGCAGGAGCTCGTCCTGGGTCTTGATGGTCTGGGAGTTGGCCTGGTAGGCGCGCTGGGAGACGATCATGTCGACCAGCTGCTTGGCCATGTCCACGTTCGAGGTCTCGATGGCGCCGGACTCGACGGTGCCCAGGACCCCGGTACCCGGCGCCCCCAGCAGCTCCTGGCCGGAGGCGTTGGTGGCGGTCCAGGCGTTGTCACCCGAGGCGTTGAGGCCTTCCGGATTGCGGAAGTAGGCCAGGGCGATCTGGCCGGCCGGGCGCGACTGCTCGTTGGCGTAGTTGCGCATGATGGTGCCGTCGTTCTGGATGGTGATGCCGACCAGGGCACCCGAGGTGTAGCCGTCCTGGGTCAGGGCGCTGGTGGTGGAGGTATTGCCGAACTGGGTGGAGCCGGCGATGTTGAGATCGAATGCCATGGCTACAGGGTCGGGACCCAGGGGAGTCGTCGCATCGTTAGCCACATTCAGCGTTGGCATGTTGGCAGGATCCGACGCATCGGCACCATCGACCAGGTCCAGTCGGCCGCTGTTATCGAAGGTCAGAGTGAAGTCATTACCGGCGCTATAGTGCCCGTCCATGACAACCTGGGCATTCCATGTGTTCGGAGCACCAGCTTTCTCGTAATAGACGGTGATATTGCGCGGATTGCCCAGCGAATCGTAGACGGTGAAGTTGTTGGAGTAGTGGTAGTTGAGCGTCTGTTGCGTGTTGTCCGGGTCTGTCATGTCTGTCACCACTTCAGCCTGGCTTCTCCCTTCACCAGCTACCATCCGCGAATCCAGGTTGAAGGTGGTGGCGACGTTGGTGGTGGCGCTGGCCGGCATCTCGTCGGCGGGTACGTTGAGCACCTGGGGCTGGCCACCGGTCTGCACCTGGCCGGCGGCATTGAGGCCATAGCCCATGATGCGCGCGCCGGTGGCGTTCTCCAGGAAGCCATCCGGGGTCAGGCTGAGCTGGCCGTTGCGGGAGTAGGTGATCTCGCCACCCTGTTCGAAGCGGTAGAAGCCCTGGCCGCTGATCGCCAGGTCGAGGTTGCGGTTGGTCGCCTCGAGGTTGCCCTCGCTGAAGTCCTGCAGCACCGCCGAGACCCGGGTCCCCAGGCCGACCTTCGAGTTGGCGAAGACATCGGCGAACTGGCTGCTCGCCCCCTTGAAGCCCACGGTCTGGGAGTTGGCGATGTTGTTGCCCAGCACGCCCAGGTTGGACTTGGCCGCATTCAGGCCGCTCAGTGCTTGTGAAAAGCTCATGTCTGGTTCCTCTGCCTACCGGCTTGTCTTGGTGATGCCGCTGCCGCGGTGGTGTCGAATCACAGGATCTGCCTGACCTGGTCCAGGGCGACCTGGCCGTAGATGGCGCCCAGGTCCAGGCGCACGCCGCCGCCGTCATCGGGCGGCGTCACCCCCCCGACCACGGCATAGTTGAGCGTGGTGCCCTTCAGGGTGTCGTCCCCCCGGGTGGCCTCGATGCTCACCCGATAGGAGCCCGGAATGACGGTGTCGCCTTCGCGGGTCTTGCCGTCCCAGGTGAAGGACTCCACGCCGGCGCTCACCGGGCCGATGTCGTAGCGGTTGATCACCTGGCCGTCGCTGCCGCTGATGGTCACCCGCACGTTGTCGGCGGACTCCGCCAGCTCGATGCCGAAGGGCGTGGTGTGCGCCTCGCCCTCGTCACCCTTGTCGAGCAGCACCCGGTCGCCCGGCACCAGCACGCCCTGGCCGATCAGCCCGGTGGCCTGCAGGGTCTGGCCGGCGTCGATCTGGCTGGTGATGCCGCTGAGGGTCTCGTTGAGCTCCTCGATGCCGCTGACGGTGTTGATCTGGGCCAGCTGCGAGGTCATCTCCGCGTTCTCCATGGGATTGAGCGGATCCTGGTTCTGCAGCTGGGTGATCAGCAGGGTCATGAAGTTGTCGCGCAGGTCGGCCGACTGGCCGGGATCCAGGGAGCCCGGGGCGCCGGCATTCAGGCGGCCGATGACGCTGGAGTCGATGGTATTGGACATGGCGATCAGCCCTCGCCCAGGGTGAGTGTCTTGAGCATCATCTGCTTGCTGGTGTTCATCACCTCGACATTGGCCTGGTAGGAGCGCGAGGCCGAGATCATGTTGACCATCTCGTGCACCGGCTCGACGTTGGGCATGGTCACGTAGCCCTGGTCATCGGCGAGCGGGTGCTCGGGGCGATACTCCATGCGCATCGGCGAGGCATCCTCCACGACCTCGCGCACCCCCACCCCGCCGACGCCGTGGGTGTTGCCGGCACGGCTCTCGAACATCACCTGTTTGGCGCGATAGGCCTCGCCATCCGGGCCGGCCACGCTGTCGGCGTTGGCCAGGTTGCTGGCGGTGACGTTCATGCGCTGCGACTGGGCGCTCATGGCCGAGCCGGCGATATCGAACACGGAAAACATCGACATGGCGAAAACTCCTGATCGTTACCGGTTCACTCCGGCGTCATTCCGGTTGCATGGCCGTCTTCAGGCCCTGGATACGGCTGTTGAGGATGGTCAGAGCGGCCTGGTAGCGCACCGAGTTGTCGGCGAACTGGGTGCGTTCGCGATCCATGTCCACGGTATTGCCATCGAGACTGGGCTGGTCGGGCACGCGATAGAGCAACCCGCCGCTGTCCGGGGCAAGCCCCTGGCCGGCGATGTGGCGCTCGGCCGTGCGGGAGAGCGCCAGACCCTGGCCACCGCCACGGCCATGCGCCACGGCCTTCTTCAGCTCGCTGGCGAAGTCCATGTCCCGTGCCTTGTAGCCGGGCGTGTCGGCGTTGGCGATATTGCTGGCCAGCACCTTGTGGCGCTCCTGCCTCAGACCCAGGGCCTGCTGGTGAAAATTGAAGGCGGCTTCGAGCTGATCGATCACGACGGCGCTCTCCCTGCATACGGAATTCGTTGACGATGGAGAATAGCCAGACCGGCGTCATCCCAAAGGCATGAACAGCTCCGTATTCCGGGTCCATTTCGGCTCTTTCGTCCCGGGCCGGCCCGCTAGAATGCACCCAGAGCCCCACCCGATCCCTGCGAGCGCGCCATGACCGATGCCTCCACCCGCCGCCCGACCCCCCGTTCCAGGCGACTGCCAGGCGCCTGCCTGACACTGGCGCTGCTGCTGCTCGCCCCGTCATCCCAGGCCGATGAGGCGCTGATGACCGCGGTGCACGCCTTCCTCCACGAGCAGGCCCGCTCCCAGGGCGAGGAGGTGGTCATCGAGGTGCGGCCCCCCTCCGCCCACCTGCCGGCCTGCGAAGCCCCGCAGCCCTTCCTGACCCATGCCTCCCGGCCGGTGCTGGGCAGGGTCTCGGTGGGGGTGCGCTGCGGCGCGGAGGGCCGCCAGGTGCGCTACCTGCAGGCAGAAGTGGGCGTGGTCGGCGATTACCCGGTGGCGGCCCGGGATATCGCCCCGGGCACCACGATCACCAGCGAACTGCTGGAGCGCCGACGTGGCGACCTGAGCCGGCTGCCAAGCCAGGCGGTGCTCGACCCGGCCGCGGTCCTGGGGCAGGTCGCGCGGCGCTCGCTCCCCGCCGGGGCGCCTCTGCAGGCCCATCAGTTCCAGGCCCGCGCCCTGGTCGAACGCGGCCAGAAAGTGGCGGTCGAAGCCAGAGGGCAGAGCTTTCGCGTGACCCGCGAGGGGGAGGCACTGGAAGCCGGGGGCGAAGGCGAGCGCGTGCGGGTACGCTTCGACAACCGCGAACTGGTCACCGCCACGGTCATCGGCGAGGCCCGACTCGCCGTGGACTTGTGAGCCTCCCTTGGCTAGGCTGCCTGGCACATCGGCATCAGGCCTAAAGTTTCTCGCCCACCGGCCGATACCCTGGACATGAGCATCCTGGGGCCGACAACCCGGGAACCCCCCCCCAGGACGAACCGGTCACGAGGCAACCATCTTGAAGATCGACAACCAGAACCCGCTGATTCGCCCCGGCCAGACGCAGCAGCGCGACGAGCCCCGGAAGGTCGAGGGCACCGACCAGGCGAGCGGTCGGGATGCCGGGCCCGCGGCGATGACCCACCTGAGCCGGCATGCGGCCGACGCCGGCCAGGACATCGACAGCGCCAGGGTCGAGGAGATTCGCGAGGCGATCCGCGAGGGGCGCCTGGAGATCCACGCCGACCGCATCGCCGATGGCCTGATCGCCAATGTGCGCGAGATGCTGGGGAAAGACGAGGCATGAGCCTGTCACGACTGCTCGACGACCAGCGGGGGCGGCTCGCCGCCCTGATCGCCCTGCTCGAGGAGGAGCTCGAGGCCCTGACCGCCGGCAAGGTCGACGGGGGGCGACTCGAGGGGATCGCGGCGGAGAAGCAGGAGTTGCTGGCCGAGCTCGAGCGCATGGAGCAGTTGCGTCGCCAGGTGCAGCAGCGCCTGGGGTATCGTGACGGCCACGAGGGCGCCCGGGATGCCGCCCGGGATGCCGGCTGCCTGGACGAGTGGGAAGCCGCCCTGGACACGACCCGGCGCGCCGACCGGCTCAACGACCTGGCCGGCCAGCTGCTGTCCATGCGGCTGGCACACAACCAGCACATGCTCGACTTCCTCCATGAGGTGTCGGAAAAGACCCTCTACGACCCCTGCGGCCGTACCGGCCGCCAGCCCGGCCGCCTCAACGCCTCGGCCTGACGAGCCGCTCGGCCCCGGCGGCGACGCCTCATCGCCCGCCGGGCCACTCCCTGCCTACTGCGTCGCATACCAGGTCTTCAGCTCGGCGACCTCGAGCGGCGGCGCGAAGAGATTGCCCTGCAGCAGCGCGAAGCCCTGCTCGCGAGCGGCCTCCAGCTGCGCATCGGTCTCGATCCCGACCACCACGGTGCGCATTCCCAGGGCCGCGAGGCAGGGCCCCAGGGCGGCCAGGGTGCGATCGGCACTGGCGCGGCGGCCGATGCCACTCACCAGCCGCCGGCTCACCTTGGCCCGGGAGACCGGCAGCCCCGCCAGCTGGAGCAGGTCGAGGGGCTTGCAGCCCAGCTCGTCGGCGACCAGGGTGATGCCCAGCTGGCCGAGTCGCTTGAGCAGGTGCGCATGCGCCTCGCCCATGGCCGCCAGGCCGGCGCCATCGATCTCCAGCGACAGCCAGGCGAGATTCTCCGCTTGCTGGCGCAGGAAGTGATCCAGCGGCCGGCTGTCGAAGACCGACTGCTCCAGCATGGCCGTATCTAGGTTCACCGACACGCCCAGGGTTGCCAGCATCGAGCCCTCCTCCCGCCACTGCCGATGCTGGAGGATGACCCGCTCCAGGACCCAGCGATCCAGCCGGATCAGCTGGCCCAGCTCGGCGGCCTCGGGCAGGAAGTCCCGGGGATGCAGCAGGCCCCGCCGGGGATGCCGCCAGCGCACCAGCGCCTCCAGCCCCTGGCAGCGGCCATCGGCGGGATTGACCTGGGGCTGGTAGACGATATGGAAGTGCTTGCCCGGCGAGAGCAGTGCCTCGAGGAGCTGGCGCTGGAAGGTGACCCGCTCCTCGAGCCGGCGTCGCAACCCGGCATCGAAGAAGTCGTGGCGCCCCGGGCCGGCCATGCCGGCCCGGGAGAGCGCTTCCCCGGCCCGCTCCATCAGTTCCTCGTCCCCCTCGCCGTCCTCGGGGTAACGGGCGATGCCGATGGAGGTGGTCAACAGCAGCGGCTGCCCGGCGGCATCGAAGGGGGCATCCATGGCCTCCTGAAAGCGCTGCGCGGCGGTCTGCAGGCTGAGCGGGGAGACCGGATGCTCGATCACCACGCCCCAGCGCCCCGGGCCCAGTCGCGCCACGCTGTCTTCGCTGCGGAAGGTACGCTCGATGCGTCGGGCCACCTGGCACTCCAGCTCACGGGCTACGGCCGGCCCGATCTCCCCCGCCAGCGCCGTGTGGCCATCGAGCTCGATCAACAGCAGGGCGAGCCCCTGATCGAGGCGGTCGGCCCGCTCCATGGCATGGATCAGTCGATCCTGGAAGAGCCAGGCGCTGGCCAGCCCGGTGAGGGCGTCCTGGCCGGACATCGCCGCCATGAACTCATCCACGGCGACCAGGGTCAGCAGTCTCGTGTTGCCTGCATCGACCGCCTGCACGGCGATCAGCAGTTCGCGGGGCTCCCCCGTCGGCTCGTCGAGCTCGAGGGCATGCCATGCCGGCTCCCCCTCCTCGGCCCCCGCGGCCGCCAGGGCCTCGGCCACCGGCAGCAGGTCGACCACCCGCCGGCCGCGCATGGCCCGCAGCGACAGGCCCGCCAGGTCACAGAACCGGGGGTTGGCCTCCCGAAGCAGGCCGCTGCCGTCGACCATGGCCAGGCCCACGGGTGCATGCTGGAAGGCCAGCGCCGGCTGCCCCGCCGGATGCACCGATATGCGCCGCTCGGGAGAGGATGATGGGGGTCCCGATGGCGGCTCGGAGGCATCGAAGGCCATGGTGGTCTCCTGAAACTGCTGTTCTGTTCCTGACTCTACATAGTTTCGGCCACGGCCGCGCAAACTTGACTACGAATTCCATGTTTCCTGTCGGCAGGCCCCGGCCCCACGAGCAGGCGCCCCCGCCGGCATGGCCGACGGGGGCGTGTGGCAGTGCGGCTGGGCCTGGCCCTGCCGGTATCAGCTGCGGATGAGGTGATCGAAGGCGCC
This sequence comes from Halomonas terrestris, assembly GCF_049166755.1. Taxonomy (NCBI): domain Bacteria; kingdom Pseudomonadati; phylum Pseudomonadota; class Gammaproteobacteria; order Oceanospirillales; family Halomonadaceae; genus Halomonas; species Halomonas terrestris. The sequence goes on along the minus strand of NZ_JBMHFZ010000001.1, from coordinate 247,007 downwards.
CAGGGCGGCCCTGGACCCTTCGCCCATGGCGATGATGATCTGCTTGTAGGGCACGGTGGTCACGTCGCCGGCGGCGAAGATGCCGGGCACGCTGGTCATGCCATGGGCATCGGTGATGATCTCGCCGCGTTCGGACATCTCCACCGGCGAGCCCTTGAGCCACTCGGTGTTGGGCACCAGGCCGATCTGCACGAAGACGCCCTCCAGGTCGAGGCGCTTGGTCTCGCCGCTGGCACGCTCCTCAAGGGTGAGGCCGTTGACACGGGTGCCGTCGCCGTTCACCTCGGTGGTGCGGGCGCCGAGGATGATCTCGACGTTGGGCAGGCTCTTCAGCTTCTTCTGCAGCACCGCATCGGCACGCATCTCGTCCATGAACTCGATCAGGGTGACGTGGGCCACCAGGCCGGCCAGGTCGATGGCCGCCTCGACGCCGGAGTTGCCGCCGCCGATCACCGCCACGCGCTTGCCCTTGAACAGCGGGCCGTCGCAGTGGGGGCAGTAGGCCACACCCCTGTTGCGGTACTCGGCCTCGCCGGGCACGTTCATCTCGCGCCAGCGGGCGCCGGTGGCCAGGATCAGGGTCCTGCTCTTCAGGCTGGCGCCGGACTCGAACTGCACCTCGTGCTCGCCGCCGGCCTCGCCGGCCGGCACCAGCTTGACCGCACGCTGCAGGTTCATGATGTCGACTTCGTACTCCTTGACGTGCTCCTCCAGCGCCGCGGCCAGCTTGGGCCCTTCGGTGTGGGGCACGGAGATGAAGTTCTCGATGGCCAGGGTGTCGAGCACCTGGCCGCCGAAGCGCTCGGCGGCCACGCCGGTGCGGATCCCCTTGCGCGCGGCATAGACGGCCGCCGAGGCGCCGGCCGGGCCACCGCCCACCACCAGCACGTCGAAGGGATCCTTCTCGTTGAGCCTGGCGGCCTCGCGCCTGGCGGCGCCGGTGTCCACCTTGGCGAGGATCTGCTCCAGGCTCATGCGGCCCTGGTCGAAGGGCTCGCCGTTGAGGTAGATGCTCGGCACCGACATGACCTGGCGCTCCTCCACCTCGTCCTGGAACAGGGCCCCGTCGATGGCCACGTGGTGGACATTGGGGTTGAGCAGCGCCATCAGGTTCAGCGCCTGTACCACGTCGGGGCAGTTCTGGCAGGAGAGCGAGTAGTAGGTCTCGAAGCGCAGCTCGCCCTCGAGGCCCTGGATCTGCTCGATCACCTCGTCGCTGGCCTTGGGCGGATGACCGCCGACCTGGAGCAGGGCCAGCACCAGGGAGGTGAACTCGTGCCCCATGGGTATGCCGGCGAAGACGATGCCGGTCTCCTCGTCGGGGCGGTTCAGGGCGAACGACGGCCGGCGGGCGTCCAGGCCGTCGGTACGCAGGGTAATCTTGTCGCACAGGCCGGTGATATCGCTCAGCAGAGCGTGCAGTTCCTGCGACTTGGCACCGTCATCGAGGGACGCGACGATCTCGAACGGCTGGGTAACCTTCTGCAGATAGGCGTTGAGCTGGCTTTTCAGAGTGTCGTCCAACATGACAGCGGAGTCCTTCATGTTCGCGAATCGGGGTCACGAGGGGGGCCTGCGAGCGCCGCGAGGCGTCGCCGATGGCAGCTCATGACTCGGAGAGGAGCACCCGGGCGGGGCTGCCCGGGTGGGGTACAGCGAGGCCCGGGGCGGGGCCTCGAGACAAAACCGCTCAGGAAACAGGTGATTCATGTCGCGAGCGAAGAGGGGTTGGCCACCGCCGGAGCACAGAAACCGGAGCCTATGCGTTACTAGGTGAGGATTTCGAGCACCGCCGGTGGTCAAGATATCGAGCGCAGCAATGAATCAGCGTTTCCTTTAGATCTTGCCGACCAGGTCCAATGACGGCGCCAGGGTCTCTTCGCCTTCCTTCCACTTGGCCGGGCAGACTTCGTTCGGGTTGGCACGAACGTACTGGGCGGCCTTGACCTTGCGCAGCAGCTCCTCGGCGTTACGGCCGATGTTGCCGGCGTTGATCTCGACGATCTGGATCTTGCCGTCGGGGTCGACCACGAAGGTACCGCGCTCGGCCAGGCCGGCTTCCTCGATCAGCACCTCGAAGTTACGGGAGATCTGCAGGGTCGGGTCGGCCAGCATCGGGTACTGCAGCTTGCCGATGGTCTCGGAGCTGTCGTGCCAGGCCTTGTGGGTGAAGTGGGTGTCGGTGGAGACGCTGTAGATCTCGACGCCCAGCTTCTTGAACTCCTCGTAGTTGTCTGCCAGGTCACCCAGTTCGGTCGGGCAGACGAAGGTGAAGTCGGCCGGATAGAAGAAGAAGATGCTCCACTGGCCCTTCAGGCTCTCTTCGGTGACGTCGATGAACTCGCCGTTGAGGTAGGCAGTGGCTTTGAACGGCTTGACTTCGGTGTTGATCAGGGACATCCGTGGATAACTCCTTAATGGGTGGGTGGTGATCGAAATACGGGGGCCATGGTAGCCCCTTTTTGACGATTGGCTAAATTGAATGGCGACATGGATATGATAGGAGGTGTCTATGCCATCAGCCGACGGCACCGGGCACGGCAAAAGCGAGGGAAACAACGCCCCCTCGAGTGACCCGTGACACCGGAAAGCCGATCACGATAGCCCACGCCCCCGGGGCTTTCAAGAATCCGGCATTGCCGGGGACGGCGATGGCGTGTCCGATGCCTTGACCGAGGTTGGTTCAGGCTACCCGCAGCCGCTTGCCGAACAGCAGCCCGCCCCACTCCAGTCGGTTGGCGGCCCGGTTCCAGGCGATGGAGCCGGCCAAGCCGACCACCACCAGCGCCAGCAGGTAGAGCCCCGGCGGCAGGCGCTGGCCGGGATCCAGCACGTCCACCAGGTTGAAGAACATCGGGTGGGCCAGGTAGATGCCGAAGGAGTACTCGTTGAGGCGCCGCACCAGGAGTGGTGCCGGACGCCCGCGCAGGCGCCCCATCACCCACAGGGTGAAGAGCAGGAACAGCGGCACCACCCACATCTCCTTGGAGGAGTACTCCAGCCAGCCGGGCAGCGAGAGCAGCAACACCAGGCCGACCAGGGCAAGAAGCCAGCGCGGTCGGGCCAGCGCCACCAGCCAGGTCGGGCGCGACTCGGGGCGGTCGTGGTAGTGGCGCACCAGCACCAGCGCCAGGAAGAACAGATAGAGCCAGCCGAGCGGGGCGATCCAGTGCAGGTAGCCCGGCGGCAGGGTGCTGCGCCACTGCCAGTAGCCCCACCAGGCCATGCTGACCAGGCTGCCGATCGCGAGCCACGACGTGGCGGGCAGCCAGCGGGCGAGGTCCAGGCGCCCGTAGAGCCAGTAGAAGGCGTAGAACTGGGCGGCGATGATCAGGAAGTAGCCATGCCAGCCGGCGTAGATCAGGTACTCGCGCAGGGTCTCGAACAGCCCGTCCTCGGCACCCTCGGCACGCAGTCGCAGGAACTCCGCGGCGGAGTAGGCCAGGCCGTAGACCAGATAGGGCACCAGGACATGCTTCACGCGACTGCCCAGGAAGCCTGGCGGGATGTCTCGCCCGTAGCGCATGGAGAACAGGAAGATCGAGATGAAGATGAAGATCGGGGTGCCGAGCACCGTGGGGATGCGGGCCAGGTCGGTAGCCAGGTTATCGAGGCGCTGGTTGAAGTGATCGAGGAGATGGAAGCTGAAGACCGCCAGGCAGCCGTAGGCGCGCAGCCAGTAGATTTCCTCGATCCGTTGCATGTCCCGCTTCCCTGTCGTCCTCGCCTGGGTTGAACGTCACTGCAGTACCCGTTGTCGGACCGCGACGGGCAGCGTGAATTCACTTCGCGAGGGAATTTCCCCCCAGCCGAGGACAGGGAGGGCCTTCCATGACAGCAGCACGACGCTGCGCAATACCCATCCTGACTCTCCTGCTGCTGGCCGGCCAGGCGCTGGCCAGCCAGGTCTCGCTCCACCGCTTCCACTCCGACCTGCTGGGGCGCGACTACCCCTATACCCTCTATCTTCCCGACGGCTACCACGACGCCGGGCTCGACTATCCGGTGATCTATCTGCTGCACGGCTCCTTCGGCAGTGAGCGCGACTGGGTGACCCGCGGGGCGCTCAAGGAGATCGCCGACCGCATGATCCGCCAGGGGCGGATCCCGCCGGCGGTGATCGTGATGCCCGGCAGCCAGAGCTGGTGGGTCGATGGCCACAACGAGCCGGCGCGTACCGCCTTCTTCGAGGAGCTGATGCCTCACGTGGAGGACGTGTGGCGGGTGGTGCCGGAACGCGAATGGCGCGGTATCGCCGGGCTATCCGCCGGCGGCTACGGCACCGTCAACTTCGCCCTGGAGAGACCCGAGCTGTTTGCCGCCGCCGCGGCACTGAGCCCTGCCAGCTACCATCCGCTTCCGCCGGCCAACTCCACCGCTCGGGAGCATGCCGCCTTCCTGACGCCGGACAACCGCTTCGATGCCGACCTCTGGCAGCGGCTCAACTATACCGCCTACCTGGACAGCTACCTGGCCCAGGACTATGTGGTGCCGCTCTACCTGAGCGCCGGTAACCGCGACGCCTTCGACGCCGTGGAGCACGCCCGCCGGCTGCAGGCGGCCCTGGAGGATCACCAGCCTGGCCAGGTACCGCTGGAGGTGCTGTCCGGTGGCCATACCTGGCGGGTGTGGCGAGCCAGCCTCGGCCCTGCACTGGCCTTCATGTTCCGCTACCTTCAGCCCCCGGTGCCCCTGGAGCAAGCGCCCTGAGACGAGGCGAAGGAGTACGTGAAGCGCCAGGCTCTCATCCTTGTGGGCTTGCGCGTAGCGAACAGAGGCTTTCTTCACCAGAGCAGATCGCTCATGCCGCGACTCCAGCGCCACGACGCTCAGAGCGTATCGCGGGTCCTGCCACGCTGCACGCGCAGGATATCGGCCATCACTGCCAAGGCGATCTCGGCGGGCGTCTTGCTGCCGAGCGACAGGCCGATCGGCATGTGCAGGCGCTCGATGTCGTCGTCGGTCAGGCCGCCGGAGCGGCGCAGCCGTTCGGCGCGAGCCTCGGAAGTCCGCCGCGACCCCATCACCCCGATGTAGAAGGCGGGCGTTCGCACCGCCTCGATCATGGCCAGGTCGTCGATGCGCGGGTCGTGAGTCAGGGCCACCACGGCAGTGGCCGCATGGCAGGCGCCCGAGGCGATATGCCGCGAGGGGAGTTCCTGGCGCAACTCAACGCCGGGTACGTTGAAGTCGAGGCAAGCCTCCTCGCGGGGGTCGCACACGATCACCTCGAAGCCCAGGGCGCGCGCGAACTCGGCGCAGGCCACGGAAACCGGCGAGATGCCGGCGATGATCAGCCGGGCCGTCGGGCCGACGCGCATCCGTATCATGCCCCCCTCGCTATCCCGCATGACCCGCGGCCCCACGCCCCGGTCATCGAGACAATGCATCTCCCCGCTGGTCGGATCGACGCAGCGAACCAGGTGGCGGCGGCCCACCAATGCATCGTGCAGCGCCTCGTAGTGCGCCAGGGTGGTGGCAGTCGGCGGCAGTCGCTCGATCAGCACTTCCAGGATGCCTCCGCAGGGCAGGCGGATCCGGGGGCCTCGAGGGCCCTCGGGGTCTCCGTAGCACAAGGTGGACACCGGACGATCGAATTCGCCGTCACGCAGCCGGGCCAGGAAGTCCTCCTCGACGCAGCCGCCGGAGAGCGATCCGACATGCCGACCGTCCCGACGCGCCACCAGCCAGGAGCCGGGTTCCCGGGGCGAGGAGCCGAAGGTGGCGAGCACGGTGCAGAGCCACAGCGTTTCGCCTTCACGGGCCCAGGCCAGGGCGCGTTCGATCACCTTCAGGTCCAGATGCTGCATGATCAGCTCTCCAGCTGGTCGCCGATGCGCCTGAGGCTGCGCAGGATACGCTCGGGCGTCATGGGCATGGCGGTAACCCGCCCGCCCAGCGGGGCGATCGCGTCGTTGACGGCATTCATGATCGCTGCCGGCGAGGCGGCAGTGCCGGCCTCGCCGGCGCCTTTGGCGCCGATCTCCGAGTACTGGCTGGGGGTCTCCACGTGGGCCACCTCGATGTCGGGAAGCTCGGAGGAGAGCGGCACAAGGTAATCCGCGAGGCTGCCGTTCGTGAGCTGGCCGTCGGCGCTGTACAGGCACTCCTCGAACAGGGCCATGCCGATGCCCTGGGCGACGCCGCCGCGGGTCTGTTCGTCCACCAACTTCGGGTTCAGCACCCGGCCGCAATCCTCTACCACCCAGTGGTTCAGCAGCCGCACCAGGCCGGTCTCCACGTCCACTTCCACATGGGAAGCGTGCACGCCGTTGGTGAAGGCGAAGGGCAGGCCCTGCGGCGAGTAGTGACGCACCACCGAGAGCTGGGGCTGGAATCCCGGGGGCAGGGTGTCGCTGCGGAAATAGGCGATCCGGCCAACCTCGGCGAGGCTGATCCGCTCCTCACCGTCCTTGCGGCCGACCACCAGGCCGTCGCGCAGATCGAGCTCCGACGGGGATGTCTGCAGGACAACCCCAGCCACCTCGAGAATGCTGTCACGCAGGGCCCGGGCGGCACGCACGGTGACTTCGCCGCCTATGGCGGCGCCCCGGGAAGCCCAAGCGGCGCCACCGTAGGGGGTCGCACCGGTGTCGCCGGTGACGACGCGGATGTCCTCCATGGCGATGCCGAGTTCGGTCGCGGCGATCTGGGCGACGATGGTCTCGGTGCCCTGGCCGAGTTCGTTGACGCTGATCGCGAGTTGCACCTTGCCCGAAGGCTCGAGCTTCATCGAGCAGCCGTCCTGGGAGGAAATGCGGGCGCCGCCGACGCCGTAGAAGGCCGGCCCGGGGGCGGTAATCTCGACAAAGGTCGCAATGCCGATACCACGGTAGACCCCCTTCTCCCGCAGCCCCCGCTGCTCCTCGCGCAACCCCGGATAGCCGATCATCTCCTTGAGCTTCTCCAGCGAGCGCTGCAGGGAAAGCCCCTCGTAGGTGAAACCGCTGGCGGTCTTGTAAGGATAGGCATCGTCGGCGACATAGTTGCGGGCGCGCAGCTCCGCCGGGTCCAGCCCCAGCTCGGCAGCCGCCTTGTCCACCAGCGCCTCGGTGACGGTGAAGGCGATGGGGTGGCCCACCGCCCGGTACTGGCTCATGACGTTCTTGTTCTGCAGCACTACCTTGAGCACCGCCCGGTAGTGCTGCTGGGTGTACGGGGCCCCCACCAGCTTGATGACCTGGTTGCCCTCCACCGCACTGGTGCGCGGATACACGGAGTAGGCCCCGACGCCGGTGAGATCGTCCACGTCATAACCGAGGATGCCGCCGTCCCTGGTCAGGGCCAGCCGAGCGCGCACCCGGTGGTCGCGGGCGTGAATGTCGCTGACGAAGGACTCCAGCCGGTCCGCCGACCACTTCACCGGGCGCTTGAGGAGCATGCTCAGCGCGCAGGTGGTCATTTCCTCGCCGTGGACGTGGAGCTTGATGCCGAAGGCGCCACCGATGTCCTTCGCCACCACCCGCACGTTCTCCTCGGCCAGGCCGAGGTGGCGGGCATAGACGTCCTGCATCTGATAGGGCGTCTGGGTGCCGTGGTAGGCAGTCAGCCGCTCCTCGCTGGGATCATAGTCGGCCACCACCACCCGCGGCTCCAGGGTCACCCCGGTGTGGCGGCCGAAGTGGAACTCGTCCTCCACCACCAGGTCCGCCTCGGCGAAGGCGCGCTCGATGTCGCCAGCCTCCACCTTGCTGCCGAAGACGAGGTTGTCGCCCAGCTCCGGGTGGATCAAGGGCGTGTCCGGATCCAGGGCGGTCTCCGGGTCGGTGACCGCGGGCAGTTCCTCGTAGTCGACCAGCAGCAGCTCCAGCGCGTCCTCGGCCAGGGCGCGGGTCTGGGCCACAACCGCGACCACCGGCTCGCCCTGCCAGCGGACCACGTCGTGGGCCAGCGGGTACTGAGGTGCGGACTTCATGCCGTCGAAATGTTCCAGCGTGCCGACCCAGGGCTGGCAGACCCTGGCGATGTCCTCGCCGGTGAACACCCCCACCACGCCGGGCGCTTGACGGGCCGCCTCGGTGTCGATCCCGGTGATGCGGGCGTGGGCAAAGGGGCTGCGGGCGAAGGCCACGTGGACCATGCGCGGCAGGCTGACGTCGGAGGGGTACTGACCGCGGCCCGCCAGCAGCCGGCGGGCATTGGGCCGCGGTACGCTGCGGCCGATATAGCTGTTCGGGCGGTCCAGGACGCTCGAGTGAGGTCTATCGCTCATTGCGCAGCCTCCCTGGTGTCGCCGCTGCAGGTCTCGGCCACGGCGTCGACGATGGCGTGGTAGCCGGTGCAGCGGCAGTAGTTGCCGGATATCCCGGCGCGGATCTGCTCGCGGTCCGGGTTGGGGGTGTGCTTGAGCAGGTCGGCGGCGGCAATCAGCATGCCCGGCGTGCAGAAGCCGCACTGCAGGGCATTGTTGCGGTGGAAGGCCTCCTGCAGGGCGGCCAGTTCACCGCTCTCGGTGATCCCCTCGACGGTCTCGATCTCCGCCCCTTCGGCCTGCACGGCGTACATCAGGCAGGCGCGCACCTGGTCGCCGTTGTAGCGCACGGTGCAGGCGCCGCAGGCGCCCTGCTCGCAGCCGACGTGAGTGCCGGTCAGGTGCAGCTCCTCGCGGAGGAAGTCGGCCAGGGAAAGTCGTGGACTGACGCGGCAGCTGACGCGCTCGCCATTGACGGTCAGGTTGAGCTCGTGGTTGGTGTCGCTCATGCGCTAGGGTCTCCGCTCAATGCGTGCAGCACTCGGCCGAGGAGTACGCGGGTCATGTGGGCCTTGGCCTCGGCCGAGGTGTAGAGATCACCCAGGGGCTGGAGGTCGTCGGCCAGGGCTGCCTGCGCGGCCTGGATGGTCTCGGCGTCCAGGGGACGGCCCTCCAGGGCGGCGGCGGCCCGCTGGGCCAGCACCGGGGTCTCGCCCACGCCGAAGAAGCCCAGCCTCACCTCCTGCAGGCGCTGGTCGTTGCGCCGCAGCAGTTTCATGGCGCCCTTGGCGCCGATCCGTGCCTGGGCGGCCAGTCCGACGATGGCGTAATCGCCCTTGCGCCGGGCGAGTTCCTCGAAGCCGTAGAGCATGCCGCCGGCGGCTGCCGGCACCTCCACGTGAGTGATCAGCTCGTGGGGCTCGATGGCGGTCTGGTAGACGCCCTGGAAGAACTCCTCCGCCGGGAGGGTTCGGTTGCCTTCGTGGCTGGCCAGGTGAATGCGCGCCCCCAGGGTCAGGCAGCAGGCCGGCCACTCCGAGGCGGGGTCGGCGGTGGCGATGCTGCCGCCGAAGGTGCCGCGATTGCGGATCGCCTCGTGGGCGATGTAGGGCGCCGCACGGGCCAGCAGGGGGGCGTGACGCGCCACCTCCGGCGAACGCACCATTTCGGCATGGCGGGTCAGCGCACCGATGCGCAGCCACTTGCCGCGCAGCTCGACCCCGGCCAGGCCGGGGACCTGGTTCACATCCACCAGCATGCTCGGGGCGGCCAGGCGCATGTTCATGGTAGGCACGAGGCTCTGGCCGCCGGCGATCACCTGGGCCTCGTCTCCGTGTTCGGCCAACAGCGCCAGCACCTGGTCAAGCGACCCCGGCCGTACGTAGTCGAATTGCGGCGACTTCACGTCTTCGTTTCCTCCGACAGTTCCGTGGCGGCAACGGGTCGTGTCGCCACAATTTATCGTTTGATTAACTATGCGGCGGCCGGAGGAACGATGTCAATGCCCTTGTAGTCGCATCCGCAGGCGACGAGAATAGCGACAGGCCTAGCGGGAGGAGTAGAGCGGTGGGAGCGGAAACAGGCAGACGGCGGCGGCTCTCGCCGGAGCAGCGTGAGCGCCAGATTGTCGACGAGGCGATCCGCTTCTTCGCCGAAGTCGGTTTCGAGGGCCAGACCCGGGAGTTGGCCAAGCGTTTGGGGATCACCCAACCGTTGCTCTACCGCTACTTCCCGAGCAAGGAGAGCTTGATCGAACGGGTCTATCACGAGGTCTACGTCAAGCGCTGGCAGCCGCACTGGGAGGCGTTGATCATCGACCGCAGCCGGCCCCTGCAAGAGCGCCTGATTACCCTGTACCAGGAGTACACCCGGGTGATCTTCAACTATGAGTGGGTGCGCATCTTGATGTTTTCCGGGCTGAAGGGCGTGAACATCACCGAGCGTTACCTGAGTATCGTCCAGGACAAGCTGTTCGTGCCGGTATGCACCGAACTGCGAGAGGTGGCGGGGTTGCCTTCCACCGACGAGGTGCCATTGCAGCCCGAGGAGCTGGAGCTTGCCTGGGACCTCCATGGCGGGATCTATTACCTGGCCATTCGCAAGTGGATCTACAACCTGCCCATCCCTGAGGACCTGGATCGCCACATCGAAATGGTGGTTCACAACTTCATGGAAGGCACCCCCGAGACCCTGCGCTGGCACTTCGCCAGAGGCGACGCGCAGCCGTCCCTGCCCCGGGGGTAACTCCCTCGGGATGGGCATTGCCCACCCGGAAAGACCGCCGAATCCACCACAGCGCCGCAGAGCTGTCACGGCGCAGAGCCGTGTGAAGCCTCCCCTGTGCGCTGAGCCAGCCTGGCCGGGGCATGTCCCCTCCCCGCGCCCGGCGCACTCTTCCACTTGATTTTTCCTCGCCAGCCGCTATCATCATCGCTAGTTATCATAAGATAAATAACGGACCGAGGAGGACGTACCATGGAGATTTCCGGCGAGCATCGTATCCCGGCACCTCGAGAGCAGGTCTGGGAAGCGCTCAATGATCCGGCGGTGCTGCAGGGGTCGATCCCGGGTTGCGAGGCACTGGACAAGGTATCGGACACCACCTTCACCGCTCGTATCGTCAGCAAGATCGGCTCCATCAAGGCCCGCTTCAACGGCAAGGTAGACTTCTCCGATATCGACGCCCCGCGCTGCTACACCATCTCCGGCCAGGGCCAGGGCGGCATGGCCGGCTCCGCCAAGGGCTCGGCCCGCGTCGAGCTGGAGGAGAGCGGGCCCCAGGAGACCGTGCTGCGCTACACCGCCAATGCGGAGGTGGCCGGCAAGCTGGCCAGCGTGGGCAGCCGGCTCATCCAGGGCGTGGTCCGCAAGACGGCGGATGACTTCTTCCGCAATTTCGTCGAGCAGGTCAGCGGCGGCCAGTCGACCTCGGCCACCGCGGCGGAGCCGGCTCGACCGACAGCGGGCGTTGGCCGCCTGGGGTGGTTCATCGCAGCCGGCGTTCTCGTCGCCGCCGCGGTCGCTGCCCTCATGCTGCTGTAGCGAAAGCTGCCGGAACGCCTCCCTCTTCCCCGATTGCAACAGGAGATCAGCATGGCTGGTTATTGGATTGCCCTGGTCGACGTTCACGACCCCGAGGCCTATCAGGAATACGCCAAGCGCGCCACGCCGGCGATCGAGAAGTTCGGCGGCCGGCCTCTGGCCCGCGGCGGCCGCAAGGTGGCCCTGGAGGGCGCCGAGCCCCCCGGGCGGGTGGTGATCATCGAGTTCGACAGCCTCGAGCAGGCCCAGGCCTGCTACGACTCGCCGGACTACCAGGAAGCGCGCCGCTACCGGGCCGACGCCGCCAAGGGTCAGTTCATGGTGGTGGAAAGCCTCGCCTGATCATCCTCTCGAGGGGCGCCGTGGCGGGTAGCGTTCACGAAGCCGGCCTCGCCGCGTCCCGCCGCAGCCGCTCCAGGGCGGCGGGCGTGTCCACATCCAGGAGCACCCCGGTCCCCTCCACGACCACTTCGGTTACCAGGTCCTCATGCCCCCCGATCAGGCGCCGTGCGCCCCGGTCTCCCTCCAGGCGCTGCAGCTCGGCGAAGAACTGCCGACCCAGCAGTACCGGATTGCCGCGCTTGCCCCGGCAGGTCGGCACACAGATGGCCCGGCCTTCGGTGGGGTCGAAGGCGTCCAGTAGACGACGCAGGTCCCGCGGTTGGACTCGCGGCATGTCCCCCAGGGCCACCAGTACGCCGTCGACCTCGTCGGGCAGGGCGCGCAGTCCCGCCCGCAGGCTGCTGGACAGCCCCTCGGCGTGGTCGGGGTTGTAGACGACCACCACGGGCAGGTCCTCCGTCGCCCGGGTGACGGCTTCGGCCTGGTGGCCGACCACCAGATGGACCGGTGCCGCGCCGCTTTTCGCCACCGCGCGCACCGCATGCCTTACCAGCGCCTCGCCCCGCCAGGGCAGCAGCAGCTTGTTGGCCGGGCCCATCCGGCGCGAGCCCCCGGCCGCCAGCACCAGGCCGGCGACACGCGGTCGCTGCGGCGCCCCATTGCGGCGCTCGCGACTCCCGTCCCGGGCGCGGCCGAGCAGCCCCGTATCGTCCAGGGAATCCGGTTGTCTCATTGGCCGATGGCCTCCGGAAGACACGGCGCCCGGTTGTCTGCGGCGCCCAGCTGGAGGGACGGTGATGACCCCTGTCGCGACCGGCGCACGCTCAGACCAGGGCCAGCGTCAGCGCCGGGAACGCCGCGATCAGCGCCAGGACGATCAGCATCACCCCGACGTATGGCAGTACCCCGCCGAAGATGGACTCCACCGAAACACGCTCGTCATTGAGTGTGGATTTCACGGTGAAGATCGAGATACCGAATGGCGGTGTCAGCAGGCCGATCTCCACCGCAATCACGGTGATGATGCCGAAGTGGATCAGATCGAAGCCGAAGTCCACGGCAATCGGGGCCGCGATCGGGGTCATCACCAGCAGGATCGAGGTCGAGTCCAGGATCATGCCCATCAGCAGCACGATCAGCACGTACAGCGCCAGGAAGCCATAGGGGCCCAGGCCGGCGTCCAGCACCAGATCCGAGATGGCCATGGGCACGCCTGCCATGGCAAGCATGCGGCTGTAGAAGAGCGCGGCGATCAGCAGGATCAGGATGCTGATGGACACTCCACCGGTCTCGCGCAGCACCTGCCACATCCGCTTCGGCGTCAGCGAACGCCGCAGCAGGGCAATGACGAAGGCACCGAAGGCACCCATGCCGCCCGCCTCGGTAGGCGTGAAGAAGCCACTGTAGAGCCCACCCAGGACCAGCAGCACCAGGGTGATGATGGGCAGGGACTTGCCTGCCATCTGCTTGCCGGTGAGCAGCGGCTGAATCCGCCGGGCGTCGCCCAGTTCCCGCAGGCGCTCGGCATCGAACACGAAGCGCGGGGCAAACAGCGCCAGCAGCATGATCATCGCCACGAAGCCGACCGCCAGGATCACGCCCGGGATCAGCCCGGCAATGAACAGCTTGCCGATCGACTCCTCCGCCAGCACACCGTAGACGATAAGCAGCAGACTCGGCGGCACGAGCATGCCCAGCACCGAGCTGCCCGCCACGGTGCCGGCGGCGAAGGCCTTGCGGTAGCCATGGCGGGCCATCTCGGGCACCGCCACCTTGGTGAACACCGCCGCCGAGGCGATGGAAACGCCGGTTACGGCCGCGAACACCGTGTTCGCCGCCACCGTGGCCACGCCCAGGCCGCCGGCCACGCGACGCAGCAGGGTCTCGGCGACGTCGAAGGTGTCCTTGCCGATATTGGAGATGCTGACCAGCAAGCCCATCAGGACGAATAATGGGATCGTGGCGAAGATGTAGCTGGATATGCCGCCATAGGCCGACATGTACATCATCTGCAGGGCCAGGTCGAAATTGTCCCGGATGGCCCATATTCCGACGAAGGCCACCGTCATCAGGGCCACGGCAATATGCATCCCCATCAGCACCAGCAGGACGAGTGTGCCGATCACCAGGGCGGTGAGGCCGAGATCGCTCATCAGGAAGCCCTCGTTGTATCGGCCGACCCCCGGCACAGCAGGGCCGGAATCAGAATCAGGTAGGCCAGGGTCGCCATCGCCGCCCCGATCACCGCCAGGGCGCGGAAGGGCCAGCCCGGAATCATGTAGAGGCCGCGCACGCCGTAGAACTCGTTGCTCTGCCAGGACTGCACCAGTTCCGGCCAGGCGACGTAGGTCAGCAGCGCGAACATGACGCTGCCCACCAGGGCGTACACCACATCCAGCACCAGCCGCAGCCGCGGCAGGCGGCGGCCGATCATGTCGATCAAGAAGCCGGCGCGGGTCATGCGGCCACCGAGGATGCCCGCTCCCAGTTGCAGGAAGACGATGGCCGCCACGGACAGCCCGGCGAACTCGGCGACACCCGTCAGCGGCGTGTCGAAGAAGTTGCGCCCGGCGACATCCGCCACCACCAGGCTCATCAGGACGAAGATCCAGAATGTGCCGAGGGCGGCCAGCAGGTCAGCAAGGCGCACGAACCAGCCGACACCGGACGGCGCTGCGTTATGCGTGATGCTCATGGCGAGCCTCGTATCGTGACTTGGAAAGAAGGCCGCGCCGGACGGCGCGGCCCTGGTACCGTGGCCAGCTTAGCGGACGGCGGCGTCCCAGGCGCGGAACGGCTCGACGCCATTCTCGCGCAGCTTGTCGAAGTAGGCCTTCAGGACCACCTCGGCATCCTCGCCATTGGCCTCCAGCCACGGGCCGACCAGGTTCGGCAGGCCGTCCACCCAGCGCTGCTTCTCGGTGGCCGGCAGCTCATGGATCACCAGACCCTCTTCCTGCATCTTGGCCAGCCACTCCTCGGCGGTCCTGGCGACGTGCTCGCCGTGACGCTCGGACATGATCCCGCCGGCCTCGCGGAACGCGGCCTGGACGTCCTCCGGCAGACCGTCGAAGAAGCGCTTGTTGACGGCCACGGCACCGAAGGCCATGGAACCGAAGCCGACGCGGGTCAGTTCCGGTGCAACCTCCTGCACCCGGGCCGGGCCGATGCCGCTGGCGAAGGACAGGGTCCCCTCGGTGACGCCGGTCTGGATGTTGGTGTAGTAGGTGGTCAGGCCGCCATCGACGGGGATGGCGCCGGTACCCTTGAGCCAGTTGGCGGAGGTGCCGGGGGCGTTCAGGCGCATGTTCTGGATGTCGTCCAGCGCCTCGATCTGGCTGGTGCCGTAGATGTCGTAGCTGTCGGTCACCAGCGTCGACAGGTGCACCAGGTTCTCCCTGTGCCAGCTGTCGCGCAGTTCCGGCAGCTCCTGGCTGAGGTCGTCGAAGATCTGGATGATCAGCTTGTGGTCGTCGGTGGCGAACGGGGTGTAGTAGGTGACGTTCTGCAGCGGCAGGTCGGATTCCTCCCACACGGTGCCGATCATGCCGACGTCGACGATGCCGTCCTTCACCGCCTTGCGGGTCTCGGAGAACTTGTACAGGGTGCCGCCGTAGTTCTCGCGCCAGCGGATTTCATAGTCGCCGCCCTGCTCTTCCAGGATGCGGTCCACCTCGGGCTGGAAAACGTTCTTCATCGCCCACACCCAGATGTTCTGAACCGGGTGGCTGGAACCGATGTTGACGGTGATGCGTTCTGCCGCAGCGGCGTTGGTGCTTGCGAGTCCCACACCCAGGGCAAGCGCACCGGCAAGGCCGGCCTTGAATAGTTTCATTGTTATATCCTCCAGTTGCAGACGACCGTCGCGCTGGACGGTACCTTCTGCCTCGGCAAGGGAGGTGCGAGTATGCCCCGGCGGCCTCCCGGCGGCTCGACTGATCTGGCAATGCTGTGAATTACCGAGAGATCCTCTCCTCGCTCCTCCGGGGCGCTCCAGCCAGGCGGGCGCCTCTTGTCGTGGCATTGATCGGATGATCTGTTAATCGGTCGATAAATTCAAGCGGGCCGTCTCGGAAGATTCCGAAACGGCCCGGGCTGAGGGCTGAGGATGGACTGTCATGCGGGAGGCAGTCGGCCAGCGGGATCATCGCGGTGCGATGCCTCTACCCGGGAGGGCTACGCTATGGACGCGAAGCCCTGGTGCAAGTGATCGACGAGGCACTGCACCGCCCGCGGCACCTGCCGCGTCCACGGCCGGATCGCGAACAGCCGCTCGCCGAAGAAGCCCACCGGCCTCCAGTCCGGCAGCACCTGCGCCAGCCGCCCGGGGCGGAGCTCATCCACGGCGGTGAAGTCCGGCAACAGGCCGATGCCCAGCCCACCCAGCACCGCCTCCCGCAGCACCTCGCTGTTGTTGGCCTTGAAGCGCCCGCCGACCGGCACACCGACCCGCTCGCCGCGCTTGCGGCCGGCTTCGCGCTCGAAGCCCCAGCTCTGGGTGCTGCCGTCACGCAGATACATCAGGCACTCGTGGCGGCTCAGATCCGCCGGGTGCCGGGGCACGCCGTGGCGCTCCAGGTAATCGTGGCTGGCGACCAGCAGCGAGCGCGACTCCCGCAGGACCCACGCCACGTGGGTCTCCGGCGCGGACTGGGCGTGGCGGATGGCCAGATCGAAGCCCTCCTGCGGGAGGTTGACGAAGCGGTCGGAGAGATCGAGCTCCAGCCGAATCTCCGGGTAGCGCTGCAGGAAGGCCGGCAGCATCGGGGCGATACGCTGGCGCCCAAGCGCCACCGGGGCGCTCACCCGCAACAGGCCGCGCGGGTTGCCGGCCAGATCCTTGACGCTGGTGAGGCTCTGCTCGATGCGGACGAAGGAGGGCTCAATGTCCTCCACCAGTTGCTGCCCCGCGTCGGTGAGCACCACCGAGCGAGTGGTCCGGCGCACCAGCGGCACGCCGACGGCACGCTCGAGGTTGGCGATGCGGGTGCTTACCGAGGCCTTGGAGACCCCGAGCCGGCGCGCCGCCCCGGTGAAGCTGCGCGCCTGGCCCAGCACGGTCAGCAGATGCAGGTCGGCGAGCACGGGGGAAATCTGTTGGGCGGACATGGCAGGTCTCGTTCGCGGCGCATGAAGGATTGTTCAAATTGATGAACAGTGTAGTTAGGTATTAGCGATTGTAAAGCCACCTCTCGCCGCCTAGGCTGGAAGCCGTTTTCACGCAAACGGAGTCGAATTCATGGGCGTTTCCAACTCCCCCTCGCAGATCGTACAGAGTGACGTCGCTCAGCATTGGATCGACGGCCGCACGGCGTCGAGCACCGGTGAGCGCACCCAGGACGTGTTCAACCCCGCCACCGGCGAGGTAAGCCGCAAGGTGGCACTGGGCAGCATGCAGGACGTCGAGGCCGCGGTCGCCAGCGCCAAGGCCGCTCTGCCGGCCTGGGCACAGCTTCCGCCGATTCGCCGCAGCCGCATCCTCAACAGCTTCCTGGCCCTGCTCAACCAGCACCGTGACCAGTTGGCCGAGATCATCTCCCGCGAGCACGGCAAGGTGTTCACCGACGCCCAGGGCGAGGTGACCCGCGGTATCGATATCGTGGAGTTCGCCCTGGGCATCCCGCAGCTGCTCAAGACCGACTTCACCGACCAGGTCTCCACCGGTATCGATAACTGGACGCTGCGCCAGCCCCTGGGCGTGGTCGCCGGCATCACCCCGTTCAACTTTCCGGTGATGGTGCCCTGCTGGATGTTCCCCGTGGCCATCGCCTGCGGCAACACCTTCGTGCTCAAGCCCAGCGAGCGCGACCCCTCCGCTGCGCTGTACATGGCCGAGCTGTTCAAGCAGGCCGGGCTCCCCGACGGCGTCTTCAACGTCGTCCAGGGTGACAAGGTCGCCGTGGACGCGCTGATCGACCATCCGGACGTGAAGGCGGCGAGCTTCGTCGGCTCCACTCCGATCGCGCACTACATCTACCGGCGCGGCGCCGAGCAGGGTAAGCGCGTGCAGGCGTTGGGCGGCGCGAAGAACCACATGGTGGTGATGCCCGACGCCGACATCGACCAGGCGGTCGACGGCCTGATCGGCGCTGCCTACGGCTCCGCCGGTGAACGCTGCATGGCCATCTCGGTGGCGGTGCTGGTGGGTGACGTCGCCGACAAGATCATGCCCAAGCTGGCTGAGCGGACGAAGCAGCTCAAGATCAAGAACGGCATGGAGCTCGACGCCGAGATGGGGCCCATCGTCACCCGTCAGGCGCTGGAGCGGATCCAGGGCTACATCGAGGATGGCGCGCAGAGCGGCGCCGAGCTGGTGGTTGACGGCCGCGTCGACGCCGACGGCAACCCCTTCACGGTGCCCGGCCACGAGGGCGGCTTCTGGATCGGCGGCACGCTGTTCGATCACGTCACCCCGGAGATGCGCATCTACAAGGAGGAGATCTTCGGACCGGTACTGGCCTGCGTGCGGGTGAAGGATTTCGCCGAGGCGGTGGAACTGATCAACGCCCACGAGTTCGGCAACGGCGTTGCCTGCTATACCCGCGACGGCAACGTCGCCCGCGAGTTCGGCCGCCGCATCGAGGTGGGCATGGTCGGCATCAACGTGCCGATCCCGGTACCCATGGCCTGGCACGGCTTCGGCGGCTGGAAGAAGAGCTTGTTCGGTGACATGCATGCCTACGGCGAAGAGGGCGTGCGCTTCTACACCAAGCAGAAGTCGATCATGCAGCGCTGGCCCGAGAGTATCGCCAAGGGCGCCGAGTTCGTGATGCCGACGGCGAAGTAATAACCGATGAAGTCGAACAAGGGCCTGCGACGATGTCGCAGGCCCTTGACTTCGTGGCGCGCCCGGCAGGACTTGAACCTGCGACCCTCGGCTTGGAGCGACCGAGTTCGACAGTTAAAAGCGTAAACTACTGATTATCCTTGAAACGCATTTTCAAAATTGGCACTACAAGCGGGATGCGGTAGGTGCCGGCAGGCCAATCGCCTCGAAGATGTCGCGTTGTTCAGGCTTCAGTTTGGTCAGGCCGCTCGCCGTCTCGCGACGGTGAAGCAGGACCTGGTGGAACTGGATCTTGCGGGCAATCTCCAGGGCCCGCGTCGGCGACAGCGGATGATGGCTCGCCTTCAGCCGCATCCGAGCACCCGGTAAAGCACTAAGGCGAGGAAGCAGATCAGGGCATGAGCGCGGATGCGTTCCGGTCGCCGGTGGTAGACCGGTGCAATCTCGATGCCGCTCTTCAGCGCTCGATGTCAGCCAGCACCCGGTGTTAATGGCCAAGTAAATTGACCCAGTACCGGCCAACGCTTTTGACCCACCCCCGAGGTGGCAGCGCTGCCACCATCCACCTACCGTGTCGGCTCAGCCAAGGGTCGGGACGGAGTTGTGAAGCCTGGATTCATAGAATAACCGCAGCACTTTGGATCGCACGGTAGAGGCAGGAGGGCCCGCGCCGGTCCCTCCCTGCTTATCGATCAGCTGGTAGTCGGCGAGGGTGACCACCCAGGAGGCATAGTCGATGGCCAGCAGGTCGACCAGCTTGTCAAAGGCGGTGCGCACCTGGCGTCCGATCAGCAGCCAGTCGCGGTTGAGGATCGCGACATCCTGCATGATCTGCTCTTCCAGCAGCCCCTCGTCGGCAAGCCCCGCGGGGCGCAGCTTGCGCGGCGGCTCGCCGGCGCTGCCCGTCAGCTTCCAGATGACCTGTTCGATGGCCATAACCGTTTCCTTATGCTTAGGGGCTATATATCTCTTTTTGCGGTAGCCCTCGGCGCCCTCTATAATATGCCTCAACACGGCCCCGATCGGTGGATCCGCTCTGCGGTGAAGCTGCTGAGGGGTTTTTTAATGGTTCTTCGTCACTTCACGTGGATTTGGTCTGATCGAACAGGCGGCCCACCGGGCTGCCAATCAGGTAGATCATGGCGATGAAGTTGGCCTCGTTCCGGTAGCCGCGTGCGCGTGACCGAGCCGCCTGGAACAGGCCGTTCATGCCTTCCAGTCGTGCGTTGGTCAGTCCCGAGATCCAGCGCCTGACCACCGCGTCGGCATGGCGCTCCAGCGTCGCCAGGGCCTTCCCCATCGGCTTCAGGAGAGGCTTCTCGGAGACCGCCGCCTTCATGACCTTGAGGTAGTTCGTGATGCGCCACCGAGCCGCCCGCGGCGTCGGGGCCTTCTGGATCCAGCGCAGCTTCTCCTTGATCACCCAGGCATCTGACGTGGCGCTCTGGTCGGCCACCAGTTCCTGGAGCGCCGCCAGCTGCTTGGGCGTCAGGTTCTCGTTGTCCAGGCTCTTCAGCAGGGCCCAGCGCAGCGACTTGGGGTGCCCCTGCTCCCGGCGCTCCTTCTTGCGCACCTCGTCCAGCCTCTTGGTGAAGGTCTGAACGATATGGAACCAGTCGACCGTGACGTCGGCCTTGGGAAGATGCTCGGCCACGCCGCTGAGGAAGGCTTGTGACATGTCGCACACGACCTCGACCACGTTGTCGGTGTCGCCGCCATGCGCCGCCAGGAAGGTGCTGAAGGCCTTGACGGCGTCCTTGCCGTGGCCGGGGACGGCGAAGATCACCGGCTCCTGCTTGCGCTGCATATCGAGGAACACCGTGACGTAGCGATGGCCGCGTCGGGACGCGGTTTCATCGACGCCGACGGTGGCCACGTTGCTCAGGTCCAACTCCCCCAGCATACGGCCCACGTAGTGATGCACGATGCGCCACAGTCGTTTGTCGGAGATCTCCAGCTGCCGGGAGACGGCTAGTACCGGCATCTCCTTGACCAGCGACATGGCGGCTTGCTCGAACAACAGGGTGAAGTCGCTGCCCGGCCGCGCCCAGGGCACCTCGATGCGTTTTACGCCATGTTCAGGGCACTTGGTGCGAGGCACGCGAGCATGCAGGTAGCAGTGATGCTGGAAGAAATTCAGGTGCCGCCACGTCTTATCGGCGAAGTCGTGCGCCGGGCAGGCCTTGCCGCACTCCGGACAGGGGTAGAGGCTGCCACGCTCGGTCTCGACATAGAGGTCCAACCGGTGGGGAGACACGGAGGTATCCAGGTGCTGGTCCTTGAGGATCCAGGGCGCTTCCAGGCCCAGGCCGAGGGTCAGAATCTGGGTGCCGTCCATGTCATGCCTCCTGTCGTCGTGGAGGTCATATCCTGGCTCAGCTCAGGGGGCGAATTCCACACTCAACGACGAAGAGCCAAAAAAGGACCTACGGCATCACCGTAAGTCCTTGAATTCTTGGCGCGCCCGGCAGGATTTGAACCTGCGACCCTCGGCTTCGGAGGCCGATACTCTATCCAGCTGAGCTACGGGCGCTTGTTTGCCCGTGACACGGCGTCATCGGGCGGTCCACATCCTACCCGGCTGCCCCGCTCCTGTCCAGCGAGAGTCCCGGCAGGCCATGGGCATGCTGCCAAAGACGTTGGTCACGGCATTTTCCAGCCGAATGCGTTGCCGGTATACTGACGCCCATTGTGCGCGTCAGGGCGTCCCTCGGCTGTCGTGATGCCGTTCGCGACGTCGCCACGGGCAGATTCGATTACAGGACCGTCAAGAGGTGGTGAGAGTGAAATCCAGCAAGCTGATCATGGGGAGCCTGGCTGCCCTGGGCCTGACCGCAGGCATGTCCTCCGCCCAGGCCGAGGTAGACCGTGACGCCATCGCCGAGCGTCTCAAGCCGGTGGGGCAGCTGTGCCTGCAGGGCGAGGACTGCGGCACCGCGGCTACCGCTGCCGCCGATACCGGCAACGGCGACGCAGCCGCGGGCGGCATCGACGGTGCAGCCATCTACAACAGCGTCTGCATGGCCTGTCACGAGACCGGCGCCGCCGGTGCCCCGGTACGCGGCGATGCCGATGCCTGGGCCGAACGCGTCGATCAGGGCTTCGACACCCTGCTGGATCACTCCATCAACGGTATCGGTGCCATGCCGGCCCGCGGCGGCAACCCGAATCTCAGCGACGAGGAGATGGAGGTCGTCACCGCCTACCTGCTGGAGCCGGTGATGGACGTGCCGGAGGTGGGTGCCGATGACGCCCCGGTGGA
This sequence comes from Halomonas terrestris, assembly GCF_049166755.1. Taxonomy (NCBI): domain Bacteria; kingdom Pseudomonadati; phylum Pseudomonadota; class Gammaproteobacteria; order Oceanospirillales; family Halomonadaceae; genus Halomonas; species Halomonas terrestris. The sequence continues at coordinate 225,383 of NZ_JBMHFZ010000001.1, read as the reverse complement.
AGAAGCCGCCGCCGAGGAAGCCGCTGCCGACGAGCAGGAAGTCGCCGAGGCAGCGGACGATGCCGCGGCCACCGACGAGCCCGCTCATGCCGGCATCGATGGTGGCGAGATCTACAACCGCGTCTGCATGGCCTGCCACGAGACCGGTGCCGCCGGCGCGCCGATCCGCGGCGATGCCGATGCCTGGGCCGCACGCCTCGAGCAGGGCATGGAGACCCTCTACGACCACTCCATCAACGGCTTCAACGCCATGCCGGCCAAGGGCGGCAACCCCAACCTCTCCGATGACGAGGTGAAGGCCTCCGTCGACTACCTGGTCGAGCCGGTGCAGTAAGCTTCCGGCCACGGGGAAGCGAGCGGGGCGCCTTCGGGCGCCCCGCTTGCGTTGTTTCGCGCCTCCTCTGACGGTCGGTCGCTATCGCGCCGCAAGCCACTCTCACGCAACGCCATCACCGCAGCCCGCAGCCCGCAGCCCGCAGCCCGCAGCCCGCAGCCCGCAGCCCGCAGCCGGGATCATCCCAACAAGGAGCGCAGCCCGGCGATGGCGTCCTGCCCCCGCGCCTGCTTCTTCTCGGGGTCTTCCTTGTCGGCGCGGCCTTCCCACTCCAGGTCACTCGTCGGCAGCTCGTCGAGGAAGCGGCTCGGCGCGCAGTCCATCAGTTCGCCGTAGGCCTTGCGCTGACGCGCCAGGGTCAGGGTCAGGGTCTGCCGGGCGCGGGTGATCCCCACATAGGCCAGGCGACGCTCCTCCTCCACGGTGCCGGCCTCGATGGCGTTGCGGTGGGGCAGCAGCTCCTCCTCCAGCCCCATCAGGTAGACGTGGGGGAACTCCAGCCCCTTGGAGGCGTGCATGGTGAGCAGCTGCACCCGGTCGGAATCGTCCTCCTCGGCCTGCTGCTCGAGGATGTCACGCAGCACCAGGCGCGAGATGGCCGCCTCCACGCTGTCGGTCTCGGTCTCCTCGCTGGCGGTGTTCTCCTCGGGGTCAGCCTGCATCGACTTCTCGAGCTGGTCGATCAGCGTCCAGACGTTGGCCATGCGCCGCTCGGCGATGGTCGGGGCACTGGCGTTCTGGTAGAGCCACGCCTCGTAGTCCATCTCGCGCAGCATGTCGCGGATGGCGGCGATGGCATCGCCCTGGTCCATGCGCCGGCGCACCCCGTCGATGAAGTGGGTGAAGCGCCCCAGGCGCTCCACGGCCCTCGTGGGCAGCACCTGCTCCAGGCCCAGCTCGTGACAGGCGGCGAACAGCGAGATGCCGCGCCCGGTGGCCTGGTCGTTGGCATAGTTGGCCAGCTTCTCCAGGGTGCCGGGGCCGATCTCGCGACGTGGCACGTTGACGATGCGCAGGAAGGCGTTGTCGTCGGCCGGGTTGATCAGCAGCCGCAGGTAGGCCATGGCGTCCTTGATCTCGTTGCGCGAGAAGAAGGAGGTGCCGCCGGAGAGCTTGTAGGGGATCTGGTAGTGCTGCAGCTTGAGCTCCAGCAGCCGGGCCTGGAAGTTGCCGCGGTAGAGCACCGCGAAGTCGCGCCACTCGGCGCGCTCCTTGATGCGCCGGGTGAGGATCTCGCTGGCCACCCGCTCGGCCTCGGCCTCCTCGTGGCGGTTGACCACCACGCGGATCGCCGCACCCTGGCCCATCTCCGACCACAGGGTCTTCTCGTAGACGTGGGGGTTGTTGGCGATCAGGGTGTTGGCGGCACGCAGGATGGTGCCGGTGGAGCGGTAGTTCTGCTCCAGCTTGATGACATTGAGGCGCGGGAAGTCCTCGCCCAGGGTGACCAGGTTCTCGGGCCGGGCTCCGCGCCAGGCATAGATCGACTGGTCGTCGTCGCCCACCACGGTGAAGGTCTTGCGCTCGCCCATCAGCAGCTGGACCAGCTGGTACTGGCTGACGTTGGTGTCCTGGTACTCGTCCACCAGCATGTAGTGGATCTTGCGCCGCCAGCGAGCGAGCGCCTCCGGATCGTCGCGCAGCAGCACCACCGGCAGCAGGATGAGGTCGTCGAAGTCGACGGCATTGTAGGCCTTGAGGTGACGACCATAGGCCTCGAAGACTCGCGCCGCATACTGCTCGTCGTCGTCCGCGGCGTGGGAGAGCGCCTGACCGGGCAGGATCAGGTCGTTCTTCCACTGGGATATCTGGTGCTGGACCCGATTGATCTGGTCGGCATCGACCTGGGCGTCCTTGTTCATCAGGTCGCGCAGTAGTGCCTTGGCATCCTCGGGATCGAACAGCGAGAAGCCGGGCTTGTAGCCCAGCGCCTTGAGCTCGCCGCGGATGATGTTGAGCCCCAGGGTATGGAAGGTGGAGACGGTCAGGCCGTGCCCCTCGCGTCCCTTGAGCATCGACCCCACCCGCTCCTTCATCTCCCGGGCGGCCTTGTTGGTGAAGGTGACGGCGGCGATGCGCCGCGCGCTCATGCCACACTCCTGCACCAGGTAGGCGATCTTGGTGGTGATCACGCTGGTCTTGCCGGAGCCGGCCCCGGCCAGCACCAGGCAGGGGCCATCGATGTAGCGCACCGCCTCCTGCTGGCGGGGGTTCAACTTGGCCAGGCGCTGCTTGATCGACATCGCTCACTCCTTCCGGGTGCCCGCCTTCACGGGACCCGACCCCACGAACTCCAGCTGACGCCAGGCCTCGAAGACGATCACCGCGCAGGCGTTGGAGAGGTTCAGGCTGCGGCTCTCGGGCCGCATGGGGATGCGCAGGCACCGCGCCTCGGGCAGGGCATCCAGCATCGCCTGGGGCAGCCCGCGGGTCTCGGGGCCGAACACCAGGGCATCGCCCTCACGATAGGCCGGCTCATGATAGCCGGTCCGCCCGCGGGTCGATACGGCAAACACGCGCTCGGGGGCCACGGCAGCCAGGAAGGCGGCCCAGTCGACATGCACCCTCACCCGTGCCCACTCGTGGTAGTCGAGCCCGGCGCGGCGCAGCCGCTTGTCGTCGAGCTCGAAGCCCAGTGGCTCGATCAGGTGCAGGCGGAAGCCGGTGTTGGCACACAGGCGGATCAGGTTGCCGGTGTTGGGGGCGATCTCCGGCTGGTAGAGGACGATATCGAGCATGGGTCTCCTGCGGGCGGCCCTCAACGCAGTCGGGCCCCATCCGGGGCCCGACGCTGACGGCACGGATACCGCTCAGAAGGTGAGGCGAACACCCACCAACGGGCCGCTGTCCAGGGTGCGCGAGCCGCCGCGGTCGTCGTCGAAGTCGGCGCGCAGGGCCCGGTAACCGACATAGCCGTCGACGGTGGGGGTGAAGGCATAACGCGCCCGCACGCCCAGTTCGTAGCCGTCGTCCAGGTCACGGGTGCTGACCGCGCCCGGCGTGTAGAAGCCATAGCCGCCCAGCGACAGCGCCGGCATGGCCGGAACATAGGCATAGCCGTAGCCGCCGAGGCCCAGGCCGCCGCCCTTGCCGTGGTCGGTGTCGAACTGGGTCCAGCGCGCACCCACGCCGATGTCGTAGTCGTTGGTGCGCTCCACGCCGAGCAACTGGGCATGGAAGGCCGTGGCGTCATGACGGTAGTCGCTGTCGATCACGCCACCGCCCAGGACGATGCCGTGGGTGAGCTCGCCGGCGGCCTCGAACTGCACGGCGTCCTGGCTGAGGTTCAGATCCAGGCTGCTCGACTGGGCCTGGGCCAGGGTCGCGGAACCCAGCAGCAACGCCCCGGCGAGGGCAATGATGGTCAGTCGCATGTCACTCTCCTTGTCTGCCCTGGGGCATGACCGTGTGCATCGGTATCAGGCGGCCTGCACGCCGTAGCGCTCGCGATAGTCGCGAATGGCCGCCGCATGACCCCGGAGCTCATCGCCTGCATGCTGTTCAAGATAGGCCAGTACCATGTCCAGCGTCACGATACTGATCACCGGCATGCCGTAATTGGCCTCGACCTCCTGGATGGCGCTCCGCGTGCCGTTGCCGCGCTCCTGGCGGTCCAGGGCGATTACCACCCCGGCGGCCCGGGCGCCGGCGGCCTCGATCAGCCCCATCACCTCGCGGATGGCGGTGCCGGCGGTGATCACGTCGTCGATGATCAGGATATCACCGGCCAGTTCGGCGCCGACGATGCTGCCACCCTCGCCATGGGCCTTGGCTTCCTTGCGGTTGAAGGCGTAGGGCAGGTCGCGGTCATGATGGTCGGCCAGGGCCACGGCGGTGGTGGCGGCCAGGGGAATGCCCTTGTAGGCGGGCCCGAAGAGCACGTCGATCGCCAGGCCGCTGTCGGCGATGGCCCGCGCGTAGAATCGTCCCAGCCTGGCCAGGGCACGGCCGGTGCGGAACAGCCCCGCATTGAAGAAGTAGGGGCTGACCCGACCCGACTTCAGGGTGAACTCGCCGAAGCGCAGCACCCCCTGCTCGATGGCGAACTCGATGAACTCTCGCTGGTAGGCTTGCAACTCGCTGTTCTGCTGCCTGGGCACGCCGGAACTCTCCACCTCGTGGCTCTCTATCATGTTCATGGGCAAAGGCCATTTACCCAAACGTCGAAACGTCGGGTATCATACACGCGCGACGCAAAAGGGACCATGTATGAAAATCGCCACCATCAATGTCAACGGCATCCGGGAGGCGGTCGGTCGGGGTTTCCTCGACTGGCTGGCCAACCAGGATGCCGATGTCGTCTGCGTGCAGAACCTCAAGGCCAAGAGCTTCGAGCTGGACGACAGCATCCTCTACCCGGAAGGCTACGAGGGCTACTTCCTCGACGCCGAGCAGGACGGCTTCTCCGGTGTCGGACTCTACTGCCGCAAGATTCCCAAGGCCATCATGTACGGCCTGGGCTTCCCGCAGTGCGACCACGAGGGTCGCTTCCTGCAGGCCGACTACGACCGCTTCAGCATCGCCAGCTTCCTGATGCCCGACGGCAGCGACCCCGCCGCCAAGCAGGCCTTCATGGCCCAGTACCAGGAGTACCTGAGCAAGATGGCCCGCAAGCGCCGCGAGTACATCATCTGCGGCACCTGGCACATCGCCCACAAGACCATCGACCTGGAGAACTGGGCCGACAACCAGACCACGCCCGGCTTCAAGCCCGAGGAGCGCGCCTGGATGGACCAGGTCTTCGGCCCCACCGGTTTCATCGACGCCTTCCGCGAGATCAACCGTGACGCCGGCGAGTACACCTGGTGGCCGGCACTCGACCAGGACCAGCCGCGTTCACGCCAGGAAGGCTGGCGCATCGACTATCAGGTGGTGGGCGCCAACTTCCGCCGCCACGTGGTCGATGCCTGGATCGATCACGACGCCACCTTCTCCGAGTTCGCCCCGCTGATCGTCGAATACGACCTGACGCTCTGATCGCGCCCCCTACGTCGCCGTCCCGGCTCCGGCCGGAACGCATTGCGCCGGCCATGATGGCCGGCGCAATGCGTTATGCCGCGGCTCAGGGCGGATCCGTCGGCCAACGCCGCGTCAGCGACGAATCCCCAGCGCCTCGCGCTGGTGATCGAACAGCTCGGCCCCTGCCTTCTCGGCCAGGTCGAGCATGGCGTCGAGCTCTGCACGGGAGAAGGTGCCGGCCTCGGCGGTCCCCTGCACCTCGATCATGCCACCGCTCTCGGCCATCACCACGTTCATGTCGGTGTCGGCGCCGCTGTCCTCGGGGTAGTCCAGGTCCACCACCGGCACGCCCTTGAAGATGCCCACCGAGACGGAGCTGACCAGCTGCTTGAAGGGGTCCCCCTTGATCTTCTTCTCGCGCTGCAGGTAGCGGATGGCATCGATCAGCGCCACGCAGCCGCCGGTGATCGAGGCGGTGCGGGTGCCGCCATCGGCCTGGATGACGTCGCAATCCACGGTGATGGTGAATTCGCCGAGCTTCTTGAGGTTCACCGCCGCCCGCAGCGAGCGACCGATCAGCCGCTGGATCTCCAGGGTGCGCCCTCCCTGCTTGCCACGGGCCGCCTCGCGCCCGCCACGAGTATGGGTGGCACGGGGCAGCATGCCGTACTCGGCGGTCACCCAGCCCTGGCCCTTGCCACGCAGCCAGCGCGGCACCCCGGCCTCGACACTGGCGTTGCACAGCACGCGGGTGTCACCGAACTCCACCAGTACCGACCCCTCGGCGTGGCGGGTGTAGTCGCGGGTCAGGCGGATCTCGCGGGGCTGGTCGGGCTGTCGTCCACTGGGGCGCATAGAACCTCTCGTCTTTCGTATGAACATCATGGCCGGTGTCGGCCTGGGGCCGCCATTCTACACGCTTAATCGGTTACACTGGGGCCCCACCGACGCGACGCATCAGGAGTTCCCATGGCTCACAGCATGACCGCCTTCGCCCGCCTGGGCCGGGAAGCCGAGTGGGGCAGCCTGCAGCTCGAGCTGCGCTCGGTGAACCAGCGTTACCTCGATCCTCACTTCCGCCTGCCGGAGAGCCTGCGCGACCTGGAGCCGGTGTTCCGCGAGTCACTGCGCGTGCGCCTGGCCCGCGGCAAGGTGGAGTGCACCCTGCGCTTCGAGCCGGCCAGCGGTGCAGCCACCCTGGCCGTCAGCCGCGAACGCCTCGAGGCCCTGGCCGTGGCCCTGGCCGAGGTGCGCGGCGTGGTCAGCGATGCCCCCATGCCCGATGCCCTGGCGCTGCTCGACCACCCCGGCGTGCTCGACGCCCGCGGTCCGGACCTCGAGACCGTCAAGGCCGAGGCCACGGCACTGTTTCATGCCGCCCTGGACGACCTGGTCGCCGGCCGCGCCCGGGAGGGCGACAAGCTGGCGGTGCTGATCCATGAGCGGCTTGCCGCCGTCAACGCCCAGGTGGCCGAGGTGCGCCGGCTGATGCCGGAGATCCTCGCGCGCCAGCGCGCCCAGCTGCTCGAGCGCCTCGAGGCGGTCAAGGCCGACCTCGATCCCCAGCGGCTCGAGGCCGAGCTGGTACTGCTCGCCCAGAAGGCCGACGTCGACGAGGAACTCGACCGCCTGGCCACCCATGTCACCGAGGTGGAACGCCAGCTCGGCCAGAAGGGCCCCGTGGGGCGGCGCCTCGACTTCCTGATGCAGGAGCTCAACCGCGAGGCCAACACCCTCTCCTCCAAGGCGGTGGTCGCCAGCACCACGCGCTGCGCGGTCGAGCTCAAGGTGCTGATCGAGCAGATGCGCGAGCAGATCCAGAACATCGAATAAACCAGGGATAGGAAGGTCCCCGCACCATGAATCACGCCGCCCACAACAAGCTGGTTGCCTTCATCTGGTCGATCGCCGACGACTGCCTCCGCGATGTCTACGTGCGTGGCAAGTATCGTGACGTGATCCTGCCGATGGTGGTACTGCGCCGCCTCGATGCCCTGCTGGAAGCCTCCAAGTCCCAGGTACTGGAAGAGGTCGCGCTCCAGCGCGACGAATTGCAGTTGGCGGAGCCGGACGAGACGGGGCTCCGCGATGCCTCCGGCCATGTGTTCTACAACACCAGCAAGTGGACCCTGAGCCAGCTCTACAGGACGGCCACCAACAACCAGCAGATCCTCCTGGCCAACGTCGAGGAGTACCTCGAGGGCTACAGCCCCAACGTCAAGGAGATCATCGACAAGTTCGACCTGCGTCGTCAGATCCGGCACATGGCCAGCAAGGACGTGCTGCTGGATGTGCTGGAGAAGTTCACCTCGCCCTATATCAACCTGACCCACGAAGACGCCGAGGACCCGGACGGCAACCGCCTGCCGGCACTCTCCAACCTCGGCATGGGCTACGTCTTCGAGGAGCTGATCCGCAAGTTCAACGAGGAGAACAACGAGGAAGCCGGGGAACACTTCACTCCCCGCGAGGTGATCGAGCTGATGACCCACCTGGTCTTCGATCCCGTCAAGGACTGCCTGCCACCGGTGATGACCATCTACGACCCGGCCTGCGGCAGCGGCGGCATGCTCACCGAATCCCAGAATTTCATCAAGGACGAGGAAGGCGACATCCGCGCCGGTGGCGACGTCTATCTCTACGGCAAGGAGATCAACGACGAGACCTACGCCATCTGCAAGTCCGACATGATGATCAAGGGCAACGACCCGGCCAACATCCGCTCCGGCTCTACCCTCTCCACCGACGAGTTCGCCGGCGACCGCTTCGATTTCATGCTCTCCAACCCGCCCTATGGCAAGAGCTGGGCCAGCGAGCAGAAGTTCATCAAGGACGGCAAGGAAGTCATCGACCCCCGCTTCAAGGTCGAGTTGGCCGACTACTGGGGCAATCGCGAAATCCTCGACGCCACGCCCCGCTCAAGCGACGGCCAGCTGCTGTTCCTGATGGAGATGATCAGCAAGATGAAGGCCGGCGAGACCAGCCCGGGCTCACGCATCGCCTCGGTGCACAACGGCTCCAGCCTGTTCACCGGCGACGCCGGCAGCGGCGAGAGCAACATTCGCCGCTACATCATCGAGAACGACCTGCTGGAGGCCATCATCCAGCTGCCCAACAACCTGTTCTACAACACCGGTATCACCACCTACATCTGGCTGCTCAGCAATCGCAAGGCCGAAGGGCGCCGCGGCAAGGTCCAGCTCATCGACGCCAGCCTGCTCTACCGCAAGCTGCGCCGAAACCTCGGCAACAAGAACTGCGAGTTCTCTCCCGAGCATATCGGCGAGATCACCCGGTGCTATCAGGCACTGGAAAGCATCGACCGCCCGGCGGGAGGCGACGGCATCGCCGCCCAGGTCTTCGACAACCGTGACTTCGGCTACCACAAGGTCACCATCGAACGCCCCGATCGACGCAGGGCAGGCTTCAGCGCCGAGCGCATCGAGACCCTGCGCTTCGATAAGGCCCTGCGCGAGCCCATGGCATGGGCCTACGCACAATGGGGAGACACCCTCTACGAGCCCGGCACCCTCAAGGAGCACGAAAAGGCAATGCTTTCCTGGTGCGAGGAGCAGGAGCTGGGCCTCAACGCCAAGCAGCGCAGGAAGCTGCTGGATGAGGCCACCTGGCACAAGCACCTGACCCTGGTCAGCGCCGCCCAAGGGCTGATGGCGGCCATCGGCACCGAGGAGTTCAACGACTACAACCGCTTCAAGTCGCTGGTGGAGAAGGAGCTGAAGGCGCTGACCAGGCGGGAGGGCATCAAGCTCTCCGCCAGCGACAAGAGCGCCATCCTCAACGCCATTAGCTGGTACAGCGAGGACGCCGAGAAGGTCATCAAGCAGACCGTGAAGCTGACCGGCGAAGTGCTCGCCCAGCGCCTCGCGTTTCTGGGCTGCCGGGAGGAGGATCTGCCCGACTTCGGCTACACCCCGACCGGCAAGCCTGGCGAATATGTCATCTTTGAAGCGAGCGCGGAGCTACGCGACAGCGAGAGCATTCCTCTCGACCAGAGCATCCACGGTTTCTTCCTGAACGAGGTCAGGCCCCACGTGCCGGAAGCCTGGATCAATATGGCATCGGTGAAGATCGGCTATGAGATCAGCTTCAACAAGTATTTCTACAAGCACCAGCCGCTGCGCAGCATGGAGGAGGTCGCCTGCGATATCGTGGCACTGGAGCAACAGGCGGAAGGGCTGATTGCCGATATTCTGGGTATTGGTGTTGAAGAATTATCGGGTGTGGAGAATGAATAATAAAACTTCCTTTTACCAAAGAGCCAGCCTCCCAATTTCACATCAATGGCATACCTGCAGACTGAAAGACATTGCCTTGATCAACCCAGTTCTTTCACTTTCAAACTTCAGCCCTGATGAGCATGCTTGTTTCTTGCCAATGGAGCATGTTTCGGTTCTTGATGAGCCGTCCTACTCACTTCAAAAAAAAATAAAGGATATCAGCACAGGACTGACAAACTTTGAGCGGAGCGATGTCATAATCGCCAAGATCACTCCTTGCTTTGAAAATGGAAAAGGTGCCTGCCTCGACAAGATGCCATCCCAGATTGGTTTCGGCTCTACAGAATTTCATGTATTGAGGCCTGGAAGAAGTACCTCATCAAGATTTTTATATTTCTTGACTAAGTCAAGCTTATTTATGAAGCAAGGCGAGGCGCTTATGACCGGATCCGCCGGTCAGAAGCGCGTTCCCTACAGCTTTATTTCCAACTTTCAATTATCGCTACCCCCGATTCATGAGCAGTTTAATATAGCTAGATTCCTTGATGAAAAAACCACAGGGATCGAAAAAGCAGTCAACATAAAAAAACAGCAGATCGACTTACTCAAGGAGCGCAAGCAGATTCTGATCCAGAATGCCGTTACTCGCGGCCTGGAACCGAATGCGCCCATGCGCGATTCTGGCATTGAGTGGATTGGAGAGGTCCCGCAGCACTGGAGAATCAACCATAATCGCACCCTCTTTACTGAACGTGTCGAGCCTGGCAACGAAGGCTTGCCGCTTCTCACCGTATCCATTCGTTCCGGCGTATCCACCGGCGAGCTAAGCGAAGACGATAACCTGAGAGGACGAGTCAAGATCGAGGATCAAACCAAGTACAGCCTCGTTCAGCCCGGTGATATCGTCTATAACATGATGCGCGCCTGGCAGGGTGCCATCGGTGCCGTAACGACGACAGGCATGGTAAGCCCGGCCTACACAGTGGCTACTCCGGATTCCAGGATTCGGCCAAAATACTTCGAGTACCTGTACAGGACACCGCTCTTCATCCACCAGATGGACCGCCACTCCAAGGGCATTACCGATTTTCGCAAGCGACTCTACTGGCAAGAGTTCAAGCAAATGCTCTCCCTCGTTCCTCCGCTCTATGAACAGGATCGCATCGTTCAACATATCGACCAGGAATCGACCCGAATCGACAGGGCTATTTCCCTCTTCCAAGGCCAGATCGAGCGCCTCAAGGAGTACCGCGCCACCCTGATCGATAGCGCCGTCACCGGCAAGATCCGGGTGCCAGGCGTGGAGGATCCCGCCCCCGCCCTTTCCATGGATGGACCTAAGGAGAACTCATGGATATAAATAGAATGCGAAGCCAGTTTGACGACCTGAGCCACACCGTTCCTGAAGAAGATATCGAGTTCTGGTTTGCCCGCGACCTGATGAAGCCGCTGGGTTATGCGCGATGGGAAAATTTCCAGACCGCCATCCGCCGGGCCATAGAGTCCTGCGAATCAACAGGTTATAGCCCTGAAGACCATTTTCGTGGCGTCACGAAAATGGTCCCTCTGGGCAGTGGCTCTGAGCGACCAGTGGATGACTTCATGCTCACCCGCTATGCCTGCTACCTGATTGCTCAGAACGGCGACCCTCGCAAGGAGCCCATTGCCTTTGCCCAGAGCTATTTCGCCGTTCAGACCCGTAAGCAAGAGCTGATTGAAGACCGCATGCGGCTGATTGCCCGGATGGATGCCCGGGAGCGTCTACGTGAATCCGAAAAGGGCCTGTCGCAGAACATCTACGAACGGGGCGTGGATGACAAGGGCTTTGGGCGTATCCGCTCACGGGGAGATGCCGCCCTATTCGGCGGTAACACCACCCAGCTGATGAAGCAGCGCTACGGCATCACCAAGAGCCGCCCACTCGCCGACTTTCTGCCCACACTGACCATCGCGGCCAAGAACCTGGCCACAGAGATGACCAACCACAATGTCATGCAGGAAAACCTGCAAGGCGAAATGTCGATTACCCAGGAGCATGAACAGAACAATGTAAGCGTCCGCGATATGCTGGGTCAGCGTGGTATCCAGCCGGAAAACCTGCCGCCCGAGGAAGACATCAAGAAGTTGGAGCGCCGAGTAAAAAGTGAACAAAAACGGCTTGAAAGACAGTCCGGTAAATTACCCGGCGATGAGGAGTAGTCATTGCGCTGTTGCCAGCGGCGTCCGACTCCACGGAAGCGCAAGGCCTACCGCTACGTTCCCTACTGGGCCTGGGACGTTCTCATTTAATAGTGCTGCGCTTTCTCTCCATGCCAGAGAGACTACTACCCCACAGAGTTAGACGAATGCAGACGCGAAGCGAGCCGGAAGCTGAGGGCAGCTTTGAAAATAAGTTATATTTTACAAATGGTTATGCGGTGATCGACAAATGTCTAACCGCCACTCGCTAGACATTTCTAGACATTCCCTCGGCCCTACAAGCTAAAGAATGGCTGCGGCTCGAAGGCAAAGAGGGGCAGGAAAGCTTCATTTGACGGCCACTTGATGGGCTACCCTGGCAGAAGCAGTGGAGCACAGGAAAGTCTATTAATAACAATGAATTATAAAAAATTCGTCATTTGACAGGGCACAGGGATGCCAGGACACACGCAGGAGAGGTCATGGTCAGCCAGACAAACGAGCAGGCACTGGAAGCGAGCATCGAGCGCGCCCTGACGGGCAGCAGCCGCGAGGACAACATCGCGCTGGGCGAGAGCCCGGCCGAGCGCCCCTTCAGCCCGGCGCATGGCTACCACCCCGGCCGCCCCGAGCACTTCAACCCACACTACGCCGTCGATACCCACCAGCTGTGGCACTTCCTCGAAGCCACCCAGGCCAGGGAGTTGGACAAGCTCAGGCAGCGCCATCCGGACTGGGAGCGCAAGCTGCTGGAGCGCTACGACCGGCTGGTCGGCAAGCATGGACTGCTGCACCTGCTCAAGAAGGGGCTGAGCCTCGATGACGCCCACTTCACCCTGTTGTATCCCGCACCGCTGGCCAGCAGTTCGGCCAGCGTCAAGGAGCGCTTCGCGGCCAACCGGTTCAGCTGCACCCGCCAGGTGCGCTATTCGCTGGCCAACAGCCTCGAAGAGATCGACATGGTGCTGTTCATCAACGGCCTGCCCTTCGCCACCCTGGAGCTGAAGAACCCCTGGACGGGGCAGACGGCGCGCTATCACGGCCAGAAGCAGTATCGACAGGACCGCGACCCCAGCCAGCCGCTGCTGCGGTTCGGGCGCTGCCTGGTGCATATGACCGTGGATACCGACGAGGTCTACATGACCACGCGGCTGGCGGGACCGAGGACCGATTTCCTCCCTTTCAACCAAGGCAGCGAGAACCACGGTGCCGGCAATCCGCGCAACCCGCATGGCCATCGCAGCGCCTACCTGTGGCAGGAGGTCTTCACCCGCGAGAGCGTGGCCAACATCATCCAGCACTTCATGCGCCTGGATGGCAGCAGCCGTATGCCGTTGACCAGGCGGACGCTGTTCTTCCCCCGCTATCACCAGTTGGATGTCGTGCGCCGCCTCGTGGCCCATGTCAGCGAGCATGGCGTCGGCCAGACCTATCTGGTGCAGCACTCAGCCGGCTCGGGCAAGTCCAACTCCATCACTTGGGCGGCCTACCAGCTGATCGAGACCTACCCAAGCGCCGAGGACGTGCGCGGTGCCCGCGGGCTGGAAACGCCGCTTTTCGACTCGGTCATCGTGGTCACCGACAGGCGCCTGCTCGACCGGCAGCTGCGCGACAACATCCGGGAGTTCTCGGAGGTCAAGAACATCGTTGCGCCGGCGCAGCGCTCGGCCGACCTGAAGCAGGCCCTGGAGCAGGGCAAGAAGATCATCATCACCACCATCCAGAAGTTCCCCTACATCATCGACGGCATCGATGACCTGAGCGACAAGCGCTTCGCCGTCATCATCGATGAGGCACACGGCTCTCAGGATGGCGATGCTCACGGCAAGATGAACCGGGCCATGGGTGGCGACGCGGAGTCCGAGGAGGACGTGCAGGACAAGGTGCTCCAGGCCATGCGCGCCCGCCGGATGCGCGGCAACGCCTCCTACTTCGCCTTCACCGCCACCCCCAAGCGCAGCACGCTGGAGAAGTTTGGCCAGGCCACGCCAGACGGCGAGTTCAAGCCCTTCCACCTCTACTCGATGAAACAGGCCATCGAGGAGGGCTTCATCCTCGACGTGCTGGCCAACTACACCACCTACCGCAGCTACTACGAGATCCAGAAGTCCATCGAGGAGAACCCCCTGTTCGATACGGCCAGGGCCCAGAAGAAGCTGCGCGCCTACGTGGAGCGGCACCCCCAGACCATCCGTGCCAAGGCGGAGATCATGCTGGACCACTTCATCCAGCAGGTGGTCAATCACAAGAAGCTGAAGGGCAAGGCCAAGGGGATGGTGGTCACCCAGAACATCGAGGCCGCCATCCGCTACCACCAGGCCATCACACGCCTGCTGGAAGACCGTGGCGCCCCCTTCAAGGCGCTGGTGGCCTTCTCGGGAACCAAGCCGGTGGATGGCATCGACTACACCGAGGCCGACATCAACGGCTTCCCCGAGGCCGAGACCAGGGAGGCATTCGACAGCGACGAATACCGGCTGCTGGTGGTGGCCAACAAGTACCTGACCGGCTTCGACCAGCCGAAGCTGACGGCCATGTACGTGGACAAGAAACTCCAGGACGTCCTCGCGGTCCAGACGCTTTCCCGTCTCAACCGCGCCGCACCGAAGCTCGGCAAGAAGACCGAGGATCTCTTCGTTCTGGACTTCTTCAACACCACCGACGATATCAAGAAGGCCTTCGATGATTTCTATACGGCCACCAGCCTGTCGGAGCCGACCGACGTCAACGTGCTGCATGAGCTCAAGGAGGCCCTGGACGAGATCGGTGTCTATGAATGGCACGAGGTGGAAAGCTTCATCGAGCACTACTTCGGCAATGCCGACGCCCAGGAGCTGAGCCCGCTGATCGATGCGGCGGCCGACCGTTTCAACAACGAACTGGAACTCGACGACCCGCACAAGGCGGACTTCAAGATCAAGGCCAAGCAGTTCGTCAAGATCTACAGCCAGATGGCCTCGATCATGCCCTATGAGGTGATCGATTGGGAAAAGCTGTTCTGGTTTCTCAAGTTTCTGATTCCCAAGCTTATCGTCCGGGACAGGGAAGCCGACCAGATCGATGCGCTGCTGGAATCGGTCGACCTGTCATCCTATGGCCTGGAACGGGTCAAGCTTGGTCAGCGAATCGGCCTGGACGAGACACCGACGGAGCTCGACCCCACCAACCCGAACCCACGCGGCGCCCATGACGGTGGGGCCGACTCCGACCCGCTGGACGAGATCATCCGCACCTTCAACGAGCGATGGTTCCAGGGCTGGGAAGCCACGCCGGAGGAGCAGCGCGTCAAGTTCCTCAGCATCGCCAGGAGCATCGAGGCTCACCCGGACTTCAAGGAGAAGTACAAGAACAATCAGGACTCCCATAACCGCGTGCTGGCATTCGAGAAGATCTTCGAGGAGGTCATGCTGAAGCGTCGTCGCGCCGACCTTGAGCTGTACAAGCTGCTGGCCAACGATGAAGCCTTCAAGTCGTCCATGCAGGAAAACCTGAGAAAAGTGTTGGGATAGCCTCGCGGCAGGGGATGAACAGCCCCTGCAGCGCGCCGCGAATTCATGCGATACTTCGCGCTTTCCTCACGGCACACGCCGCTTCACCCAGTTGCCAATCAGGGATGCCGACCATGCCCCAAGGTACCCTCTTCATCGTTTCCGCCCCCTCCGGCGCCGGCAAGACCAGCCTGGTGCGCGAGCTGATCGAGAGTCTCGACGGCCTCCAGGTCTCGGTCTCGCACACCACCCGCGAGCGCCGGCCCGGCGAGGTGGATGGCGTGAACTACCACTTCGTCGACGTGCCGGGCTTCGAGGCGATGATCGAGCGGGGCGAGTTCTTCGAATACGCCCGGGTGTTCGACAACTACTACGGCACCTCCCGCCCGGCCGTGAAGACCATGCTGTCCGCCGGCCAGGATGTCATCCTGGAGATCGACTGGCAGGGCGCCCGCCAGGTACGCAGCCAGATGCCCGAGGCCGTCTCGATCTTCATCCTGCCGCCCTCCCGCAACGAGCTGGAGCGCCGCCTCGCCAGCCGCGGCACCGACGAGCATGCGGTGATCGCCCGGCGCATGGACGACGCGGTCAAGGAGATGTCGCACCATGACGAGTACGACTACCTGGTGATCAACGACGACTTCACCACCGCCCTGCGCGAGCTCCAGTCGCTGGTGATCGCCCGCCGCCTGACCCTGGCGCGGGTCCGCGAACGTCACGCCCCCCTGCTCGAGGCGCTGTTGTCATGACCCCCAGCCGCGGGCGCTTGTCATGACCCCCGGCCGCAGGCGCTGATCCTGAAACCCCGCCGCGGCGCTTGTCAGGCGAGCCGGGCGTCGAGTAACCTATCAGGTCTATCCATTGTGGAATCACGGTCTGCGCCCCCCCCCTCGCCGCGGGCCCGATGACGATTCCCCACCAGCACTCAGGAAGGCATCCATGGCGCGAGTCACAGTCGAAGATTGTCTGGAAAACGTCGAAAACCGCTTCAAGCTGGTGATGATCTCCACCCAGCGTGCCCGCCAGCTGGCCCGCGGCTCCCGCGACGCCCTGCTGCCGTGGGAGAACGACAAGGCCACCGTGATGGCACTGCGCGAGATCGCCGAGGGCCTGGTCGACGCGAGCGTGCTCGACGAGCCGATCGAGGCGCCGGTGCGCATTCGCCACGAACCCGAGCCGGGCCTCGCCGCCGAGGAGTGATCCCGCACGACGGCTTTCCGCCGCCATTCCCCGCAGGGCACTCACGCAGGATTCAGGGCGCGCCGCATGTTCACCATCGATGACCTGGCCGACCGTCTCGGCGGCTACCTCCCTCAGGACGAGATCCAGCAGGTCAAGCGTGCCTTCTACTACGCCGAGCAGGCCCACGATGGCCAGCGTCGGCGCTCCGGCGAGCCCTATGTGACTCACCCGCTCGCCGTCGCCAACATCCTCGCCAACATGCACATGGACCATCAGAGCCTGATGGCCGCCATGCTGCACGACGTGATCGAGGACACCGGGGTCGGCAAGGAGGCCCTGGCCAGGCAGTTCGGCAAGCCGGTGGCCGAGCTGGTCGACGGCGTCTCGAAGCTGACCCAGATCACCTTCGAGGACAAGGCGGTCGCCCAGGCCGAGAACTTCCAGAAGATGGTCCTGGCGATGTCCCGGGACATCCGGGTGATCATCGTCAAGCTCGCCGACCGCCTGCACAACATGCGCACCCTGGGCGCCCTGCGCCCCGAGAAGAAGCGCCGCATCGCCCGCGAGACCCTCGAGATCTACGCCCGCATCGCCAGCCGGCTGGGCATCAACACCATCCGAGTCGAACTCGAGGACCTCTCCTTCCAGGCCCTGCATCCGATGCGCGCCGAGCGCATCAAACGCGCCGTCTCCAGCGCCCGCGGCAACCGTCGCTCGGCGATCCGCCATGTCCAGAATGCCCTGCAGACGAGCCTCGACGAAGAGGGAATGCCCGCCACCGTGATCGGCCGCCAGAAGCACCTGCTGTCGATCTACAAGAAGATGCGCGACCAGCGCAAGTCGTTCGCCGAGATCATGGACGTGTTCGGCTTCCGCATCATCACCGAGGACGTCGACAGCTGCTACCGCATCCTCGGCGTGGTGCACAACCTCTACAAGCCGGTGCCGGGTCGCTTCAAGGACTACATCGCCATTCCCAAGGCCAACGGCTACCAGAGCCTGCACACCACCCTGTTCGGCAGCGGCGGCATGCCCATCGAGGTGCAGATCCGCACCCGCGAGATGGAGGCCATGGCCAACAACGGCATCGCCGCCCACTGGCTCTACAAGGCCGGCCAGACCGAGCACCCCATCGCCGAGGGCAGCCATGCCCGCGCCCGGGCCTGGGTCAAGGGGCTGCTCGAGATGCAGCGCCACGCCGGGGATTCGCTGGAGTTCATCGAGCACGTCAAGAACGATCTCTTCCCCGACGACATCTACGTCTTCACGCCCAAGGGCGACATCATGGAGCTGCCCCAGGGCGCCACGGTGATCGACTTCGCCTACAGCGTGCACACCGACATCGGCAACAGCTGCATCGCCTGCCGCATCGACCGCCACCTGGCCCCGCTCTCCTCCCGTCTGGAGAGCGGCCAGACCCTGGACATCATCACCGCCCCCGGGGCCAAGCCCAACCTGGCCTGGCTCAACTTCGTGGTCACCGCCAAGGCCCGCTCGGCGATCCGCCACGCGCTGAAGCACCAGCAGCAGATCGAGGCCGTACAGCTCGGCCGCCGCCTGCTCAACAAGTCCCTGGCCGACTTCGAGACCAGCCTGGAAGAGCTGCCGCGCGGCCCGCTGGACGGCCTGCTGGCCGAGCTGTCGCTGAAGAACGAAGATGCCCTGCTGGAGTCCATCGGCCTGGGCACCCGGGTCGCCCATGTGGTGGCGCGCCGCCTGCTCGACCTGCAGCACGGCGAGGAGCGGGGCGCCGGCGAGTCCGAGAGGTCCAGCCACGGGCCCATCGTGATCAGCGGCGCCGAGGGCATGGTGATCAAGTTCGCTCGCTGCTGCCACCCCCTGCCCGGCGATCCGGTGATCGGCCACCTGTCGGTGGGCAAGGGCATCGTGGTGCACCGTGCCGAGTGCCGCAATCTCGGCGAACTCAGGAACGACCCGGACAAGCTGTTCGCCCTGGAGTGGTCCGACGAGATCGAAGAGGACTTCCCCGTCGCGCTGCGCCTGGAGGTGGAAAGCCGCCGCGGCCTGGTGGCGGAACTCGCCGGCCTGGCCACCGATGCCGGGGCCAACATCGAGCGCATCGGCATCGAGGAGCGCGACGCGCGCCTGTCGATCGTCAACCTGACCCTGGCGGTACGCGACCGGGTGCACCTGGCGCGCATCATCAAGCGACTGCGCAACCTCTCCCATGTGGGCAGGATCTCGCGGGTCGGCAACTGAATCCGTCCCAGGCCCGCCCGTCGCGGCTGCGGCGGGCGGGCCATCTCTTTCATGCGTCACAACCCTTCAACGCCACCACGGAGAACGTCCATGAGCAACAAGGCCGTGATCAACACCGACCAGGCGCCCGCCGCCATCGGCCCCTACTCCCAGGCCATCAAGGCCGGCAACACCGTCTACCTCTCCGGCCAGATCCCCCTGGACCCGGCCACCATGGAGCTGGTCTCCGACGACTTCGAGGCCCAGGCCCGCCAGGTCTTCACCAACCTCAAGGCCGTCTGCGAGGAGGCCGCCGGCTCGCTGGGCGAGATCGTCAAGCTCAACCTCTACCTGGTCGATCTGGACAACTTCGCCATCGTCAACCAGGTGATGGAGGCATTCTTCGAGAAGCCCTACCCGGCCCGCGCCGCGGTGGGCGTGAAGGCACTGCCCAAGGGCGCCCAGTTCGAGGCGGAAGCTGTCATGGTCATCGGCGACTGAGCGGGCGTGAGACTCTTTCTGGCACTGGTGCCGCCGCCCGAGCTGCGCAGGCGGCTCGGCGAGCTGGCGGACCTCGCCCACGCCCGCTGCGGCGGGCGGCGCATGCCGGACGAGAGCCTGCACCTGACCCTGGCCTTTCTCGGCGAGGTCGCCGAGGAACCGGCCGACGCAGTGGCGAGCTGGGTGCGCACGCTGGCGGTCACGCCCGGCCGCTGGCGGCTCGATCACTGGGGCCGCTTCCGGCGACCGGGGATCGTCTGGCTCGGGGCCAGCCGCACCGACACCGCGCTCCAGGCGCTGCACGGCCGGCTGTGGGACGGCCTGGAGCACCGTGGCCTGACAGGCCGCCCGGACAGCTTCGTGCCCCATATCACCCTGCTGCGACGTGCCGACACCCTCGAGACCGACGGCCTGCCGGACGTGCGGCTCGACTGGACCTATAATCAGCTTGAGCTGATTCACTCCATCACCGACGACCGGGGCGCCCGCTACGTCAGCCTGGCACGATCAGGCACCCCCTGAATCGTCGGCAGGGAAGAAGGGGGAAGGGAATGTCCCGCAAGGCAGGCATCACGACCGTCGCCGCTGCCGCGGCACTGCTGGGCAGCGGCCCGGTACTGGCCGACTGGTACCTGGCCGCAGGCGCCACCAGCGAATCCACGGCGGCGCTGACGGTCGAGATCGACCGGATGATCGGGCTCGAGCGTTTCCATCCACGCCTCGACCTGAGGCTGGCCACGGGCCTGCTGCTGCTCTCCAGTCGCGAGAAGGATGGCAATGCCGCCTGGCGCCTGACACCGGCGCTGCGCTACACCTTCGCCGGCGAGCGGGGAGTGTTCGTGGAAGGGGGCATCGGCGGGGCGCTGTTCCTCGACACCCGTGTCGAGGCGCGGGAACTCTCCACCGCCTTCCAGTTCGAGGACCGCCTGGCGCTGGGCCTGCCGTGGGCCGGCGGCGAACTCTCGCTCGCCCTGACCCACTACTCCAATGCCGGCATCCGGCGACCCAACGACGGCTTCGAGACGCTGACGCTTGGCTATCGTCAAGCACTGTGATCGCGGCCAGCCGATACGCCGGCCTCGATGCCACCCCGGCTCGGGGTCAGGCCTTCTCGGGTGCCAGGAAGCCTCCCTCCCGGAGCACCTGGGCATAGCCCTCGCGGTAGCTGGGGTAGCGGAACACATAACCGCTCTCGAGCAGGCGGCGGTTGTCGCAGCGCTTGCTGGCCCGGCGCCGCAGCGGCGACTGGATCGTCTCGGTAGCCTCCACCTTGAGCTGCCTGGCCAGCCAGGCCATCACCTCGTGCAGCGGCGCGGGTTCGCAATCGCTGCCGAGATAGAGTTCATGGAGGGGCTTGCCGGCCAGGGCGAGGTCGACCAGGTGGGCGAGCACCCCGGCACAGTCGTCGCGGTGGATGCGGTTGGTGTACATGGCCGGGCTGGCGGGCGCGATGCGCCCCTCGCTCACCTGGCGAATCAGGCGGTCGCGGCCGGGGCCGTAGATGCCCGAGAAGCGCACCACCGTGCCCGGCAGGTCATGATCGATCAGGGCCTGCTCCGCCTCGCGCATCAGCTGGCCGGAGAAACCCGAAGGAGCGGTGGGGCTGGACTCGTCGACGGCCTCGCCCTCCTGCTGGGCGTAGACGCTGGTGGAGGAGACGAAGAAGACGTGCCGTGGCGCCCTGCTGCGGCCGGCATATTCGGCCAGCGCCGCCTTGAGGCCCTCGGGATAGGCGACACGATAGGCCTCCTCGTCGAAGTGGTCGGCGCTGACCACGTAGACCAGCACATCGGCATCCGGCAACCCGGCCAGGCCGGCGGTATCGCCCAGGTCCAGTGACACGGCCTCGAGGCCGGCATCCTCCAGGGCCGCGGCGTTGCGGCGCACGCCGACCACCCGCTGGCCGGCTTCCTTGAGGCGCCGTCCCAGCGCGGTGCCGATATCGCCACAGCCCAGAATCAGTGTCGTCTTCTTCACCTTTCCGTCGCCCCCTGATAAAAAGTCCCTATTGGCATTATTGTATCCTTGTGCTTTGGGCCCCGTGCATCGGGGCAACACCCGTATCGAGAGGATGCCACCGGCACCAAGATGACTCTAACAGAACTTCGCTACATCGTAACCCTGGCCCAGGAGCGCCACTTCGGGCGCGCCGCGGAGCGCTGCTTCGTCTCCCAGCCGACCCTGTCGGTGGCAGTCAAGAAGCTCGAGGAGGAGCTGGGCGTGGCACTGTTCGAGCGTTCGAAGTCCACCGTGCAGGTCACGCCCCTGGGCGAGAAGATCGTCGAACAGGCCCAGCGCGTGCTGGAGCAGAGCAGCGTGATCAAGGAGCTGGCCAGCGCCGGCAAGGACCAGCTGGCCAGCCCGCTGCGCATCGGTGCCATCTACACCATCGGGCCCTACCTCTTCCCGCACCTGGTGCCGGCCCTGGCGGCCAGCGCCCCGCAGATGCCGCTCTACATCGAGGAGGGCTTCACCGGCAACCTGCGTCGCAAGCTGAGGAACGGTGAGCTGGACGCCATCATCGTGGCCCTGCCCTTCACCGAGACCGACGTGGTCACCAAGCCCCTCTACGAGGAGGAGTTCGAGATACTGATGCCCGCCGACCATCCCTGGGCCGAGCGACAGAGCATCGACAAGGAGGACCTGCTCGACGAACGCCTGCTGCTGCTGGGCGAGGGACACTGCTTCCGCGACCAGATCCTCGAGGCGTGCCCGGCCATCAGCCACAAGCTCAACAGCCCCAGCAATACCCTCACCGCCGAGGGCGGGTCGCTGGAGACCATCCGCCACATGGTGGCCTCGAAGCTGGGCATCACGGTGCTGCCGCGCTCGGCCATCGGCACCGGCCACTACGAAAGCGGCCTGTTGATCAGCCGGCCCTTCAGCCCCCCGGCGCCCTCGCGTACCGTGGCCATCGCCTGGCGGGCGAGCTTCCCGCGCCCCAGGGCCATCGACGCCGTGACCGACGCCATCGCCCGGTGTCGCGAGGCCGAACTCGAGCCCGCATGAGGACCGACACCAAGGCTCTCGACGCGCCGGTCACATCGCTCAAGGGCGTCGGTGAAGCCCTGGCGCTGAAGCTCGCCCGGTTGCGCATCGACAGCGTCGCCGACCTGCTGTTTCACCTGCCACTGCGCTACCAGGACCGCACCCGCATCACGCCCATCGGCACCCTGCGTGCCGGACACGAGGCGGTGGTGGAGGGCGAGGTCGTGGCCAGCGAGGTGGTGCGCGGCCGTCGGCGCAGCCTGCTGGTCCGGCTGCGCGACGGGTCCGGGCTCCTCAGCCTGCGCTTCTTCCACTTCACGCCGGCCCAGCAGCAGCAGTTCCGCCCCGGCACCCGGGTACGCTGCTTCGGCGAGGCCCGGGCCGGTGCCACGGGGCTGGAGATCTACCATCCGGAGTATCGGCTGCTCAGCACCGACGCGCCGCCGGTGGAGGATCACCTGACGCCGATCTACCCGGCCACCGAGGGGTTGCACCAGACCCGCCTGCGGGCGCTGATCGAGCAGGCACTGGCATGCCTCGACGCCGAGCCCGAGGCACTGCCCGACTGGATTCCCGCCCCCCTGCGCACGCGCTTCGGCCTGCCCGAGCTGCACCACTGCCTGCGGGTGCTGCACCAGCCGCCCCCGGAAGCCGACCCCGCGCAGCTCGCCAGCGGCCACCACCCGGCCAGCCGCCGCCTGGCCCTGGAGGAGCTGCTGGCCCACCAGCTCAGCCTGCGCGAGGTGCGCCAGTGCATCCAGCGGGACGGCGCGCCACGACTGCCCTCCGGACGCAGCCTGCAGACGCGCTTCCTGACCCAGCTGCCCTTCTCGCTGACCGGCGCCCAGCGCCGGGTGCTCGACGAGATCGCTGCCGACCTGGCACGCGAGGTGCCGATGCTGCGCCTGGTGCAGGGCGACGTGGGCTCCGGCAAGACGGTGGTGGCCGCGATGGCGGCACTCTCGGCCATCGCCGGCGACTGCCAGGCAGCCATGATGGCGCCCACCGAGATCCTCGCCGAGCAGCATTACCGCGCCTTCCGCGCCTGGTTCGAGCCGCTGGGCATCGAGGTGGCCTGGCTGGCCGGCAAGCTCAAGGGCAAGCCGCGACTCGACACCAAGGCGGCGATCCTCGACGGCCGCGCGCGCATGGTGGTGGGCACCCACGCGCTCTTCCAGGGCGACGTGCACTTCCAGCGCCTGGGACTGGCCATCATCGACGAACAGCACCGCTTCGGGGTGCACCAGCGCCTGGCGCTACGTGAGAAGGGCGAGGCCGGCGGCCTCACCCCCCACCAGCTGGTGATGACCGCCACGCCCATTCCCCGCACCCTGGCCATGAGCGCCTACGCCGACCTCGACGTCTCGGTGATCGACGAGCTGCCGCCGGGGCGCACCCCGGTGAAGACGGTCGTGGTGCCGGACGAGCGCCGCCCCGAGGTGGTGGCGCGCATCCGCCACGCCTGCGCCGAGGGCCGCCAGGCCTATTGGGTCTGCACCCTGATCGAGGAATCCGAGGCGCTGCAGTGCCAGGCCGCCGAGGCGACCCGCGACGAGCTCACCGAGGCCCTGCCGGAGCTCGCCATCGGCCTGGTCCACGGGCGCATGAAGGCCGCCGAGAAGGCCGCGGTGATGGATGCCTTCAAGGCCGGCGAGCTGGACCTGCTGGTGGCCACCACGGTGATCGAGGTGGGCGTCGACGTGCCCAACGCCAGCCTGATGATCATCGAGAACCCGGAACGGCTGGGGCTCTCGCAGCTCCACCAGCTCCGCGGGCGGGTCGGACGTGGCTCCACCGAAAGCTACTGCGTGCTGCTCTACCACGGGCCGCTGTCGGCCCACGCCAAGGAGCGGCTGACGGTGATGCGCGAGACCACCGATGGTTTCCGCATCGCCGAGAAGGACCTGGAGCTGCGCGGCCCCGGCGAGGTGCTGGGCACCCGCCAGACGGGGCTCGCCCAGATGAAGATCGCCGACCTGGAGCGTGACGCCGACCTGCTCGAGCGGGTCTCGCCCCTGGCCGAGGCGCTGCTGGCCAGCCGCCCGGAGGCCAGCCGCCCGCTGATCCGCCGCTGGCTGGGCGAGGAAGCGGGGCGCTATGGGCAGGTGTGACAGGGCCGAGCACCGAGCACCGAGCACCGAGCACCGAGCAGGATGATAGCGTGTTACGACTGATGCGAGCGGCGCCGGGGACAGGTCGGAGCGGAGGTCATTCTTCAAGGACGAAGAATGTAGCGCCAAGGGAGGGGTTCACAGCGCCTCCGCGTAGACCTGTCGCCGGGAAAGCCGCGACGTCAGGCAACCCCTTGGGCGTTCAAAGGTGCTTCAGCAGCCGCTGCAGCCTCTGCAGGTCGCCGGAGTCGCCGACCAGGCGCACGGTGCCGGCCATCATGCCGTCTAGGAAGGCCTGCTGGGTGGGCTTCTTCAGCACCTTGAGCGCGGTGGCCTCGTCCTCGAAGCGCAGCTCCAGGTCGAGGTCCACCGGCAGCCCACGGCCCGTGCGAATGCCACGGGGGGACATGCGGTAGAAGCGGGCGATGGAGAGGTCCTCGGTGGCGATGCCCCAGTCGAGGCCACGCATCTCGGTAAGCAGTTCACGGAAGCGGGGCTTGCGCCGCAGGGCGCGCTTGAGCAGCCGTCCCAGCAGCCAGAGCATCAGTCGCAGCTTCATGTCGATTCCGCCGCCAAGGAAGTGTGAAGGGCATGATCCTGCGGCCCGCGTTACCGCGGGCCGCGTCAAGGTACCGGCTTACTTGGTGACGGCGTCCTTGAGCCCCTTGCCCGGCTTGAAGGCCACGGTCTTGCTGGCCGGAATCTTGAGCGGGGCACCGGTCTGGGGGTTCTTGCCGGTACGAGCGGCGCGCTCGCGCACGGTGAAAGTGCCGAAGCCGATCAACGAGACATCCTGACCCTGGGACACGCTGCCGGTGATCTCGTCGAGGATGACGTTGAGCACCTGGCTCGCCTTGTCCTTGGAGAGATCGGCACGCTCGGCAATCGCCGCCGCGAGTTCTGGTTTACGCATACAGCCCTCCTGGTATTGGCATTGTTCCCGGCGAAGTCGCACGCCGGTATTGTTGTTGATAACTGAGTTGATGGATCCCTGCTCCTGCATCACTCGCATGCGGCCTCCCCGCCACGCGCCTGTCCGGAACATCCGTCAGGCCAGCGGAATGACGACATGCGAATGACACCAACATCAACGACGCATCGGGCCCGGCCGTATCGCCGGGAGCGCCGTCGTTGACGTCACTAGCCTAGCAACGGCGGTGCCGCCCGCGCCAGTTCGACTTTCCGACGTACACAGGCGCCTGTCAACGCAAAACCGATCAAACGTCCGTCCTCGGCCTCGGCGAAGGCCGCCAGGTCGCCTCCCTCCCCCTCGATGCGCCAGCACGCCACCCCCCGTGTCGGTGGCAACGCCACCACCGGCAGCAGCGGCGTCTTGACCAGCACCGGCCAGGCGCCGTAGCTCACCGGTGTGGGCGTGCCGGCCAGGGTCCCGGCCAGGGCCTTGGCGCTGGCCTGAAGGGGCTGGACGTACATGGCATTGACCCCGTCGACGCAGGCCGCGTCCCCCAGTGCAAAGACACCGGGAGCCGAGGTGGCGAGCAGGCGGTCGGTGAGGATGCCGGCGTGGCTGACCTCGAGACCGGCCGCCTCGGCCAGCTCGGTGCGGGGCCGCAGCCCGGTGGCCACCAGCACCAGGTCGGCCTCGAGACGGCTGCCATCGCTCAAGGCCACGCCGACCCGGCTGCCTGAAGGCTCCAGTCCCGCCAGGCTGCGGCCCAGGTGCAGTGTCATCCCCGCCGCCTCGAAGGCGTCACCCAGGGCGCGTCCCAGCGGCTCGGGCAGCAGTCGCGGCAGGGGGGCGCTCTCCGGCGCCACCAGGCTCACGTCGTGCCCCCCCGCGGCGAGGTCGTTGGCGAACTCGCAACCCACCAGCCCCACGCCGATGATCGCCACCCTCGCCGGCCGGCCCAGGGCCTCCAGCGCCGCATGGAAGAGGCGGTAGTCATCCAGGTCATTGACACTGAAGACGCGGCCGGAGACCGCCTTCGGCACCCGGAAGGGCACGGCCGGCGCGGCGCCCGTGGCCAGTACCAGCTCGCTCCAGGGCAGCCGCTCGGCACCGATGGCCAGGGTGCGCGCCTCGAGGTCGATGGCCTCGACCCGGGTGTGGGTGCGCACCACGGCGCCGAGCCGGTCGGCCAGCTCCAGTGCCGAGCCTGCCGCCAGCCGCTGCGGAGGCAGGCGCTTGGCAAAGCCGGTGGAGAGCAACGGCTTCGAGTAGTCATCGCCGCTGTCGGCGGTGATCAGGGTGACGGGACGCTCGGTATCCCGGGCCCGCAGCTGGCGCAGCAGGCCGATGCCGGCCATGCCGGAGCCGATGATGGTCAGGGGAGCGCTCATGGAACTCCTCGGTCAGGGTGGGGATGACACCGCATGTTACACTACCCGCCCCTGTATCGACGCGGAGCCCGACGGTGTCCGACCTGCCACCCTGCGACACCCACGCCCCGGCGCACTGGATCCCCCTAGCCGCGGCCCGCCCCGCCATGGCGCCCGCCTGGTGGCGATGGGTCGCCTCCCGCGACTCCCTCACCGCCCGGCTGACCGATGCCGGCCACCCGCGGCCCTTCCGGGTCCGGCTGCTCGACCAGCGCATCGGCCTGCCGCGCCGCGACGAGGCGCTGGCCCTGGACCTCCCGCTGCACCGCCAGGCCTGGCTGCGCGAGGTGGCCCTGTACCTCGGCGAGCGCCCCTGGGTGGTGGCCCGGTCGGTGGCGCCGCTGGAGGAGCTGCGCGGCCAGCGCCTCGACCAGCTGGGCGAGAACTCCCTGGGCAGCTGGCTGTTCCGCCAGCCGGACCTGGAACGCGGCGACATCGAGGTGACCTCGGCCCCCGCCGGCTTCCATTCGGCCCGCGGGCCCTGGGGTCGGCGCTCGGTGTTCCGCCACGGCAGCTTCCGGGTGCTGGTGCAGGAGTGGTTCCTGGACGCCATGGCGGATGACCTCGGCCTTCCTTCGCGCTAGGCTCTGGGCCAGTCTCCGATGCCGACGGTGAGGGGCGCCGGAGACAAGCCGAAGAGGAGGTCCTACGCCAGGGATGGCGTCGGTAGCGTACAGGGAGGTATTCACAGCGCCTCCTCGCAGGCTTGTCTCCGGAACAGCCCCGTCCCTTAACACCTTCTGCTAATAAAGAAATTTTTCACGAGGACGAGATGGACCGTTCCCTGATGCACCCCAAGGGCCTGGCCCGGGTACCCGACTTCCTGCACCTGACGCGCCTGGACCGTCCCATCGGCACCTGGCTGCTGATGTGGCCCACCCTCTGGGCGCTCTGGTTCGCCGCCGAGGGCGTGCCCGGCCGCGACGTGCTGCTGATCTTCATCGCCGGGGTCTACCTGATGCGCGCCGCCGGCTGCGTGGTCAACGACTACGCCGACCGCCACTTCGACGGCCACGTCAAGCGCACCAGGAATCGCCCCCTGGCCACCGGCCGGATCAGCGAGGGAGAAGCCAAGGCGCTGTTCCTGATCCTGGTGACCGCCGCCTTCGTGCTGGTGTGGTTCACCAACCTCTTCACGGTGATGCTGTCGCTGGTGGGCGTGGTGCTAGCCTTCATCTACCCCTTCATGAAGCGCTACACCCACCTGCCACAGCTGTTCCTGGGGGCCGCCTTCTCCTGGGCGATCCCCATGGCCTTCGGCGCGGTGCTGGGCCATGTTCCGGCCGAGGCCTGGCTGCTGTTCCTGGCCAACGTGGCCTGGACGGTGGCCTATGACACCGAGTACGCCATGGTCGACCGCGACGACGACCTCAAGATCGGCATCAAGTCCACCGCCGTGCTGTTCGGCCATGCCGACCGGCTGATGATCGGGCTGCTGCAGGGGCTGACGCTCGTCCTGCTGGCCTGGGCCGGTTCCCGCCTGGCCCTGGGCGGCTTCTTCTGGCTGGGCCTGGCGACCATGGCGGCGACCTTCGTCCACCAGCAGTTCCTGATCCGCCACCGGGACCGCGACCGCTGCTTCCAGGCCTTCCTCAACAATCACTGGTCGGGCCTGGTGGTGTTCGCCGGCATTGCGCTCAGCCTCTGGCCGGCGCTGAACGGCAGCTGAGCATGGCGACGGCGGGGGAGTGTCACGGTATTGTCACAAGGAGATGATGTCATCGTCATCGACCCGACATTGACCACGAGGGCCCGGGATGACTGCCAAGACCGTTCTGATCGTCGATGACGAGGCGCCGATCCGCGAGATGATCGCGGTGGCACTGGAGATGGCCGACTATCGCGTCCTCGAGGCGGACAACGCCCTGTCCGCCCATGCCATGGTCGTCGACCACCAGCCCGACCTGCTGCTGCTCGACTGGATGATGCCCGGCACCAGTGGCATCGAGCTGGCCAGGCGACTCAAGCGTGACGAGGCCACCAGCGAGCTGCCGATCATCATGCTCACCGCCAAGGGCGAGGAGGACAACAAGATCCAGGGCCTGGAAGCCGGCGCCGACGACTACATCACCAAGCCCTTCTCGCCGCGGGAGCTGGTGGCACGCCTCAAGGCCGTGTTGCGCCGCTCCACGCCGCGGGGCATCGAGGAGCCCCTGGAGGTCGAGGGGCTGCTGCTCGACCCGGTCAGCCACCGGATAAGCGCCAACGGTCGCGCGCTGGAGATGGGGCCCACCGAATACCGCCTGCTGCAGTTCTTCATGAGCCACCCCGAGCGCGCCTATACTCGCGGTCAGCTGCTCGACCAGGTGTGGGGCGGCAATGTCTACGTCGAGGAGCGTACCGTGGATGTCCATATCCGCCGCCTGCGCAAGGCACTGGGCGACGCCCACCAGCATCTGATCCAGACCGTGCGCGGCACCGGCTACCGATTCTCCACCAAGGGCTGACGTGCGCCTCTGGAGCCGTGAACTCTGGCGCCTGGGTCTGCTCGCCGGCATCGGCACCCTGGCGGGCTGGCCCTTCTCGGCTCCCGGTCTGGGGCTGGCCACCGGCCTGGCCATCTGCCTGCTGTATCACCTGCGCCAGCTGCACGCCCTGCACGCCTGGCTGACCCAGGCGCCCCGGGCCGAACCCCCTGCCGCCAGCGGCCTGTGGGGCGAGCTGTTCGACCGCCTCTACCGCTACCAGAAGGGCCAGCGCCTCGCCCAGAGCCGCCTGCGCAGCACCCTGAAGCGCATCCAGGAATCCTCCGAGGCGATGCGCGACAGCGTGGTGATGCTCGACCACCATGGCGACCTGGAGTGGTGGAACAGCGCCGCCGAGCGGATGCTCGGCCTCCAGGCCAGCCACGATCGTGGCCAGCACGTCACCAACCTGATCCGCGACCCGCGCTTCATCGCCTACTTCGAGGCCCGCGACTACCGCGAACCGCTGACACTGCCCTCGCCCATCGACGAGCGACTGATCCTGCAGTTCCAGGTGACGCTCTACGGCGACGACGAACGGCTGCTGATGGCCCGTGACATCACCCGCCTGCACCACCTGGAGCAGATGCGCCGCGACTTCGTGGCCAACGTCTCCCACGAGTTGAGGACGCCACTGACCGTGCTGGCGGGCTACCTGGAGACCTACTCGGGGGTCGCCGAGCAGCTGCCGCCTCGCCTGGCCCGTGGCCTCGGCCAGATGCAGGAGCAGACCGCCCGGATGCAGAACCTGGTCAACGACCTGCTGCTGCTGTCGCGGCTGGAGATCGACCGGGGTGGCGATGACCATGCTCCCCTGGCCATGGACGCCCTGCTGGAGAGCGTGCGCCGCGACGCCGAGGCGCTCTCGGGCGGACGCCAGCAGGTCAGGGTCGAGATCGAGGAGGCACGGCGGCTGATCGGCAGCGAATCGGAGATCCGCAGCGCCATCTCCAACCTCGCCTACAACGCCGTGCGCTACACCCCGGAGGGGTGTCATGTCACCCTGCGCTGGAAACCCCACCCAGAGGGGGCCTGCGTGGAGGTCGAGGATGATGGCGACGGCATCGACCCGGTGCACATCCCCCGACTCACCGAACGCTTCTACCGGGTCGACAAGGGACGCAGCACCGCCAGCGGCGGCACCGGCCTGGGACTGGCCATCGTCAAGCACGTCCTGCTGCGCCATGGGGGCCACCTGGAGATCGCTTCCCAGCCCGGCCGGGGCGCCCTGTTCCGCTGCATCTATCCAACCGACCGCCTGTCGACCCCCGAGTCCATCACCTCCCCCTGACGTCTTGCGCAAGAGAGAGCTCACGTTAAGGACAGTAGGGTTTAATTTTATAAACCTGATTTCCGGGCCATGCTCTATGGAGGACAACGCCAAACGACAGAGGTGAGCACCATGGTCGAGCTGAGCCATCAGCCGTCATCCGCCCGGGACGACGCCTCCACGACGCCCCGCTCGGGGGGCGCGTCCGTCAACCGCCACTACTGGATGCCATTCAGTGCCAACCGCGACTTCCACGCCAACCCCCGGGTGATCGCCGGCGCCGAGGGTCGCTACTTCATCGATGACCAGGGACGACGGCTGTTCGATTCGCTCTCGGGTCTCTGGACCAGCGGGGCGGGGCACAACCGCATCGAGATCCAGCAGGCAGTGTCGCGCCAGCTCGGCAGCCTGGATTTCGCCCCGGGCTTCCAGGTCGCACATCCCCTGGCCTTCGCGCTGGCCGAGAAGGTGGCCAGCCTGACGCCCGCGGGGCTCGATCATGTCTTCTTCACCGACTCCGGTTCGGAGGCGGCCGATACCGCGGTGAAGATGGCCAGGGCCTACTGGCGGCTGAGGGGGCGGCCGGAGAAGACCCGCCTGATCGGCCGTGCCAAGGGCTACCACGGCGTCAACGTCGGCGGCACCAGCCTCGGCGGCATCGGCGGCAACCGCAAGCACTTCGGCCAGCTGATGGATGTCAGCCACCTGCCGCACACCCTGCAGCCACATCTCGCCTTCACCCGCGGCCAGGCCGAGAGCGGTGCCGAACTCGCCGATGCCCTGCTCGACCAGATCGCCCTGCACGATGCCTCCAACATCGCCGCGGTCATCGTCGAGCCGATGTCGGGCTCGGCCGGGGTCATCGTGCCGCCCAGGGGCTACCTCCAGAGGCTGCGCGAGATCTGCACGGCCCATGACATCCTGCTGATCTTCGACGAGGTGATCACCGCCTTCGGCCGCAGTGGCGCCACCACCGGCGCCGAGGCCTTCGGCGTGACGCCGGACATCATGAACCTGGCCAAGCAGCTGACCAACGGCGCCGTGCCCATGGGGGCGGTGGTCGCCTCCCGCGAGATCTACGACACCTTCATGCACGCCGGCGGGCCACGGCACGCCATCGAGTTCTCCCACGGCTACACCTACAGCGCCCACCCGGTGGCCTGCGCCGCGGGCCTGGCGGCACTGGAGCTGCTCGAGCGCGAGGACTTCCCTGGCCAGGTGCGCGCCATCGCCCCGGTGTTCGAGGAGAAGCTCCACGCCCTCGAGGGCCGGCCGCACGTGGTGGATATCCGCAACCACGGGCTGGCCGGGGCGGTCCAGCTGGCACCCCGGGACGGCGATCCGACGATCCGCCCGCGGGACGCCCACCTGGCACTCTGGGAGGCGGGCTTCTACGTGCGCTATGGCGGCGACACCCTGCAGTTCGGCCCGCCGTTCGGCTCGACGCCCGAAGAGCTCGAACGGCTGTTCGATGCCGTGGCCACCACGCTGGATTCGCTGGCCTAGGAGCCTGTCTGATTTGACCGATCGTCACGAGAGATTCGGATTTCGCAGTAGATCGGCGTTAAGTCCGACAGGCTCCTGGCGGGAGCGGATCCCGCGGGCCCGCGTCAGTGGTGATGGTCGTCGGCGTCCCGGCTGCCCTCCCCGGCACTCTGCACCCAGACCTCCACCTCGATCTCGCCGCGCTCGGCGAACTCCAGGGTCAGGGAGAAGCGCTCGCCCTCGCGGAGCGGAGCGACGAGGTCGAACAGCATCAGGTGGTAGCCGGCACCGGGGCGCATGGTCTGGAGGATGCCGGCGGGGACCTCGATGCGCTCGACCCGGCGCATCCGCATCACGCCATCGTCCATGGTCATGTCGTGCAGCTCGATCGTCTCGCTCGCCGGACTGCGTGCCCCGACCAGCACGGCGGGCTCACCGCCCTCCACGCGGATGTCCACATAGGCCGCGGCATGGGGCACCCCGGGGGGAGCCGGTGTGGCGAAGGGGTGGGCGATATGCACGTCATCCAGGCGGTAGTCGTGGGCCAGGGCCGTGGCGGGGAAGACCAGGCCGGCGGCGAGCAGCAGGGAAGCGAGAAGCGGCATACGGCGGTTTCCTTGTCGGCTGAAAGATGCGGGAGGCAGGAGCTCCTTCCCAGCATAGCAGCCGGCCTTCACGCCCCGCCGGCGGCCGGTACCTGGCCGCGATAGTGGCGCTCCCACATCAGCACCGCGCCGGCCACGGCGCCGGGCAGCAGGAAGAGGTTGGCCAGCGGGATCCAGGTGATCAGGGTCACCCAGCCGCCGTAGGTGAGCGTCGGCCACCAGCGCGACGAGAGCCGCCGGCGCATGTCGGCGAAGCTCACCTTGTTGTTGTCCATGGGGTAGTCCAGGTAGGTGATCGCCATCACCCAGGCCGAGAAGGCCAGCCACAGCAGCGGCGCGACCACGTTCAGCCCGGGAATCCAGCTCACCACGAAGAGCAGCGCCATGCGCGGCAGGATATAGACCAGCTTGACCATCTCGCGGCCCAGGGCATCCACGGCGGTCTTCGCCAGGCCGCGGTCGTCCAGCGGTGGCCGACCGGTGGCCACCACCTCCACCTTCGCCGCCAGGAAGCAGTAGAAGGGGGCAGCGATCAGGTGGGTCACCAGGGTGAAGGTGAAGAAGATGATCACCACCAGGCTGACCACGAAGAGCGGCCAGATCAGCCATTCGAGCCAGGCGAGCCATCCGGGCACCATGGCCATCCAGCCCTCGAGCCAGCCGCCGAAGTTGGCCAGCACGTAGCGCAGCATGGCGCCGTAGACCAGCAGGTTGACGGCGATGGGCAGGAAGACATAGCGGCGCAGGCCGCGGGTGTAGACCAGGCGGGTGCCGCGGGTCAGGGCCGTGAAGGCGTCGAGCATTTCGTCGTCTCTAGCAGGAGGTCGATAACATCCCCCGGGGCTTATCCGGCGACGGCTCCCGAAGTGTCGGACCATCGAGGAGGCGCTGTGAACCCATCCCTGGGCGCTACTTTTGCCTTCCCTGGCAAAAGACCTCCTCTTCGAGCCGTCCCCGGCGCCCCTCACCAAGGGAAAAGCCTACGCCATTGACGACGATTCGCTGACAGCGATCAACCCTTGCGAGTGATCGCCTGCTCGTCCAGGTCCTCGGGATCGGTATGGCGGATATCCAGGCCCTTGACCAGGTAGACCACGTACTCGGCCAGGTTGTTGGCGTGGTCGCCGATGCGTTCCAGGGCGCGCAGGATCCACATCAGGCTGAGGATGGGGGAGATCGAACGGGCATCCTCCATCATGAAGGTCATCAGCGAGCGCATGGCGCTGCGATACTCGTTGTCCACCTCCTCGTCCTCGTGGACCAGCTGCAGCGCCAGCTCCGTATCGAAGCGGGCGAAGGAGGTCAGGGCATCGCGCACCATGCGCCGCACGTGCTCGCTGATCATCCGCACCTCGACGAAGCCGCGGCTGCCGTTGCCGGCCTCGATCAGGTCGATGGCGTTGCGGGCGATCTTGCTCGCCTCGTCGCCGATGCGCTCCAGATCCGAGGCGGCACGGATCACCGCCAGCACCAGGCGCAGGTCGGAGGCGGTGGGCTGGCGACGGGCCAGCACCTGGGTGCACTCCTCGTCGATCTTGATCTGCATGTCGTTGACCGCCCGGTCGTTGTCGACCACCCGCTGGCCCAGGGCGGAGTCGCTCTCGAGCAGCGCGCTGACGGCATCCTGGACCTGCTTCTCGACCAGGCCACCCATCGCCATCAGGTGGGTCTTGAGTTCCTCGAGCTCCTGGTTGAACTGCCGGGAGATATGCTGGCTGTGGATGTCGCTGGTGATGTCCATGGGACTCTCCTTGGGGGCCGGGCCGTCAGGCCATGCGCCCGGTGATGTAGTTCTCGGTGCGCCGCAGGCGCGGGTTGGTGAAGAGGGTATCGGTGGCGCCGTACTCCACCAGTTCGCCCTGCTGCAGGAAGGCGGTGTAGTCGGAGACCCGCGCGGCCTGCTGCATGTTGTGGGTGACCAGCACCAGGGTCAGCTGCGACTTCAGGTTGCGGATCAACTCCTCGATCTTCAGCGTCGAGATGGGGTCCAGGGCCGAGGCCGGCTCGTCGAGCAGCAGCACCTCGGGGCGCACGGCCAAGGTACGGGCGATCACCAGGCGCTGCTGTTGGCCGCCGGAGAGCGCCCAGGCCGAGCTCTTCAGGCGATCCTTCACCTCGTCCCACAGCGCCGCCGACTGCAGCGCCCACTCGACGATATCGTCCATCTGGCGCTTGCGGATCCCGCCCTGCAGCCGCAGGCCGAAGGCCACGTTGTCGTAGATCGACATGGGGAAGGGGTTGGGGGCCTGGAAGACCATGCCCACCCGCCTGCGCAGCTCGGCCACCGCCACCTCGGGGCCATGGATGTCCTGCCCCTCCAGCCGGATCCGCCCCTCGCGCCGGACCTCCTCGTTGAGGTCGTGGAGCCGGTTAAGCGCCCGCAGCAGCGTCGACTTGCCACAACCGGAGGGCCCGATGAAGGCCGTCACCCGATGCCGCGGGATCCTCAGGGTGAGATCGCGCAGCGCCGGCTTGTCGCCGTAGGCCAGGGTCAGCCCCTCGATCTCCAGGCAGCTCGCCTCGCGGTCGAAGTCGATGATCGGTCCGGACGGGGCCGGACGCGGCGTCGAGAACACGGACATCGCGGTGACACTTCTCCCCGGCGCCTTGGCGCCACTGAACATGAGCGCCTCGGCGCCGACGTTCAGTGGCGCGGCAGCGCCCCATGACGCGCCCTCAGATGATGGCGCAGGAATATTGCAGTCAGGTTAAGCACCAGGATCACCAGCACCAGCAGCAGCGCCGTGGCGTAGACCAGCGGCAGCGCCGCCTGGACATCGCCGCCGTGGAAGGCCACGTCGTAGATGTGGTAGCCCAGGTGCATGAACTTTCGCTCAAGATGCAGGAAGGGGAAGTCGCCGTCCACCGGCACCTGGGGCGCCAGCTTGGCCACTCCCACCAGCATCAGCGGCGCCACCTCGCCGGCCGCCCGGGCCACGGCCAGGATCAGCCCGGTGAGCATGGCGGGCAGCGTCATCGGCAGTACCACCCGGGTGAGCATCTCCATCCGGGTGGCCCCCAGCGCCAGGGCCCCCTCGCGCTGATGGTCGGGCACCCGGGCGAGCCCCTCCTCGGTGGCCACGATCACCACCGGCAGGGTCAGCAGCGCCAGGGTCAGCGAGGCCCACAGCAGGCCGCCGGTGCCGAAGGTGGGGGACGGCAGCGCCTCGGCGAAGAACCACTCGTCCAGCGAGCCGCCGATGCCGTAGACGAACACCCCCAGCCCGAACACCCCGTAGACGATGGAGGGCACCCCGGCCAGGTTGCGCACGGCGATGCGCACCAGCCGGGTCAGGGGGCCCTGGTGGGCCACCTCGTTGAGGTAGATGCCCGCCAGCACGCCGAAGGGCGTCACCACCACCGACATCAGCAGCACCATCAGCACCGTGCCGAAGATCGCCGGCCAGACGCCGCCGGCCGTGTTGGCCGCGCGGGGCCCCTCCGAGAGGAAGCGCCACACGCCCTCGCCCCAGGCGACGAGCCGGTCGAGGGACGTCATGGCATTGGGCCGCCAGGCGCGCAGCACCTCCTCCAGCGGCTGCTCGAGCCGGCGGCCATCGACGCTCTCCAGCACCAGGGTGTCACCACCCATGCGCGCCTGCAGCGCGCGAATCCGGGCGTTGGCCTCGGCCAGCTCCGCCCGCGAGCCGGCCTCCTGCTCCAGGCGCCGCACCAGCGGCACCACGACCCGGTCGCGCAGCTCGTCGCGCTGGCGGCGCAGGGCCTGGATCTCCTCCAGCCGCGCCTGCAGGGCCGGCCAGGCGGCTTCGCCCGCGTGGCGGCCGTCGGCGCCCTCCAGGGCCACCAGCCGGCCAACGAAGCTGCCCCAGCGGCGGCGTTCCAGCACCAGCAGCTCGGGGGGTGTCGCCACCCGCTCAATGGCCTCCACGGCCACCCAGCTCCAGATGCCGCCGTCGAGGTCCCGGTTGGCGGTACGATAGAGCCGCTCGCGCCCCTCGCCATCGAAGCGGCGCTCCTCCCGGACCGCCTGGCCCGCCAGCACCCGGCCGTCGGCGAGGGTCACCTGCTCCACGGTGGCGGGCCAGAAGTGACCCAGGCCGCGCACCGCCAGCAGGGCCAGCAGCCCGACGAGCATCAGCAGCGACAGCGCCACGCTGCCCGCGGCCAACCAGGGCCAGGGGCCCTCGCCTCGCATTCCATGGACCCGCCGGCTCATGCGCCTCGCCCCAGGCGACGATAGCGGTGACGCAGGCGCATCCGCACCAGCTCGGCCAGGGTATTGACCAGGAAGGTGAAGACGAACAGCAGCAGGGCGGCCAGGAACAGCAGTCGGTAGTGGGTCCCGCCCGGCGCGGCCTCCGGCAGCTCGATGGCGATGCTCGCCGCCATGGAGCGCATCCCCTCCAGGGGGCTCAGGGTCATCAGCGCGGTGTTGCCGCTGGCCATGAGCACGATCATGGTCTCCCCCACCGCGCGGCCGGCCCCGATCATCACCGCGCTGAAGATCCCGGGGCCGGCCGCCGGCAGCACCACCTTCCAGAGGGTCTGCCAGCGGGTGGCGCCCAGCGCCTGGGCCCCCTCGCCCAGGCTCGGGGGAACGCCGGAGAGCGCATCCTCGGCCAGGGCGTAAATGCCGGGAATCACCGCGAAGCCCATGGCCAGCCCGACGATCAGCGCGTTGCGGCTGGCGTAGTCGAGCCCCAGGGAGGCCTCCAGCCAGCCGCGCAGGTCGCCGCCGAACACCCGGGCCTCCAGCCAGGGCGACAGCCACAGCGACAGCGCCACCAGCAGCGCCAGCCAGGGCATCAGCCAGAGCCCGGCCCAGCCCGGCGGCAGCCGCTGCGCGAGGCTCGCCGGCAGCCGCGACCAGAGCAGGCCGGCCAGCAGCATGCCCAGCGGCAGGACCGCCACCAGCGAGAAGGCCCCGGCCAGGTGGCGCTCCACCCAGGGGGCCAGCACCAGGCCGGCGACGAAGCCGATGACCACGCCCGGCAGTGCCTCCATCAGCTCCAGGGTCGGCTTGAGGCGGGTGCGCAGGCGCCGCGACATGAAGGTGGCCGAGTGCACGGCGGCTCCCAGCGCCAGCGGCACGGCGAACAGCAGCGCCCAGAAGGCCGCCTTCAGCGTGCCCCACACCAGCGGGGCCATCCCGTAGTGCGGCGCCTCCTCCGTGGAGAGGGTATCGGGCTGCCAGCGGTGCTGGGGCAGCTCGTGGCCCTCCACGGGCTGCGGCAGCCATAGCCCGCGCCAGTCGACCCCGTGGTGGTCGGCAAGGAACAGCGGCACCACCTCCAGCGCCAGGAAGACCCCGATGGCCATCACCGCCACGACCACGCCGATGCCCCCGGCGGTGACCAGCAGCGTGGCCAGGCGGTCGCGGCCACGCCGCAGCCACTGGCGACGAGGAGTGGGCTTGGGCGGCAGGGGGTCGATCATGGCCGCTCCCGGGAAGTCATGAAGAGGGGGTGAATCATACATTACGACATTGGCGTGACAGTTGCGTGACAGGCTCAGTCGGCGGGCTCGCCCCGTCCGAACCAGGCCTGCTGGCGCTCGCGGACGGCCTCGGAGAGGCTCACGAAGCCGATCTCCTCGACGGTCTCCTGCCCCTCGGGGGACAGCACCAGGTCGATGAAGGCCTGCTCCGGGCCGGGCAGCACCCCGCCGGGGGGCAGGTTGACATAGAGATAGAGGTCGCGCGTCAGGGGATAGTCGCCGCTGTGCACCGTCTCGGGGCCGGGTCGATGGAGTCGCCCCCGGGCATCGCGCTGCGCCACGGCCCTGACGCTGGCCGTCAGGTGATTGAGGCCCGCATAGCCGATGGCGGAGGGTTCGGCGGCCACCGCCGCCACCACGGCCGCCGAGCCGGGGTGCTCGTTGAGCCGCAGACGGAAATGGCCGTTGCAGAGGGTATCCCGGCGGAACTGGCCGTGGGTGCCGGAGGCCACGTTGCGGCCGTGCAGCACGATGCGGTCACCGGGGAGCGCCACTCCCAGCTGGCTCCAGCGGTCGATCGCCGATTCGGCCCCGCAACGCCGCGTGTCGGAGAAGATCGCATCCAGCTCGTCGAGGCGCAGGCTCTCCAGGGGGTTGTGGCGATGCACCACCACCACCAGGGCGTCACGGGCGATCTCCAGCTCCAGGGGAGGATAGCCGTAACGCTCGACGAAGGCCTCCCGCTCGTCCTCGGTCATCGGCCGCGACATCGGCCCCAGCCGGGTCGTGCCGGCGATCAGCGCCGCCGGGGCGCTGGCCGAGCCGCTGGCCTGGAGCTGCAGCCTGATCCCGGGATAGCGTTCGCCGAGGCGCTCCCCCCAGCGCAGCATCAGACCCGCCAGGGTGTCCGAGCCGACGGCCCCCAGGGTCCCGGTGACCTCCTCGACAGGCTCGGCCGTGGCCGCCATCGCCATCAGGGCCAGCAGCAGTGCGCCCAGCCAGGTTACCGCTCTCTTGCTGCCTCGAGTCATGATCTCTCCCGAACGAGGGCGCGGGACATGGTGTCGCAGCGCTGGTGACACGGCATGGCATGCGTATACCATGGCCATCGATTGGCCTTCTATCGCCACAATAACAAGTCAGGAAGATGACGTTGTCATGACAGAGCTCGACGATATTCCCGCCCCCCAGGGCCAGCTGACCCTCAAGCTGCTGGCCAACCGCCAGGATACCAACCTTCACGGTGACATCGCCGGCGGCTGGCTGGTGGCCCACATGGACCAGGCCGCCGAACTGGCCGCCGGCCGCGAGGCCCGGGGACGAACCGCCACGGTGGCCATCGAGGCGATGGACTTCCTCTGCCCGGTGCGCGTCGGCTCGGTGGTCAACATCTTCACCGCGGTCCGGGAGATCGGCCACAGTTCGGTGAAGATCGACGTCGAGGTGTGGATCCGCCAGCCCCATGAGCGCGACCCCGACGAGCTGCACAAGGTCACCGAGGCCCGCTTCGTGATGGTGGCCCTGGACGACAACGGCCGCATCCGCGCCGTGCCCCAGAACGGCTCCCCCTCATAACGGCGATGGGCGCCACCCGGGCGCCCATCGCTGTAACCGCGGAAGCCCCCCAGGAGCCTGTCTGATTTGACCGATCGTCACGAGAGATTCGGATTTCGAGACAAGTTTATCGATCTGATGAGGCGAATAGCCCGCTATTTAACGAATCAGATCGAATGAAATTGGCCGAAAGACCGGATCTCGCAGTAGATCAGCGTTAGGTCCGACAGGCTCCTAGGGCAAGGCCCTCAGGCCAGGGTGTCGGCGATCCAGTCGCTCACCGCCTGGCCCTCCACGTCCAGGCAGACGTCGACCAGGGGGGTGCGTGACCAGCGCCCCTCGATGAAGGCGCGGCCCTCCGGCGCGAAGATCGTCTGTCCCTCGGCATCCCCCGAGGTCGCCACCGTCAGGTGGCCCCGGGCGGTGTCGAACAGCTCCGGGCGCAGCAGCCAGGCCAGGGCGCAGCTGTCATGGGGGCAGCAGCCGTCGATGCCCAGGAACTCGTGGTAGAAGTCGCGATAGAAGGCGTAGCTGCCTGCCAGTACCCGGCCAAGGGCTCCCTGGCCAGCCTCGATGCGGGCCATGTGTGCCGGGGTGAGCACGCAGCGGTGGGTGACATCGAGCCCCACCAGGGTCAGTGGCCAGCCGGCAGTCAGCACCCGCGCCGCGGCGTCGGGGTCGTTGAACATGTTGGCCTCGGCTACCGGGGTGACGTTGCCCCCCTCGCGGATCGAGCCACCCATGATCACCACCTGCCTGACCTTGCCGATGATGGTCGGATCAAGCTGCAGCGCCGCCGCCAGGTTCCCTACCGGCCCGACGGCCACCAGCGTGACCTCGCCGGGGCGTGCATTCACGGTATCGACGATGAACTGGGCGGCACTGCGCGGATCGGGCCGGCCCTGGATCGCCGGAAGCTCGATATCGCCCAGGCCGTTGGCACCGTGGATGTGGGCCGGTGCCGGGTGGCGCGGCTTGACCATCGGCGCGGCGGCGCCCTGGGCGACAGGGATGTCGCGCCCGGCGAGTTCGGCGAGCAGCAGGGCGTTGTGGGTGGCGGTCTCCACATCCACGTTGCCGTAGGTGGTGGTCAGGCCCAGCAGTTCGATGTCGGGGTGGCGCAGGGCGATGGCGATGGCCTGGGCGTCGTCGACGCCGGGGTCGGTATCGAAGATGATCGGGTGCGGCACGGTGTCGTCTCCTCGGGCGATGGAAGGGGGGATCAGGAAGCGGCGGGCTCGTCGCGCAGGGCGCGCTCGACCTCGGCCTGCTCGGGAATGCTCTCGGCGGCGCCCGGGCGCTGAACGCCCAGGGCCGCGGCAGTGGCGGCGCGCTTCAGGCAGTCGGTGATCGCCAGTCCGGCCTGCAGTGCCGCCATGAAATAGCCGATGAAGGTGTCGCCGGCCGCGGTGGTGTCCACCGGCGTGACCGGCAGGGCCGGCTGATGGAGGCGCTCGCCGGCGGCCTGGTACCACGCGCCCTCGCCGCCCAGGGTCAGCACGATCTCGCAGTCCGGCAGCGTCGCGGCAAGGGCATCGAGCAGCGCCTCGGCGGGTGTCGTCTCGTCGACTCCCGCCAGGCCGGCCGCCTCGATGCGGTTGACGAACAGCAGTCGGCAGGCCGCCAGTGGCAATGATGCCACCTCCGGGGTCATCGGCGCCGGGTTGAAGGCGATGTTCAGGCCCTGCTCGGCGCCGCGGGCCATGACCTCGGCCAGGGCATTGCACTCGTTCTGCATCAGCAGCCAGTCGCCGGGGCGGGTCGCCGCGATCAGGCTTCCCACCTCCTGCGGGTGAAAGCCGAAGTTGGCTCCGGGGAAGAGGATGATGGCGTTCTCGCCCTGGTCATCGACCTGGATGACGGCGTGGCCGCTGGGCTCGTCGACCAGCTCGACATGCGAGACGTCGACGCCGGCCCGTGCCAGGGTGTCCCGTGCCCAGGCGTCCTGACGCCCGAGGCGTCCCCAGTGGCAGATGCTGCCGCCGGCGCGGGCCATGGCCAGTGACTGGTTGGCCCCCTTGCCGCCCAGGCCCACACGATAGTCGTGGCTGGCGAGGGTCTCGCCGGGCGTCACCAGGTGAGGCACCCGATAGAAGTGATCGAGGTTGATCGACCCATAGTTGTGGATGCCGCTGTGCCGCATGGTCGCTCTCCTCGATCAGCTCGCCAGCCAGGTGCGCAGGTTCTCGACGGTCAGGGTCACGACCCGCTGTCGTGCCTCGGGGGTGATCCAGGCATTGTGGGGCGTGACGATCAGGTTGAGCGGCTCGGCGAGGGCATCGAGCAGGGGGTGGCCGTCGCGGGGCGGCTCCACCGGCAGGACGTCGACGCCGAGCCCTCCCAGCCGGCCCTCGCGCAGGGCCTGCAGCGACGCCTCCTCGTCGATGATGCCGCCGCGGGCGCAGTTGACCAGCAGGGTGCCGGGCTTGAGCGTGGCGAGCAGGTCGGCATCGACCAGGTGTCGCGTCGCCTCGGTGAGCGGGCAGTGAAGGCTGATGATGTCGGCCTGGGGCGCCAGCTCGCCGAGGCCGGGGCGGCTGTCGCCGGCCTCGTTGCCGGGGCGGGCGGCGAAGCTCACACGCATGCCGAAGGCCTCGCCGAGCTGCGCCACCTTGGAGCCCAGCACGCCCTGGCCGACCACCACCAGGTGCTTGCCCTCGAGTTGCAGGGTGCCGTGATCCATCAGGCAGAAGAAGGGGCTCTCGCCCCAGCGGCCGGCGGCGACATCGCGCTGGTAGAGTGGCAGCCGATTGGCCAGGGCGAGCATCAGCATCAGGGTGTGCTGGGCGACGCTGGCGGTGCCGTAGGCGGTGACGTTCTTCACCGCGATGCCCAGTCGCTCCGCGGCCGCCATGTCGATGTTGTTGGTGCCTGTGGCCAGCACGCAGATCAGCTCGAGCTCGGGCAGGGCCTCCAGGGTCGCGGCATCGAGTACCACCTTGTTGACGATGGCCACCCGCGCGCCGGCCAGCCGTTCCCGGGCCTCCCCGGTGCTGCTCTGGGGGTGGACGTCCAGGCGTTGCACCTGCTGACGAATCGGGTCGAGGTCGATATCGGGGCCGAGGCTGGCGGCATCGAGAATCACGGCTTTCATGCGGTTTCCTTCCAGTGAGTGGAGCGGGGATGCCTTGCCCGCACGGGTGGTGGGCACGCTATAATGTCTCGCTTTCGGGCAGGCTTGGAAGTTGCGCGGGCCGGCCATATGTTCGTTACTCGTCGGGCCCGGTGCCCGACATCCTCCTGACCTGGGTAATGTCATCCCCGGAGAGATAGAACCATGCCCATCTACGAATACGAGTGCAAGGCCTGCGGCCACCGCCTGGAGAAGCTCCAGAAGCTCAGTGCCGCCCCCCTGACCGATTGCCCCTCCTGCCAGGCTCCCGAGCTCTCCCGCCTGGTCTCGGCGGCGGGTTTCCGCCTGGCCGGCGGCGGCTGGTACGAGACCGACTTCAAGTCCGGCAGCAAGAAGAACCTGGCCGGCGACCCGACCGGCGCCAGCGACGGCAAGACACCGGCGAAGAAGGATGGCGCGGCGGCCTGACGGCCCCCTGCGCCACGTTTTCAACAACGCAACAGTACAGGACATGACATGCGCAGCCATTATTGCGGCCAGCTGAACGAGACCCTGGTGGACCAGACGGTCACCCTGTGCGGCTGGGTACACCGCCGCCGTGACCACGGGGGCGTGATCTTCCTCGACATGCGCGATCGCGACGGTATCGCCCAGGTCGTGGTCGACCCCGATACCGCCGAGGCCTTCGCGAACGCCGACCGCGCCCGCAGCGAATTCGTGCTGCGCATCCAGGGTCGCGTGCGGCTGCGCCCGGAAGGGACCCAGAACCCCAACATGCCCACCGGCATGATCGAGGTGCTGGCCAGGGACGTGGACGTCCTCAATACGGCGGTCACGCCGCCGTTCCAGCTCGACGAGCACGGCAAGGTGGGCGAGGAGGTGCGTCTCAAGCACCGCTACATCGACCTGCGCCGCCCGGAGATGATCGAGAAGCTGCGCCTGCGCTCGCGCATCACTCACAGCGTGCGGGCCTTCCTCGAGGGGCAGGGCTTCCTCGACATCGAGACGCCGATCCTGACGCGTGCCACTCCGGAAGGGGCGCGTGACTACCTGGTGCCGAGCCGCACCCACGCCGGCAGCTTCTTCGCCCTGCCGCAGTCGCCGCAGCTGTTCAAGCAGCTGCTGATGGTGTCCGGGTTCGACCGCTACTACCAGATCGCCCGCTGCTTCCGTGACGAGGACCTGCGCGCCGACCGCCAGCCGGAGTTCACCCAGATCGACATCGAGGCCTCCTTCGTCGAGGAAGACGACATCATGGCCGTCACCGAGTCGATGATTCGCCAGCTCTTCCAGGAGGTCCTGGCCGTCGAGCTGCCCGAGTTCCCGCGCATGCCCTACGCCGAGGCGATGAGCCGCTTCGGTTCCGACAAGCCGGACCTGCGCATTCCCCTGGAGCTCACCGACGTCGACGACCTCATGCAACGGGTCGACTTCAAGGTGTTCTCCGGCCCGGCCAACGCCGACGACGGGCGGGTTGCCGCCCTGCGCGTGCCGGGTGGGGCCAAGCTGTCGCGCAAGGAGATCGACGAGTACACGAAGTTCGTCGGCATCTACGGCGCCAAGGGACTGGCCTGGATCAAGGTCAACGAGCGTGCCAAGGGG
The DNA here is from genome assembly GCF_049166755.1 of Halomonas terrestris. Lineage (NCBI taxonomy): Bacteria > Pseudomonadati > Pseudomonadota > Gammaproteobacteria > Oceanospirillales > Halomonadaceae > Halomonas > Halomonas terrestris. Next base: position 181,414 of record NZ_JBMHFZ010000001.1, on the reverse strand, counting down.
CTCGAGGGCCTGCAGTCGCCCATCGTCAAGTTCATGGAGAACGTGGTCGAGGAACTGCTCGACCGGGTCGGTGCCGAGGACGGCGACATCATCTTCTTCGGTGCCGACAAGGCGCGCATCGTCAACGAGGCGATCGGCGCGCTGCGTGTGCGGCTGGGCGAGGACCTCGACCTCTACACCCGTGCCTGGGCACCGCTGTGGGTGATCGACTTCCCGATGTTCGAGGAGGATGGCAGCGCACGGATGCAGGCCCTGCACCATCCCTTCACCGCCCCCTCCTGCGATGTCGAGGCGCTCAAGGCGAACCCGATCGCGGCGCTCTCCCGGGCCTACGACATGGTGCTCAACGGCACCGAGCTGGGTGGCGGCTCGATCCGTATCCACGATCCGGCCATGCAGCGGGCGGTGCTCGAGGTACTGGGCATCGACGAGGAAGAGGCCCGCGAGAAGTTCGGCTTCCTGCTCGACGCCCTGCAGTACGGCGCTCCCCCTCACGGTGGGCTGGCCTTCGGCCTGGATCGGCTGGTGATGCTGATGACCGGTGCCCGCACCATTCGCGAGGTCATCGCCTTCCCCAAGACCCAGAGTGCGGCCTGCCTGTTGACCGATGCCCCGGGCGAGGTGAGCGGCGAGCAGCTGCGCGAGCTCCACATCCGCCTGCGCCAGAAGGCCAGGGCGGAAGTCGCCGGCGAGTAGGCGCTCACCGGACCAGGTATCATTGCACCGGCGCCCAGGGGCGCCGGTCTCCGTTGGGAACCATGTGAAGGAGAAGCCGATGGCCGGCCACAGCAAATGGGCCAATATCAAGCACCGCAAGGCGGCCCAGGATGCCAGGCGGGGCAAGATATTCACCAAGCTGATCCGCGAGCTGACCGTGGCGGCCCGCCAGGGAGGCGGTGAACCCGCCGACAATCCACGCCTGCGCGCCGCCATCGACAAGGCGCTGGCCAGCAACATGACCAAGGACACCATCCAGCGGGCGGTGGACCGCGGCGCCGGCAACAGCGATGGCGACGCGATGGAGGAGTGCGTCTACGAGGGCTACGGCCCCGAAGGCGTCGCGATGCTGGTCGAGTGCCTGACCGACAACCGCAATCGCACCGTCTCCGACGTGCGCCACGCCTTCAACAAGTGCGGTGGCAACCTGGGGACCAGCGGGTCGGTGGCCTTCATGTTCCACAAGCAGGGCCGCCTGGACCTTCCCGCCGGCGTCTCCGAGGAGGCGGTGATCGAGGCGACCCTCGAGGCCGAGCCGGATGACATCGTCACCCTGGATGACGGCAGCCTGGAGGTGATCACCTCGCCGGAGGCCTACGGTGAGGTCAAGGACGCCCTGGTGCAGGCCGAACTCGAGCCGGAACGCAGCGAGCTGGGGCTCTTTCCCGAGACCACCACGCCGATCGCCGACGTGGAACTGGCGCGCAAGGTGATCCGGCTCATCGACATGCTGGAGGACCTGGACGATGTCCAGAACGTCTATACCAACGCGGAGTTCGCCGACGATGTCCTCGACCAGCTCGAATGAGCCCGCCCGGTGCTGATCCTGGGGATCGACCCCGGCTCGCGGATCACCGGCTACGGGGTGCTCGACGTCACCACCGCGACGCCGTTGTATGTGGCCAGTGGCTGCATCCGTACCCGGGCCGACGACCTGGCCCAGCGCCTGGCCCAGATCTATGCGGGCATCGCCGAGCTCGTCGCCACGCATCGGCCCGGGGAGTTCGCCATCGAGCAGGTGTTCATGTCGAAGAATGCCGACTCGGCGCTGAAGCTGGGGCAGGCGCGGGGCACGGCCATCGTCTGCGCCGCCAACCATGGGCTGCCGGTCAGCGAGTACGGGCCGCGCCAGATCAAGCAGGCGGTGACCGGCAGCGGTGGCGCCGACAAGGCCCAGGTGCAGCACATGGTGGCCGCCGTCCTCGGGCTCGATGGTAGTCCCCAGGCCGATGCCGCCGATGCCCTGGCCATCGCCCTGACCCATGCCCATGCCCGGCTGGGGCTGCTCACCGAGGGTAGCTTCGGCGGCCACCGCACCCGCCGCCGTGGCAGCGGCTGGCGAGACTTCCGGCCCTGAGGGCGCCTCGTCCGCCAGCGTTGAATGATTCTCGAACGCTGTTTGATGGCAGGCTGGCCAGCCGGCAGGATGATCCGTATAGTGAACGCCATGTCTCGATGGACCCATTGCCGACGGATTTGACAGCCCCATGATCGGACGCCTGCGTGGCACCCTGCTCGACAAGCAGCCGCCCTGGCTGGTAGTGGACGTGGCCGGCGTCGGCTATGAGCTGGAAGCCTCCATGAACACCCTGGTGGCGCTGCCCGCCCCCGGGGAGCCCGTTTTCCTCTACACCCACCTCAGCGTGCGTGACGACGCCCACCTGCTCTACGGCTTCGCCCGCGAGCAGGAGCGCTCGCTGTTCCGTGCCCTGATCAAGGTCAACGGCATCGGCCCCAAGCTGGCCCTGGCCATCCTCTCGGGCATGGACGAGGCGGCGTTCATGCGCTGCGTGATGGACGACGACGCCAAGGCCTTGACCCGCCTGCCGGGGGTCGGCAAGAAGACCGCCGAGCGCCTGATCATCGAGATGCGCGACCGCTTCCCCCACTGGGAACCCGCCGAGGCGGGCCTCGGGGCGGCGATCGGTGGCAGCGCTGTGTCGGACGCCCGCCAGGAGCCGCTGGTGGATGCCGAGGCGGCACTGGTCAGCCTGGGCTACAAGCCCGCCGAGGCGACCAGGATGCTCGCCGGACTCGAGGACGAGGCCTCCACCGAGGCGATGATCAAGGCGGCACTGAGTCGCCGCCTGGCCGGGTGATCCAGATGCTGCCGACACCTTCCTCCCTGCCGATCCCGGGGGCCGCCGATGCTCGAGAATGACCGCCTGATCGCCGCCGACCCGCGCGAGGGTGAAGGGCGCATCGATCATGCCATTCGCCCGCAGCGGCTGGCCGACTATATCGGCCAGCCGCGGGTGCGCGAGCAGCTCGACATCTTCATCAGCGCGGCCCGGGGCCGGGACGAGAGCCTCGACCATACCCTGGTGTTCGGCCCTCCCGGCCTGGGCAAGACCACCCTGGCCAACATCATCGCGGCGGAGATGGAGGTGGGGCTCAAGTCCACCTCCGGGCCGGTGCTGGAGCGGGCCGGTGACCTGGCCGCCATGCTCACCAACCTGCAGCCCGGGGACGTGCTGTTCATCGACGAGATCCACCGTCTCTCGCCGGTGGTGGAAGAGATCCTCTATCCCGCCATGGAGGACTTCCAGCTCGACATCGTGATCGGCGAGGGGCCGGCGGCGCGCTCCATCAAGCTCGACCTGCCGCGCTTCACCCTGGTCGGGGCGACGACCCGGGCAGGACTGCTGACCTCGCCGCTGCGCGACCGCTTCGGCATCGTCCAGCGCCTGGAGTTCTACGCCATCGACGAGCTCACCGAGATCGTCGCCCGCTCGGCACGGCTGCTCGGCGTCGAGGCCGACCGCGGTGGCGCCCTGGAGGTGGCCCGTCGCTCGCGGGGCACGCCGCGCATCGCCAACCGCCTGCTGCGCCGGGTGCGCGACTACGCCGAGGTGCGCGGCAGCGGTCGCGTCGATGCGACCATCGCCGACCAGGCGCTGAACATGCTCCACGTGGACCATCATGGCCTCGACCACATGGATCGTCGGCTGTTGCTGGCGATGATCGAGAAGTTCGATGGTGGCCCGGTGGGGGTGGACTCGCTCGCCGCGGCGATCGGCGAGGAGCGCGACACCATCGAGGACGTCATCGAACCCTACCTGATCCAGCAGGGGTTGATGATGCGCACCGCCCGCGGACGGGTCGTGACCCGCCAGGCCTGGCAGCACTTCGGCCTGGTGCCTGACGAGCAGGCCGCCGATGCCCAGGGGGAGGTGCGGCCGTGAGTGACTTCCGGCTGCCGGTTCGGGTCTACATCGAGGATACCGACGCCGGCGGTATCGTCTATTACGTCAATTACCTCAAGTACATGGAGCGGGCACGCAGCGAGTGGCTCCGGGCGCAGGGGTTCACCCAGCGCGAGCTGTTCGAGGGCGGTATCCAGCTGGTGGTCCACCGCCTGGAGTGCCGTTATGCCAAGCCCGCCCGCCTGGATGACGGCCTCGAGGTCGGGGTCGTCATCCTGTCGCACGGTCGCTGCCGACTGACGTTCGGCCAGGTAGTGACACGTCGCGGGGAACCCTTGTGCGAGGCACGAGTCGACATCGCCTGTATCGATGCCGATAGCCTCAAGCCCACACCATGGCCGCCGGCACTTGCCGCGGTTCTCTCTGCCCCACGGCAGGACGTTCAACCGCAAGTCTGACGAGGATGCCCGTGAACGACTCCATGTCCATTCCCCACCTGATCATGAGTGCCAGCACCGTGGTGCAGCTGGTGATGCTGCTGCTCACGGTGGGATCCATCCTGTCCTGGGTGGTGATCTTCCAACGGACCTTCGTGATGCGCCGTGCCCGCAGGGCCCACCAGGTCTTCGAGGAGCGCTTCTGGTCCGGCGTGGACCTCAATGAACTCTACCGCGAGACCCCGGCCGAGCAGGAGACCCAGGGGGCCGAGCATGTCTTCCGTGCCGGCTTCCGCGAGTTCAACCGCCTGCTGCCCAAGACCCGCAGCCCCCAGGCGATTCTCGACGGCGTCCAGCGCAGCATGCGCGTCGCCTGGTCGCGGGAGGAGGAGCGCCTGAACCTGCACCTGGTGTTCCTGGCCACGGTGGCCTCGGCCAGCCCCTATATCGGGCTGTTCGGCACCGTCTGGGGCATCATGGGTTCCTTCCAGTCGCTCTCCATGGCCCAGCAGGCGACGCTGGCCACCGTGGCACCATGGATCGCCGAGGCGTTGATCGCCACTGCCATGGGCCTGTTCGCGGCCATCCCGGCGGTGATCTTCTACAACCGCCTGTCTGCCGAATCCGGGCGACTGCTGGGCAAGTACGAGGACTTCGCCGAGGAGTTCCACTCCATCCTGCACCGCAATCTGCAGGGCCGGACCGAAACCGCCACCGCCTGAGGGACTCGCATGATGCATGGACCTTTCAAACGTGGCGGTGGTCGCAAGCCCATGGGCGAGATCAACGTCGTGCCCTTCATCGACGTCATGCTGGTGCTGCTGGTGATCTTCATGATCACGGCGCCGATGCTGACCCAGGGGGTGCAGGTCGATCTGCCCCAGGTGACCTCGGAGCCCATGGAGGATGTCGAGGACAATGAGCCGATCATCGTCTCGGTGGACCGCGAGGGACAATACTTCATCTCCCTGGGTGACGACGAGACGCCGGTGAGCCTGAACGACATCGCCGACCGGGTGATCATCATCCTCGAGCGGCGCCCGGGCACCCCGGTGATGGTGCGCGGCGACCGCAATGTGCCCTATGGCCAGGTGGTCAGCCTGATGAGTACCCTGCAGATCGCCGGCGTCGTTAATGTCGGGCTGATCTCGGAACCGCCACCCGGGGAGGGTTGAGGAGACGAGATGGCCAGACACGACCAGCGCGTGGGCTATGGACTGCCCACGATCCTCGCCGTTGCCCTGCATGTCGTCGTGGTGGCGTTCAGCGTGATCAGCCTGCCCCAGCGCGAAGCGGAACCGACCTCGTCCTCCATCGTCCAGGCGACGCTGGTCAGTACCGAGACCACCACCGACCAGGCCCAGCGCGCCGAGGAGGCGCGGGCAAGGGCCCAGGCCAGGGAGGCCGAGGAGCAGCGCCAGGCCGAGGAGGCCGCCCGTCAGGCCGAGGAGGCGGCCGCCGCCGAGGAAGCCGCCCGCCAGGCCGAGGAGCAGGCGCAGCGCGAGGCCGAGGCCCGGGCCCGCGAGGAGGCGCGCCAGGCCGCCGAGGAGGAAGCGGCCCGGCGCGCCGAGCAAGCCGAGCAGCAGGCTCGCCTGCGCGAGCAGCAGGAGGAGCAGCGACGCCAGCAGGAAGAGGAAGCCCGTCGCCAGCGGGAAGCCGAGGAGCAGCATCGCCGCGAGGAGGAGGCCGAACGCCAGCGCCAGGCCGAGGAGCAACGCCAGCGGGAAGCCGAGGAGGAGGCCGAGCGCCAGCGCCAGGCCGAGGAGCAGCGCCAGCGGGAAGCCGAGGAGGAGGCCGAGCGCCAGCGCCAGGCCGAGGAGCAGCGCCAGCGGGAAGCCGAGGAGCAGCGTCGCCGCGAGGAGGAGGCCGAGCGCCAGCGCCAGGCCGAGGAGCAGCGCCGGCGGGAAGCCGAGCGCCAGCGGGAAACCGAGGAGCAGCGCCGCCGCGAGGAGGAGGCCGAGCGCCAGCGCCAGGCCGAGGAAGCCGCGCGTCGTGCCGCCGAGGAGGCCGAGGCCGCCCTGCAGCGCGCCATCGAGGGCGAGAGCGATGCCGTGGCCAACGCCCGCCAGGGCGAGGAGGCCGCCAACAGCTTCATCAACCTGGTGCGCCGTGCGGTGGAGCAGGCCTGGGTGATTCCGCCCAATGTTCCCCAGGGCGCGGCCGCCGAGATCTCGGTACGCCTCGGGCCCTCCGGTGAACTGTTCACGGCGACCATCTCGCAGAGCAGCGGCGACAGCGCCTTCGACCGTTCGGCCATCCAGGCCGTCGAGGCAGCCGCGCCCTTTGCCGAACTGCGGCAGTTGCCAGCGGCGGTTCAACGGGATTACCGTCAATTCAATCTGCGATTCAGACCGGGGGATGTACGCTGATGAGAGCCCTGATGACCACCTGGTTGACCGCCTTGCTGCTGCTGGTCAGCGGCATGGCCCACGCCCAGGCCAACCTGACCATCGAGATCACCCGTGGCAGCGACCGGGCCACTCCGGTCGCCGTGGTGCCCTTTGCGGGCGGCGACAGCCTGCCCGAGGATGTCGCCCAGGTGATTCACGACAACCTCGAGCGCAGCGGCTACTTCGACCCGCTGCCCCGCGACTCCATGATCGACCGCCCCACCGAGAGCGGCGAGGTGCGCTACCGCGACTGGCGGGCCCTGGACGTGCGCTATCTGGTGGTGGGGCAGGTGAGCCAGGAGGGCAGCGGCTACAGTATCCAGTTCGAGCTGATGGACGTCAGCGGCGAGCGCCGCATGCTCGGCGAGGTGGTGACCACCCCCCAGGGCCAGCTGCGCAAGGCCAGCCACCATATCAGCGACCAGATCTTCGAGGCCATCACCGGCATCCGCGGGGCCTTCTCCACCCGCATCGCCTATGTCACCGCCCAGGGGGTCGGCGAGGACATGCAGTTCGGCCTCTACGTCGCCGATGCCGATGGCCGCAACAGCCAGCAGGTGCTCTCGTCGGTCGAGCCCATCCTGTCGCCGGCCTGGTCGCCGGATGGCGGCAAGCTGGCCTATGTCTCGTTCGAGACCGAGCGGCCGGCCATCTATATCCAGAACCTGGCTTCCGGACAGCGCGTGCGTGCCACCTCCTTCGAGGGCATCAACGGCGCGCCGGCCTGGTCGCCCGATGGCCGCAAGCTCGCCATGTCGCTCTCCAAGGATGGGCAGCCGGAGATCTACGTGATGGATGTGGCCTCCCGCGACTTCCAGCGACTCACCAACAGCTCCAGCATCGACACCGAGCCCTCCTGGGCCCCTGACGGCCGCAGCCTGCTGTTCACCTCCGACCGCAGCGGCGGGCCGCAGATCTACCGCCACGACTTCGCCAGCGGCGAGCAGCAGCGCCTCACCTTCACCGGCAACTACAATGCCCGTGGCCGGTTCGCACCGGACGGGGAGTCGATCTTCCTGATCCACCGCAGCAACAACGGCTACCAGGTGGCGAGGCAGGATCTCGACAGCGGCCGCCTGGTGGTGATCAGTGATTCGAGCCGGGATGAATCCCCCAGTGTTTCACCCAACGGGACCATGGTAATCTTCGCCACCCAGCAGGGCGGCAGCGGGGTCCTGGGGGCGGTATCGGCCGACGGCCGCGCGTCCTTCCGGCTGCCCTCGCCCCAGGGTGATGTACGGGAACCCGCCTGGTCCCCCTTCCTGAACTGACAAGTCACAACGATGGCGTCTTTCGAAACCAGCAAGGAGTAAGAAAATGCAACTCAAGCCCTACGCCAGGACCCTGGCAGTCGCGCTGTCCCTGGCCTTCGTGGCAGGTTGTTCCAGCAGTGGCGGCACCCAGGACGGGACCATGGATGGCAGTGCCGGCAACGGTGCTGCCGGCAGCGGCGTGGCGGGTACCGGCCAGGTCAGCGGTAGCGGCCTGGGTGGCGATGCCGGCCAGCAGGCCGACGGCCGCATCCCCGAGCAGCGCACCATCTACTTCGAGTTCGACAGCGACCGTATCCGCAGTGAGTTCGAGCCGGTGCTCGCCGCCCACGCCCGCTACCTGCGCTCCAACGGCAACGCCCGTGTCGCGCTTCAGGGCCACACCGACGAGCGCGGTACCCGCGAGTACAACATGGGGCTGGGCGAACGCCGTGCCCGCTCCGTCGAGCGCTTCCTCTCCGTGCAGGGCGTGTCGCCCTCGCAGGTCGAGGTGGTGAGCTATGGCGAGGAGCGCCCCGCGGTACGCGGCAACAACGAGGAGGCCTACGCCCAGAACCGTCGGGTCGTCTTCGCCTACTGAGTTCGGCACGTTCCCCGCCGATGGAGACACGCATGAAACACGGTCTTAAGGGACTGTGCGGCGCGGGAGCCCTGGTGCTCCCGCTGTCCGTATGGCTCCCGGCAATGGCGCAGCAGCCGGTGGTCGAGGACCTCACCGGCCAGCGGAGCTCCTTCTACCAGCAGGCAGAAACCCGCGAGGAAGCGGGGGGCAGCCTGGTGATCTTCAACCAGGTCCAGCAGCACGACGAGGAGATACGTCAGTTGCGGGGCCAGGTCGAGGAGTTGCGCCACCAGCTCGATCAGCTGCGGCGTCAGAGCCGCGAACAGTACCTGGACCTCGAGGAGCGACTGGCTTCCGGCAGCGCCGGGATGGAGATGGATGCCTCCACCCAGGTCGACGACGAGGCCGCTCGCGAGGTGGTCCGGGCGCCCTCGCCCAGCGGTGCCAGTGCCGATGCCCAGGCGGCCTACCAGGCGGCCTTCGCCCGGGTCCAGTCCCGGGAGTTCGGCGAGGCGATCAATGCCTTCAATCGCTTCGTGGTCGACCACCCGGGCAATACCCTGACGGCCAATGCCTGGTACTGGCTCGGTGAGCTGCACTCGGCGGAGGGTTCGCTCGACGAGGCCGAGGGCGCCTTCCATACCGTCCTCGACGACTTCCCGCAGAGCAGCAAGGTGCCCGATGCCCTCTACAAGCTGGGCCTCCTCAAGGCGCGCCAGGGGGAACCCGCCGAGAGCCGCGAATTGCTCGAGCGCCTGCTCGAGGAGTATCCCGAGACCAGCGCCGCGGGACTCGCCAATGACTTCCTGCGCCAGTCGGGCAGCTGATTTCCCCAAGGAGCACCGATGACCTGCAAGATCGACTACCAGGCCCCCGCCGACCTCCTCAAGAACCGCAATATCCTGGTCACCGGTGCCGGCGACGGCATCGGGCGTGCCGCTGCGCTGGCCTTTGCCCGACACGGTGCCACGGTGATACTGCTCGGCCGTACCATCTCCAAGCTGGAGAAGGTCTACGACGAGATAGAGGCAGCGGGGGGGCCGCAGCCGGCGATCTTCCCGCTGAACTTCGAGGGGGCCACCCTCAAGGACTACCACGACATGGCCGAGACCCTGGATCGGGAGTTCGGCCGTCTGGACGGTCTCCTGCACAACGCCGGGCTGCTCGGACGCATCACTCCCTTCGAGCAGTACAACCCGGAGCTGTGGGAACAGGTGATGCAGGTCAACTTCAACGGCCCGATCTGGATGACCCAGGCGCTGCTGCCGGCGCTGAAGTATTCGGCCGACGCCTCGATCATCTTCACCTCCTCTTCGGTGGGCCGCAAGGGACGCGCCTACTGGGGGGCCTATGCGGTCTCCAAGTTCGCCACCGAGGGCTTCGTCGAAGTGCTGGCCGACGAGGTGGAGCACCTGGGCAACATCCGGGTGAACACCCTCAACCCCGGCGCCACCCGCACCCGGATGCGCAAGACCGCCTATCCCGGCGAGGATCCCGCCACCCTGCGAACCCCCGAGGAGATCATGCCTACCTACCTGTGGCTGATGGGCCCGGAGAGTCGCGGCCACAACGGCGAGAAATTCGACGCCCAGCCGCCCCGGGCCTGAACGAGCGCCATCAGGGGAGGTCGGGGCCCCCGGGTGGCCAGGTGAGCCGTCCCCGGGAGCCCGCCTCCTGGATGTTCCGGCCGCCCATGCCCGGCAGGGGGTCTCCCCGGGCGGCCCCGGCCTGGAAGGCCACGATGCCCGCCGGGACGACATCGGGGTCGACATGCTCACGGATGATGGAGACGTCTTCGCTACTGATCAGGCCGGCCTGGTCGCTGACCGGGCCGAGGTGGGCGACCAGGCGACCCTCGTGTTGCCAGCAGCGCTGTGGCACATGCGAGACCCGCCAGGTCCGTCCCTGCCAGCATGCGCGGCTGGCGTGCTCGAGTTGCAGTGCCTCGAGGGGGGGCAACGCCGTGAAGAGCCGGCTGTTGAGGACGACACCGGTCCGCCCGAGGCGCACACCCCCATGGTAGTCCCCCTGCTTCAGGGCCTTGATCACGCGCCTGCGTCCCTGCTCGGACTGCAGGGTGCCGATACCGCACAGGTGCAGGATGTCGTCATCGATCTGCTTGACCACCCAGACCTCGATCGGCGCTCCCCACAGCCGTTGGCGCAGCGAAGCGAGCCCTGCGCGCGCTTTCGCCCCGTGAGCCGCGAGCCACTGGCGCACGGCAGTGCGTCGCGTTCGCTGCGCGAGGCCGGGCACGCGCCGAGGCACGGCTTCCTCGCCTGTCGTCGGGTCGGGGGGATCGTGCCAGGCAAAGGAGGCCTCGCAATCGATGCAGCGATAGGTGCGAGGGCGTCTGGCCAGGCGCCTCCAGAGGGCGCGCCGGTTCCTGACGACGCCGTAGCTGTGGCAGTACGGGCAACGCTTCCTCATGACCTGTACCTTGGCGTGCCGGATGCGGGAGGGGGCGCGACAGGTCACCCTGAAGGGATGAAGGGTCGTCCTCACAGTGTCGTCGCCCGGGCGCCACTCCGCCAGGTCTGAACGGGACCGCGCCACCCGGCCGGGGGCGCCTCAGTGTCCGGTCAGTGCCGCCACCAGTGCCTCGCCGCTCTCGAACCACAGGTCGGCGGGCCAGGTGCGGTAGTCGTCGTGCTCCTCGATATAACCGTAGCCCACCGCCACGGCGGCCATCCCGGCCGCTCGCGCCGCCTGGATGTCCCGCAGGTGGTCGCCGATGTACCAGCAGTCGGCCGGCGAGGCCCCGAGGCGACGGGCGGCTTCCCAGAGCGGTTCGGGGGCAGGCTTCTTGACCGGCAGGTCGTCGGCGCAGAGCAGGGCGCCCGGCGTCAGCCCGAGCGCCTCGATCAGCGGTTCGGCATAGGCGCGTGGCTTGTTGGTGACGATGCCCCAGGGACGTGCCCGGGCTTCCCAGTCGGCCAGCAGGCGGTCGAGCGGGGGAAATACCCGGCTCTCCACCGCGATGGCCTCGCCGTAGGCCTCCAGCAGGAAGTCGCGAGCCTCGTCGTGCCCCTCGGCCTCCCTGGCCAGGCCCAGCGCGAGGGTGACCAGGGCGCTTCCCCCGTTGGAGACCTGGGCACGGATCACCGGATAGGCCAGCGGCGCGAGCCCGTGGTGGGTGCGCAGCGCATTGGTGGCCCGGGCCAGGTCGGGCGCCGTATCCACCAGGGTGCCATCCAGGTCGAAGAGCAGGGCGCCGGGGCGCACGGGAAACGTGCTCACGTGAGCTCCCTTCGGCAGTGCATCAGGTAGTTGACCGAGACATCGCTGCTGGAGAGGCGATAGCGGCGGGTCAGGGGGTTGTAGACCAGGCCGCTCTGCTCGCGCACCTCGAGGCCTGCCTCGCGGCACCAGCCGGCGAGCTCCGATGGGCGGATGAACCTGGCGTAGTCGTGGGTACCGCGGGGCAGCAGGCGCAGCAGGTACTCGGCGCCGAGGATCGCCAGCGCATAGGCCTTGGGGTTGCGGTTCAGGGTGGAGAAGAAGACCTGGCCGCCGGGCTTGACGAGCCGGGCGCAGGCGGCCACGACCGATGCCGGGTCGGGCACGTGCTCGAGCATCTCCAGGCAGGTGACCACATCGAAGTCGCCGGGCTGCTCCTCGGCCAGGGCCTCGACGCTCACATGGCGGTATGCCACCTCGACGCCGCTCTCGGCGGCGTGCAGGCGTGCCACGGCCAGGGGAGCCTCGCCCAGGTCGATGCCGGTGACGACGGCGCCGCGGTGGGCCATGGCCTCGGCGAGGATGCCGCCGCCGCAGCCCACATCGACCACCCGCCGGCTGGCCAGCCCGGCACGTGCATCGATGAAGTCGAGGCGCAGCGGATTGATGTCGTGCAACGGCTTGAACTCGCTCTCCGGGTCCCACCAGCGTTCGGCCAGGGCCTCGAACTTGGCGATCTCGCCGGGATCGACGTTACCCGCTTCCGTGTGACTTGCGCTCATCGGAGCTCTCCGTTCTGGAATCCACAGACATGAACCCACTCAAGGTTAAGTTGTTGCCGAGCCGACACGGTGGCAGGTCGGTGCTCGTTCGGTATCATGGCGTATTCTACCCGTTCCCGAGGGCGCATTCCCATGATCTGCCCCCGGGAGAGGGATGTCACCGGCGCGTCTCATCCGCTGGCAAGGTCACACATCGACATCCAGAGACGACGATTACTCACAGGACAAGGACTGCACCATGATCAACAAGGCTGTGCTTCCCGTTGCCGGCTTCGGCACCCGTTGCCTGCCGGCCTCCAAGGCGATTCCCAAGGAGATGATCACCATCGTCGATCGACCGGTGATCCAGTACGTGGTGGAAGAGGCGGTGGCCGCCGGCATTCGCGACATCGTGCTGGTGACCCACGGCAGCAAGAGCGCCATCGAGAACCACTTCGACAAGCACTTCGAGCTCGAGGCCAGCCTCGAGGCCAAGGGCAAGCATGAACTCCTCGAGGAGTTGCGCTCCGTCGTGCCCGGTGACGTCAACATCATCAGCGTACGCCAGTCCGAGCCGCTTGGGCTGGGCCATGCGGTGCTCTGCGCCCGGCCGGTGGTGGGCGACCACGAGCCCTTCGCGGTGCTGCTGCCCGACGTGCTGGTCGATTGCGAGGGGCTCGAGCGCAACGACCTCGCCGGCATGCTCGACGCCTACGAGCGCACCCGGCGCTCCCAGCTGATGGTCGAGGAGGTGCCCCACGAGCTGGTCCACAAGTACGGTATCGTGGATACCGGCGGTGAAGTGCCCGGACCGGGCGAGTCGCGCCCGCTGGCTGGCGTCGTCGAGAAGCCGGCCGTCGAGGACGCCCCCTCCGACCTGGCCGTCATCGGCCGCTACGTGCTGACGGGCAGGATCTTCCCGCTGCTCGCCGAGACCCCGCCGGGTGCCGGCAACGAGATCCAGCTCACCGATGCCATCGAGAGCCTGCGGCAGGCCGAGGGGGTCGATGCCTGGCGAATGCGCGGCAGGACCTATGACTGCGGGCACCAGCTGGGTTATCTGGAGGCCATCCTGGCCTATGGGCGCCGGCATCCGCGCTACGGCCAGGGTTTCCGCGAGCTGCTCGCGCGTTACGCCACCGAGGAGTGAATCCCATGCGGGTATTGATCCATGGCAGCGAGCTGTCTGCCGTCACCGCCGCCGCGGCCCTCTCCTGGGTCGGCCACCAGGTCACCTGGGTGCCCCATGCCAGTGCCCCCTGGGAGCAGCTCTCCCGCGCCGACTGGCTCAACCGCGAACCCCAGCTCAGCATGCAGCTAGAGGCCAGTCGGGGGCGAGGCAGCCTGCGGCTGGTGGAACCCGCCGGGCTGCAGGCCGCCGACGGCGAGGGTATCGAACTGCTCTGGCTGGCCCTGTCACCCGAGCAGCGAGGCGACCTGGCCGGCCCGCTCGCCATGCTGGCCGAGCGGGCCGTCGATGGCCTGGTGCTGGTCAACAACTCCACCTTCCCGGTGGGCGAGACCGAACGGCTCGAAGCGATGCTCGAGGGGCGCGGGGTGGCGGTGGCGTTGCCCGACCTGCTGGAGGAGGGGCGGGGCTGGGAGACCTTCACCCGCCCCGGGCGCTGGCTGCTGGGCTGCGACGATGACGCGGCCGAGGCCCGGGTCAGGGAGCTGCTGCGTGCCTTCAATCGTCGCAGCGAGGTCTTCCAGCGCATGCCCAGGCGTGCCGCCGAGCTGACCAAGCTGGCGATCAACGGCATGCTGGCCACCCGCATCAGCTACATGAACGAGATCGCCGGCCTGGCCGACAGCCTGGGCGTGGATGTCGAGTTCGTGCGTCGCGGCATGGGCGCCGACTCGCGCATCGGCTACGAGTACCTCTATCCCGGCTGCGGCTTCGGGGGGCCCAACTTCTCCCGCGACCTGATGCGGCTGGCCGATGTGCAGTCGGCCAGCGGCCGGCACTCGGCGCTGCTCGAACAGGTGCTCGACATCAACGAGCACAAGAAGGAGACGCTGTTCCGCAAGCTCTGGACCCACTTCCATGGTCGCCTCCAGGGGCGCACCGTGGCGGTCTGGGGCGCGGCCTTCAAGCCCGGCACGGCGCGCATCGACCACGCCCCGGTGCTGACGCTGCTGCGGTCGCTGTGGGCCCAGGGCGTGAAGGTGCGACTGCATGACCCCGCCGCCATCCATGCGCTGCAGGCCGAGGTCGGTGAGCATCCGCTGCTCGAGCTGTTCGACACCGACCCCTACACCGCCTGCGAGGGGGCCGACGCCCTGATGCTGGTCACCGAGTGGAAGGAGTACTGGAACCCGGACTGGCCGCGCCTCGCGGGGCTGCTCGGCGAGAAGCTGCTGCTCGACGGACGCAACATCTACGACCCGGCGTGGGTGGCGGCGCAAGGCATGCACTATCGGGGCATCGGTCGACGAGCGGATCCCTGAGGGCGCCTCGTGCCGCAGCCCTCGACGACGAACGCGAACGACCCCGCCGATGGCGGGGTCGTTCGTATCGACGGGGTGACGCCGGGGCGTCAGGCCCTCAGCTGAAGTTCTCGGCCACGAAATCCCAGTTGATCAGGGCCCACACGCTCTCCATGTACTTCGGGCGAGCGTTGCGGTAATCGATGTAGTAGGCGTGCTCCCACACATCGATGGTCAGCAGCGGGGTCTGGCCATGGGCGATGGGGGTGTCGGCATTGCTGGTGTTGACGATGTCGACACCGCCGTCATCGGTCTTGATCAGCCAGGTCCAGCCCGAGCCGAAGTTGCCGACGGCGTTGGCGTTGAAGGTCTCCTTGAACTTGTCGAAGGAGCCGAACTTGGCATTGATGGCGTCCGCCAGGGCGCCGCTGGGCTCGCCGCCGCCCCTGGGGGACAGGCAGTGCCAGTAGAAGGTGTGGTTCCAGACCTGCGCCGCCTGGTTGAACAGCCCGCCGGAGGAGGACTTGATGATCTCTTCCAGGGACTTGTCGGCGTTCTCGGTGCCCTCGACCAGCTCGTTGAGCTTGGTGACATAGGCCTGGTGGTGCTTGCCGTAGTGGTACTCGAGCGTCTCGGCGGAGATGTGCGGTTCCAGCGCGTTCTTCTCGTACGGCAGAGCGGGAAGTTCAAATGCCATTCAGGGACTCTCCTTTGTCGTCACGGTGATGAAACAGCGCCCAATGGTGAAGGATTCATCGCCACGGCTTCAAGGGGCGGCCTCGAGGGCGTTGGCCGGAGCCCGTGCGTTTGGGGTGAAAAAAACCTTACACTATGAAAACGCTGTGCAACTATTGTCGCGGCATGATAGCACCCGGGTCGGAAGGCGCCAATTCCGATTGTCAGGCTCGGGTTTCATCGCAGGACCGTCCTGCCTGCCCTGTCCAGGCAGGCCTCATCGCTCGAGAGTAAGGAGTTCGCCATGGCAGAGCGCCCGGATGACCGCCGGCATGCGCGACCGATCGTACCGGACCCGGATTCCAGCCTGGCACCGCACCGCCTGCGTCATCCCCCACCCCCGCGAGTCTGGCCGTTGTGGCTGCTGGTCCTGGTGCTGGCCGCCGCCCTGGGTACCCTGGCCTGGGCGGGCTGGGAGGAGCGCCTGCGGTTCGAGCGTGAGCTGGGCAGGCTGGGTGGCGAGGTCTCCAATGTCCATGCCCGCTTCGACGCCGAGGAGGGGCGCGGCGAGGCCCTGGAACGCCTGGACTCCCGTCTCGATGCCCTGGAGGCCCGCGACGAGGAGATCGGCGATCGACTGTCGAGCCAGGAGGA
Source organism: Halomonas terrestris (assembly GCF_049166755.1). Taxonomy (NCBI): domain Bacteria; kingdom Pseudomonadati; phylum Pseudomonadota; class Gammaproteobacteria; order Oceanospirillales; family Halomonadaceae; genus Halomonas; species Halomonas terrestris. Next base: position 165,191 of record NZ_JBMHFZ010000001.1, on the reverse strand, counting down.
GAGTGGGGCGGCGAGGTTCTCGGCCATCGACGAGCGCATCGACGACTTGCAGGAGGGGGTGGGGCGGATCGACGAGGAGGCCGAGACCCGCGATGCCGTGCTGGCCGCCACCCGGCGCTCGCTGGATGCCCTGGAACGGGCCGGCGAGGAGGGGCGGGCGGCCCTGGGAGAGCGTATCGAGGCGTTGAATGCTGGCCGCGAGCGCCACGCCGAACGCCTCGACGGCCTGGATGACAGGCTGGCCTCGCTGGAGGCCGAGGCGGGGCAGGGCGAGGCGTTGACCCGGCTGGAGGCCGCCCATGAGCAGCTGGCGAGTGCCCATGGCGAGCTCGAGGAACGCCTGACCCGCGAGGAGCGACAGTTGCAGGAGCGGCTGGACGCGTTGTCCGCGCGGCTGGCGGGACTCACCGACGAGGTTGAAGCCGCGGCGGCATCACGGGATGATGAAGCGGCGCGCACCGATGCCATGGCGGGCAGGTTGAGCGCGCTCGAGGCCGAGATCGGCGAGCTGCGTCGCTCCCAGCTCGCCCTGAGTGCTCGGCTGGAGGCGCTGCAGCGCTGAGGCAACGGAACGCGCGAATGCCAAGCTAGGGAAGCCGTTGATATGTGGAATCGCGTGTTCACACGCCTGGGCATGGCGGCAGTGTGCCTTGGCTTGACGCAGGGGGCGATCGCCATCGAGGCGCGCATCGACGGCGTGGAAGGGAATGTCGCGGACAATGTCCGTTACTACCTGGATGGCCTCGACACGGCGCTGTACAGTCGCTCCAGGGTCGAGAGCGAAGTGCAGCGACGCACCCGTGAGGCGCTCCGGGTCCATGGTTACTACGAGCCCCGGGTGACCCTCCGGCTCGCCGAGGGCGACCCGCCCGAGCACGTGGAGCTGATGATCGAGCCCGGCCCGCGGGTACGGATCGAGGTCCTCGATATCCGTCTCGACGGCGATGCCGCCGAGGATCCCCGGTTCCGGGAGGCCGTCGCGGCCTTTCCGCTGGCCGTGGGCGACCCCCTGGTGCACGCTCCCTACGACCGGCTGCGCAGCCGCCTGGCCAATCTCTCGCTGGAGCGGGGCTACTTCGACTGGCGCTTCGTCGACCGGCGCATGGAGGTGCGGCCCCACGCCGAGAGCGCCAGGCTCTACCTGGCCCTGGACAGCGGCCCTCGCCACCGCTTCGGCGATGTCACCATCGAGGGCAGCCATATCGCGGAAGCGCGCCTGCGGCGCATGCTGCCGTTCTCCCCCGGGGACCCCTACCTGGCCGGCGAGCTCGCTCGCTACAACCAGCGCCTGGGCGAGACGGGCTGGTTCGGCTCCATCGCCGTGCGGCCGCGCCTCGGCGAGGCGGCGAGCCTTGCCCTGCCGGCGCCGCGTCTGGGTTTCTGGAACGAGCTGGACGTGGCCGACGGCCAGCTCGCCACGCAGGCCCCCTCGGCCGGGCCAAGGCCTGGAGAGCCGCGGCTCTCGGCGTTGGCGCTCGAGGGCGTCTCGGCCCTGCAACGCGCCGAGCGGCGCCCCGAGGTGCCCATCGATGTCAGCGTGACGCCGGCCGACCGCCACAAGTTCGAGATCGGCCTGGGCTATGCCACCGACGTGGGGCCGCGCACCCGTTTCGCCTGGAACCAGCCCTGGATCAATCGCTACGGCCACGGCCTTGACCACGGCCTCTTCCTCTCCGCTCCCGAACAGCGCTTCACCGGCACCTACACGATGCCGCTGGCGAACCCGCTGCGCGACAGCTACCGCTTCCAGTACGGCTTTCGCCACCGTGACAACGAGGACACCCGCTCCCTCGAGGCGACCCTGGAGGCCGCCCGGCGCTGGGAGTTCGAGAATCGCTGGGTGCAGACGATCTATGTCCGTACCACCTACGAGGACTTCACCCAGGGCGGCGAGGAAGCGCAGGTGGTGATTCTCTACCCGGGGATCAGCTGGTCGCGTACCCGGACCCGCAACCCCACCTTCCCGAGCTGGGGCGACCGGCAGAGCCTGGCCTTCGAGGTCTCTGACGACATCTGGGGTTCCGACGCCGACTTCCTGCGCATGACCGGGGAGACCCAGTGGATCCGCATGTTCGGTGACGACACCCGCTTCGTCACCCGGCTCGGGCTCGGCGCCATCGAGACCGACGACTTCGACAAGGTGCCGCCCTCGCTGCGCTTCTTCGCCGGCGGCGACCGCAGCGTTCGCGGCTATGCCTACGAGAGCCTGGCCCCGCGCAACGAGGAGGGACGCCTGGTCGGCGGCCAGCAGCTGTTCACCGCCAGCGCCGAACTGCAGCGCCGACTCACCGGGGCCTGGTGGGGGGCGGCCTTCGTCGACACCGGCGATGCCTTCGCGGAGTGGGGGCCGGACGCCCTCAACACCGGTGCCGGCCTGGGCGTGCGCTGGGTCTCCCCGGTCGGCCCGATACGGTTCGACGTCGCTCACCCCTTCGATGACGAGGACGATTCGTGGCGCATTCATTTCGCCATCGGCCCGGAGTTCTGATGGCCCGGCGCCTGATCTGGGCACTCCTCCGCCTGTCGATCCTGCTCCCGCTCTGGCTCCTCGGCATGGCCGTGCTGGCCCTGGGCCTGGCGCTCTCGCCCTGGGGAACGGGGCTGCTGCTCGAGGAGGGGGCCAAGCGCGGCTACTATCGGCTCGAGGCTGCCGAGGGGGCCCCGCTCGATACCCTGGTGCTGCACGGGCTGCGCCTGGAGGCCGGGCCGGTCGGCCTGGCCGCCGAGCGTATCGAGCTGGCCTGGGCCGAGGACTGCCTGCTCGCCGGGCGGCTCTGTCTCGACACCCTGGCGGTGGAGGGAGCGCGCATCCGCCTGGCCGCAGGCGAGGAAGCGTCCGACGAGGCAGGCGAGCGTGAACCGGGGAGCCTGCCCGATACGGTCTCGCTGCCGTTCCCCGTGGAGATCCGCGCCCTCGAGCTGCTCGATGTCGAGGTGCAGCTGGCCGACGGCACCCGGGTGACCTGGGCGCACTTCAGGACCGGGGCGGTGGCCGCGGCGGACACCCTGACCCTGCTGCCGACCCGCCTGACCGGTGCGCGGCTCCTGCTGCCGCTCTCGCCGGGGGCCCGCCTCGCCCTCAGCGAGGCCGAGCACGAGGGGCCGCGGCTCGACGCCGAGGCGATCGATGCCGCCCTGGCGGTACGCTCCCCGTTGCCGGCGACGGCCGCCGCCGAGCTGGAGGGGCTGGCCAGCCTGCCGCTCGAGGAGCGGCCCCGGCGGGAGCTGCCCGAGGTGCACCTGCCGCTGCGCCTGGAGGTGCCGGAGCTGCGGGTGGAGGATTTCGCCGTCGGCGGCCCGCTGGACTATGGGGTCAGGCGCCTGGATCTGAGCCTGACCGCCGAGGGCAGTCGGGTCGAGATCGCCCCGCTGGAGGTGACGACGCCGGATACCGACGCCCGGCTGGAGGCGAGGATCGAGTTGCGGGACGACTACCCCCTGGAGGCCCGGCTCGAGGCCTCGCTCTGGCTGCCCGAGGTGATGCCCGAGCTCGCGGGGGAGCGCGTCGAGCTGACACTGGACGGTGACCTGGGTGCGCTGGGCGTGCAGCTGGGGCTCTCCGGGCCGGTCACCGCCGATCTGGATGCCCGCCTGGACCTGCTGGACCCGACCCTGCCATTCACCGCCGCGCTGTCCAGCGACCTGGTCCAGTGGCCCCTCCCCGGGGCGACCTCCGTGCAGGCGGGGGCCGGGACAGCGGCGCCGGGCACTGCCGTCGCGACGACGGACCCCTACCTGGTGGAGGACCTCGACCTGCGCCTGGAGGGCAGCCTGCTGGCCTATCGGGTTGCCGCCTCGCTGATGGCGGAGGGGCCCGAGATCCCCTACACCCGCGTGGCCCTGACCGGTACCGGCGATGTCGAGCACTTCGCCTGGACGCCACTTTCGCTGAGTCTCGGTCGCGCCTCGGTGGTCAGCCGCGGCCGGGCCGACTGGGCCGAGGCGCTCGCCGTCGAGGCGGTGGTACGCCTGGACAACCTCGACCCGGGCGATTTCGTCGACGGCATCGCCGGGCGACTCGATGGCGACGCCGAGCTGGGCTTCTCCCGGTCGCCGACGGGCTGGCACCTGCGCCTTCCCCGGCTGGCCATCGACGGCGAGCTGCAGGAACTGCCGATGTCACTGCGTGCGAGCCTCGCCGGCGACAGCGACATGCGCTGGCGGGTCGATGCCCTGGACTTTCGCCAGGGCGAGAATCGGCTGACGGCGGCCGGCCGGGTCAGCGAACCGGCTATCGACCTCGCCGGCGAGATCGCCCTGCCGGCCCTGGCCAGCCTGCATGATGACCTCTCGGGCAGCCTGGCCGGCGAGTTCAGTGCCTCGGGCAGCCTGGCATCGCCGCAACTCGACCTGGATCTCGGCGGTGAGGCGCTGCGCTTCGCCGAGCATCGACTCGAGCGGCTGCGCCTGGCCGGTCGTGTCGTGGGGATCGAGGATCCGGAAATCGACCTGCGCCTGGATATCGAGCGACTCGACGCCGCCGGCCAGCGGTTCAGCGAGATCGGCGTGGCCCTCGACGGCCGGCTCTCCGACCATCGCCTGACCCTGGATGCCACCGCCGGCCGGGGCATGCCCCTCTCCCGGGCCGCCCTGGCGCTGGAGGGCGCCATGGGCAGCGACCGCGATCGCTATGCCGGACGGCTGACCTCGGCGGAGGCCGATACCGACCATGGCGACATCCGCCTGGCCGAGGCCGTGGCCTTCGAGGCCGACCTGCCGGCCGGGCGCGTGCGCGTCCAGCCCTTCTGCCTGGGGCGTGAGCAGGGGGGCGCGCTGTGCCTCGAGGAGACCCTGCAGGCCTCGGCGGATGACGGCCGGGCGGTGCTGGCGATACGTCGATTGCCGATGTCGCTGATCGAGGAGTGGGTGCCCGAGGACTGGGAGCTCGGGGGCGCCACCGATGCCGGACTGGTCGCCGAGTGGCGCCAGGGCGGTGCCGGCTGGCAGGGCGAGATGACCCTGGCCACCGAGCTGTCGGTGCGGGGACTCGACGCCTATGGGCAGCCCTGGGAGCTACCCGCCTCGCGGCTCTCGCTGGATCTGGAGGCCGACCAGTCCAGCGCCGACCTCGACCTGGTGCTGAGCATCGCCGAGGCCGGGGACCTGCGCCTGGTGCTGCGCATCGATGACCCTGCCGGCAGTGGCGCCCTGGACGGCCGACTGACCCTCGACGACTTCCGGCTGTCGCGCTATCGCACCCTGGTGGCCGGGATGGACACCCTCGAGGGCGTACTGGAAGGGGACGTGCGCGTCGGCGGCAACCGCGATGCGCCGGTACTCGACGGCAACATCGGCCTCACCGGCCTCCGGGTGATCGGCGGCGAGGTCCCCCTGGCGGTACGCGATGGCGAACTGGCGGTACGCCTGAGCGGCGACCAGGGGCGGATCAGCGGCTTCGTCGCCGCCGACGAGGGCCGGCTGGAGATCGACGGTGAGGCCGCCTGGCCGAGTCCCGACGACTGGCGCATCGACGTGGACCTGGATGCCCGTGAGCAGCCGCTGCTGGCGGTATTGCCGGCGTTCGGCCGGTTGCGGGCCGCCCCGGACCTGCAGGTACGGGTCCGGCCGGATCGCCTGCAGGTGCGTGGCCAGGTACAGGTGCCCTGGGCGCGGCTCGAGGTGGGCGAGATGCCGGCGTCGGCGGTGACCCCGAGCCCCGACGAGGTGATCATCACCCGTCGCGACGAGATCCGCGACCGCCGTCGGGCCGAGCGGGCCGCCGAACAGGGCGAGCCGGAGGGCGGCGAGTCGGCGGCTCGGGCCCTTGCCGAGGCCGGCATGGCAGTGGACGTGCAGATCGACCTGCGGCTCGGGCCCGACATGCAGCTCCTGGCCTACGGGCTGGAGTCGGGACTGGCCGGCACCCTCGAGGTGCGCCAGCAGAACGGCCCGGTACAGCTGTTCGGCGACGTCAACCTGGTCGATGGTCGTTTCCGCGCCTATGGCCAGGACCTGCTGATCCGCCGGGGCGTACTGCTGTTCAGCGGCCCGCCCGACCAGCCGTTGCTCAACTTCGAGGCGATCCGCAACCCCGAGGCGACCCAGGACGAGGTGATCGCCGGCCTGCGGGTCACCGGCAGTGCCGCCGAACCCCGGTTACGGGTATTCTCCGAGCCGGCCATGGACGAGGCCCGGGCGCTCTCCTACCTGCTGCGAGGCCGTCCCCCCGAGGATGGCGATGCCGGGGGCGCCCTGGCCTCGGCGCTGCTGGGCCTGACCATCGGGCGGACCGGCGGGGCGGTGGGGGCCATCGGCGAGGCCTTCGGCATCGACGACCTCGCCCTGGAGACCGCGGGGGTCGGCGACCAGAGCCAGGTGCGGGTGAGCGGCCAGCTCACCGAGGACCTGCGGGTCAGCTACGGGGTCGGGGTCTTCTCGCCGATCGCCGAGCTGACGCTGCGTTACACCCTGTGGCGGAACCTCTACCTGGAGGCGGTGTCCGGTGCCGCACAGGCGGTGGATCTCGTCTATACCTTCAGCCGGCCGGGCAAGCCACCCGGGCCCGGCGATTGACCGCAACCGACCACGCCGCCGTCGAGAGGAGCCCGTGATGAACATCGACCCTGCCCATGCCCTGCCGGGACGCGATACCCCGCTGCGGATCAGCGGCACTCACGCCGTCAATGGCCGCTCGCTGGTCCCCCCCTTCGCCGAGCACCTGAGCGAGATCGTGCTCGGGCTGGGCTGCTTCTGGGGCGCCGAGCGCCTCTTCTGGCAACTCCCCGGTGTGCACGTCACGGCGGTGGGCTATGCCGGCGGCGTCACGCCGAACCCGACCTACGACGAGACCTGTACCGGCCTGACCGGGCACGCCGAGGTGGTGCGAGTGATCTTCGATCCGGCACAGGTCGACCTCGAACGGCTGCTGCAGGTGTTCTGGGAGGCCCATGACCCGACTCAGGGCAACCGCCAGGGCAACGACGTCGGCTCCCAGTACCGTTCGGCGATCTACGTGACGGGCGAGGCGCAACTGGAAGTGGCTCGTCGCAGCCGTGACGCTTACCAGCAGGCCCTGCAGAGGGCCGGGAGAGGGGCCATCACCACCGAGATCGCGCCACTCGCGGCGTTCTACTATGCCGAGGAGTACCACCAGCAGTACCTGGAGAAGAACCCCGGGGGCTACTGTGGTCTGCGCGGCACCGGGGTCAGCTGTCCGATCGGGTGACCCGGAGGCGGTCCGGCCAGGCCTCCTGGCCCGCGGGCTGGGTCCAGTCCACCAGCTGTCGCGCTACCCGCCGTGACAGCCAGGAGCGCAGGCGTCCATCGCGCCACTCCATGAAGCCCACGTGTCCGCCGTGATGGGCGATCTCCACGCGTACCGATGCCGACGGCTCGGGGAGTCTCTCGAACAGGCCCCGCGGCATGAAGGGATCATCGTCGGCGTGGAGCACCAGGGTGGGAAGCTCCAGCTCGCCGAGCAGGCGCCCGGCCGAGGCGCGCCGGTAGTAGTCGGCGGCACCCTCGAAGCCGTGCAGGGGAGCGGTGACCGCATCGTCGTAGGCGCGCAGGCTGTCGAGCCCGGCGAGCTGGCGGCTCTCCAGCGCCAGGGGCAGTTCACCGGCCGCGAGGCGCCGCGCGACCTTGGCCTTCAGCGCGCCGAGCAGGTGCCGCTCGTAGAGGCGGGCAAAGCCCTGGTGCAGGGTGTCGGCGCTGGCCGCCAGGTCCAGGGGGGCGCTGATGGCGATGGCCCCCGTCAGGTCGAGCCCGTCGCCTCCCTGCTCGGCCACCAGCTTGACCAGCATGTTGGCGCCCAGCGAGACCCCGGTGGCGACCTTGAGGGCCCGGGGATAGCGATGGGCCAGCTGGCCGATCAGCCAGTAGGCGTCTGCGGTGTCGCCGCTGTGATAGGCCCGTGGCAGCCGATTGGGGGTGTCGCCGCATCCGCGGAAATGCATGAGCACGGCCCGCCAGCCCAGCCCCGCGGCCGTGGCCAGCAGCTCCCGGGCATAGGGGGAGCGGCAGGAACCCTCGAGCCCGTGGAACAGCACGAATACGGGGGCATCGCGGGCCGCCGGCGCGGGTTGCACCCACACCAGCTCCACGCAGTCCCCGTCCGGCAACTCGAGGATTTCCACCTCGCTGCGCAGCCTGCGCCGTGGCAGCAGGCGCGGCAGCAGCGTCTGGACGTGGCGGTTGGCGAGCCCCGGCGGCGGTCGAAAGTCGGCGGCATGCAATCGGCCGGACATGGCGATGTCACTCTGTGTCGTGAAGCGTCAGGTTGACGGGCCCATGGTCGGTGATCAGCACGTTGTCCTCGATGCGGATGCCGCCATGTTCGGCCAGTCCATCGACCCTGCTCCAGTCGATGTCCCGGTGATGGCGGAACCGGTCGAGCAGCATGGGTATGATATACAGCCCCGGTTCCATGGTGACCACCATGCCGGCTTCCAGTTCCCGGGTCAGGCGCAGGGCCGGATGCTTGGCCGGCGGGGGCAGGGCGGTGCCGTCGGCGGCGACCCGCCCGCCCGGGTCGTGGACCTGCAGGCCCAGCAGGTGGCCCAGGCCGTGGGGGCAGAACGCCCGCGTGATTCCCGCCGTCACCGCGGACGCCGCCGAGCAGCGGATCAGGCCGTGCTCGGCCAGCAGTGCGCCGAGCCCCGCGTGCATCCGCTCGTGGAGCTCGACGTAGCTCACCCCGGGACGCAGGGCGGCGATCAGCCGCCGCTGCAGCGCCGTGACGCCCTCGACCAGCGGGGCGAAGGCCGGGTCGGCATCGGGCCCTGACCAGGTGCGGGTGATGTCGGCACAGTACCCCCGGTAGCGATGTCCCCCGTCGAGCAGCAGGCTCCTGCGCCTGGCCGGTGCGTCGCTGTCGTGGTGCTGGTAGTGCAGCACGCCGCCGTGTGCATTGATCCCGACGATGTTCGGATAGGGCAGGTCGCTCTCGCGGCTTCGCGCGGCCCCCAGGTAGGCCAGCTGGCAGTCCAGCTCGCCGGCGCCGTCGAGGAAGGCCGCGCGGGCGGCAAGGTGTCCGGCCAGGGCACGCCGGTTGGCCTCGCGCAGACAGGCCACCTCGTAGGGGCTCTTGCGGACGCGCAGCTCGTCGAGGCGAGTCACCAGCGACCGGGGGTTGAGCTCCGCCTCGAGGGCCGCGGCAATGGCCGGATCGATATCCCCCAGGGCGGCGAAGCGACCGGGCGGCAGGGCGGGGGGCACCACCTCGTCGCGGGCCTCGACCCGGAAGTGGTCGACCCAGGCCTCGTCGGGCAACCGGGCCGGCAGGTGCCAGAAGTCGTCAGGCGCATGGAAGTAGAGCGCCGGGGCCTGGCCGGGGCGGACCAGCAGCCAGCTGTGGGCCAGGCCGGACAGTCCCGTCCAGTGCATGAAGTGGCCATAGGCGGCGAAGCTGGCATGCTGGTCGTCGGCGAAATGGCGGGCCGGGTGGCCGCTGTAGAGCAGCACGCCATCGTAGCCCTCGGCATCGAGTACCCGGGCATACGCGGCGTCCAGTGCCGCGAGGTGGCCGCGCTGCTGGTGGTCGAGATCGGTCATGTCGGCATCCTGTCGAGAAACCCCTGGATAGTGTATCGCCTGGCGCCCGGCTTGTGGCCTCCGCAGGCGTGACGCCGGACGGCGCGGTGCAGACAGCCGGCGCCAGGGCTGGCATCATGCGGCCTCGTTTTCCCTGGTCACGTTCGGAGTCGTTTCCCATGCGCCCCATCTCGACGCTTGCCGGCCTGCTCCTGCTGCCGGCGATGGCCCTGGTGCCCGGTGTCGCCGAGCCAGGCACGCCGGAGGCGCCGGCCTTCGAGGAGGCGCGGGCCGCGGTGAGCTGGCGTCGCGAGGAGCTCAAGGAGGTCGAGCGCCTGGTGCGCCAGTTACGCTTCGACCTGGTCAACAACCGCGCCGCCGGCGATGCCGAACCCCGCCTGGAGGCCCTCGCCGAGCGCGCCCGCGGCGACCACCTGCTGCCGGCCTTCATCGCGGGCAGCCACGGCCACGGCTCCGAGGCGCGCCCGCGGATCTGGGAGGAGTGGGAGGCGTTCGCCGAGGGGTTCGATCGGCTCGAGGCACGTATCGCGGCGCTGCGGGAGGCCGCCGCCGAGGAGGATTACGCCCGGGCCGCACGGGAACTCTCCGACCTCGGCCGGGCCTGCAAGAGCTGTCACCGCCGCTACCGCTACTGACACCCTCAGTCGCCGGCGGAGGTCAGGCGATCGATGCGATAGAGGGTGGCGACCTGGTCGAGGCCGGTGACGGTGCAGGCGAGGTCCTTGACCCGGCCGTCCGCCAGGCCGTAGACCCAGCCGTGTACCGCCACCGCCTGGCCGCGCTGCCAGGCGCGCTGAAGGATCTTGGTTCGCGACAGGTTGTCGACCTGGGCCTTGACGTTGAGCTCGCACATGCGATCCACCTGCTCCTCCAGGGGCAGGGGCTCGAGGCTGTCGCGGCAGCGGCTGTAGAGTTCGCGCACCGAATGCAGCCAGTAATCCACCATCCCGCACTCGCCGCCGGCGACCGCCGCGCGAATGCCACCACAGCCGTAGTGGCCGACGACCATGATATGGCGGACCCTGAGCACGTCCACGGCGTACTGCACGACCGACAGGGCGTTCATGTCATTGTGGTGGAGCAGGTTGGCCACGTTGCGGTGGACGAAGACCTCGCCGGGGGGCAGGGCGATGATCTGGTTGGCGGGCACCCGGCTGTCGGAGCAGCCGATCCAGAGGTAATCGGGCTTCTGCTGCTGCGCGAGTCGCGTGAAATAGTCGGGATCCTCCCGGCACATCCGTTCCGCCCAGGCACGGTTGTTCTCGAGCAGCTCCTGGATGTCCTCGTGCATGATCGGCACTACCTCGCGTCTCGGGTGGGGCCGGACGAAGATCGTCCGGGTGGCCCCTTTTACCCCCGCGCCCCCGGGGGGTCAACCGCCGGCCCTCCCGGGGCACGTGCCGGGCTGGTATCATCGGCCGCATTCCGCTTCCCGGGCCGTCCGGCGGCCTCAAGCCTGATCAGGAGAATCACGTGTCCGAATTCGACTATGACCTTTTCGTCATCGGTGCAGGCTCCGGCGGTGTACGCGCCGCCCGCACCGCGGCAGCCAGCGGCGCTCGCGTCGCCGTGGCCGAGGACCGCTACCTGGGCGGTACCTGTGTCAACGTGGGCTGCGTGCCGAAGAAGCTCTACTCCTACGCCGCCCACTTCCATGACGCCTTCGAGGACGCCGGCGGCTTCGGCTGGCGGCTGCCGGCAGCCCCCGAGTTCGACTGGGCGACCCTGCGCGACAACAAGATCGGCGAGATCAAGCGCCTCAACGGCATCTACGCCCGGCTGCTCGACGATGCCGGGGTGCGACTGATCCACGGCCGCGCCCGCGTGCTCGACGCCCACCACGTGGAAGTGGCGGGGGAGAGCGTCAGTGCCGCCAGGATACTGGTCGCCGTGGGCGGCTGGCCCTGGGTCCCCGAGTTCCCGGGCAGCGAGTTGACGCTGAACTCCAACCAGATCTTCGATCTCGACACCTTCCCACGCCGCTTCCTGGTGCTCGGGGGCGGCTACATCGCCGTCGAGTTCGCCAGCATCTTCAACGGCCTGGGCAGCGAGACCCACCTGGTCTATCGCGGCGAGCTCTTCCTGCGCGGGTTCGACCGGGAGGTGCGCGAGTTCACCCGTGACCAGATGGCCGCCAAGGGGGTCGACCTGCACTTCGGTACCAACATCGAGTCGATCGAGAAGGGCGACGGCGGGCTGCGGGTGACCCTGACCAACGGCGACCGGCTCGAGGTCGATGCGGTGCTGGCCGCCACGGGCCGCAAGCCCCACCTCGAGGGCCTGGGCCTCGAGGGTCTCGGCATCGAATTGACCGATGCCGGACATATCCGCGTCAACGACCGTTTCGAGAGCTCCGTGCCCTCCATCCTGGCGCTGGGCGACGTCACCGGCGGTCCGGAACTGACCCCGGTGGCGCTGGCCGAGGCGATGCACATGGTGCAGCACCACTTCGGCGAGACCCCGCCGAAGGCGCCACTGGACTATCGCAATATCGCCACGGCGGTGTTCTGCCACCCCAATATCGGTACCGTGGGCCTCTCCGAGGAGCAGGCCCGGGAGCAGTGTGGCGAGATCCGTGTCTACAGCGCCGACTTCCGGCCCATGAAGCACACCCTGTCGGGCAGCAGCGAGCGCTGCCTGATGAAGCTGATCGTCGATGACGCCAGCGATGTCGTCGTCGGCGCCCATATGGTGGGCGAGGAGGCCGGCGAGGTGATCCAGGGGATCGGCATCGCCGTGCGGGCAGGCCTCACCAAGGCCGACTTCGATGCCACCGTGGGGATCCACCCCACCGGGGCAGAGGAGTTCGTCACCATGCGCACCCCGACCCGGCGTTGACACCGCCGCGACGACGGGCCGCCCCCGGGGCGGCTCGTCGTGTTGGATGATGCCCATGGCCTTCCATGGGAAACGGGCTATTCTCATGATGACGGGAGGGTGTCCGGGTCGCCCCGGGGGCGGGACCTAGTATAATTTCCTATTATGGATAGTGGGCAACAGGATAATCCTTGCTTTGAAATGTGATAAGCCGCTGTTATAATGCTTGCCAAATTCGCTACAGCGAAGCACCGACATGAACGCAACCACCGAGCCCTTCACACCCTCAGCCGACCTGGCGCGCCCCAGCGTGGCGGATGCCGTGGTCGGCCACGAGGCGATGCCGCTGTTCATCCGCAAGCCCAATCCCGATGACGGCTGGGGTATCTACGAACTGGTCAAGTCGTGTCCGCCGCTGGACGTCAATTCCGCCTACGCCTACCTGCTGCTGGCCACCCAGTTCCGCGACACCTGCGCGGTGGCCACCAACGAGGAGGGCGAGATCGTCGGCTTCGTTTCCGGCTACGTGAAGAGCAATGCGCCGGACACCTACTTCCTGTGGCAGGTCGCGGTGGGCGAGAAGGCCCGCGGCACCGGGCTGGCCCGGCGCCTGGTGGAAGCCGTCATGACCCGCCCCGAACTGGCCGAGGTGCATCACCTCGAGACCACCATCACCCCCGACAACCAGGCCTCCTGGGGGCTGTTCCGTCGCCTCGCCGACCGCTGGCAGGCCCCGCTCAACAGCCGTGAATACTTCTCCACCGACCAGCTCGGCGGGGAGCACGACCCGGAGAACCTGGTTCGCATCGGTCCCTTCCAGACCGATCGCCTCTGAACGACCCCGCATCACCCTGCCTGGCGAGTGGCCGTCGAGCGGCCCCGCCATGCCCATCCGATTCGTCTTCTCACAAGGAGGTCGCCACATGCAGACCCAGACCCTCGAACGTATGGAATCCGATGTCCGTACCTATTCGCGCTCCTTCCCGGTGGTCTTCACCCGGGCCAGCAACGCCCGTCTCACCGACGAGGACGGCCGCGAGTACATCGACTTCCTCGCCGGTGCGGGTACCCTCAACTACGGGCACAACAACCCCAAGATCAAGCAGGCGCTGGTCGAGTACCTGGCCGAGGACAACATCATCCACGGCCTCGATTTCTGGACCGCCGCCAAGCGTGACTACCTGCAGACCCTCGAGGAGCTGATCCTCAAGCCGCGCGGCCTGGACTACAAGGTCCAGTTCCCCGGGCCGACCGGCACCAACGCGGTCGAGGCCGCCATACGTCTGGCCCGCAACGCCAAGAAGCGCCACAACATCGTGACCTTCACCAACGGCTTCCACGGCGTGACCATGGGCGCCCTGGCCACCACCGGCAACCGCAAGTTCCGCGAGGCCACCGGTGGCGTGCCCACCGTGGGCGCCAGCTTCCTGCCCTATGACGGCTATCTCGGTGACGGCACCGACACCCTGGACTACTTCGAGAAGCTGCTGACCGACAAGTCCGGCGGCCTGGACGTGCCGGCCGGCGTGATCGTCGAGACCGTGCAGGGCGAGGGCGGCATCAACGCCTGTGGCCTCGGCTGGCTCAAGCGCCTCGAGAGCATCTGCCGCGAGCACGACATCCTGCTGATCGTCGACGACATCCAGGCCGGCTGCGGCCGCACCGGCAAGTTCTTCAGCTTCGAGCATGCCGGCGTGGTCCCCGACATCGTCACCAACTCCAAGTCCCTCTCCGGCCTGGGCCTTCCGTTCTCCCAGGTACTGATGCGCCCGGAGCTCGACATCTGGAAGCCGGGCCAGTACAACGGCACCTTCCGGGGCTTCGCCCTGGCCTTCACCACCGCCGCCGCGGCCCTGCGCCACTACTGGGGCAACGACGAGTTCGCGCGTGACGTCCAGCGCAAGGGCGATATCGTCGCCGAGCGCTTCCAGAAGATTGCGGCCTGGATCAGCGAGCAGGGCATCGAGGCCTCCGAGCGTGGACGCGGCCTGATGCGCGGCATCGACGTGGGGACCGGCGAGATCGCCGACCGGATCACCCACAAGGCCTTCGAGAACGGCCTGGTCATCGAGACCAGCGGCCAGGATGGCGAGGTGGTCAAGTGCCTCTGCCCGCTGACCATCACCGACGAGGACCTTCAGGAGGGCCTGGATATCCTCGAGAACAGCGCCAGGCAGGCCCTGAGCTGATAGCCTGAGGAGGCCGCCCCATCATGGGGCGGCCGGGTCATCGGCCGGCACGGCCCGTCACCGACATCACCGTCTTCAACTCTATCGGAGCGCATCCATGATCGTTCGCAATCTCGAGGAAGCACGCCAGACCGACCGCCTGGTCAAGGCCGAGAACGGCAACTGGGACAGTACCCGCCTGTCGCTGGCCGATGATGGCGGCAACTGTTCCTTCCATATCACCCGGATCTACGAGGGGACCGAGACCCATATCCACTACAAGCACCACTTCGAGGCGGTCTACTGCATCGAGGGGGAGGGCGAGGTCGAGACCCTGGCCGACGGCAAGATCTGGCCCATCAAGCCGGGTGACATCTATATCCTCGACCAGCACGACGAGCACCTGCTGCGTGCCCGCAAGACCATGCACCTGGCATGCGTGTTCACGCCCGGCCTGACCGGCAACGAGGTGCATCGCGATGATGGCTCCTACGCGCCGGCCGAGGATGCCGACGATACCAAGCCGCTCTGAGCCGGGCCCCGCGGCCGACCGGCACGGCGCCGTGCCGAGAGGATGCTGCGACGTGCCAGACGACAGGGCGTGATGGTTCTCCAGCCATGCAGGGCGAACGCCCCGGGCCGCCGTTCAAGGCTCCGGGGCGTTCTCGTGCTTGGTCCAGGCGTCGCTGATCGACTCAGTCACCGTCATGGCCGCCGCGTTCGACGTCAGGCCCTCGTCATCCGTGCCGAATCCATCAGGGGTACCGGGTGGCGTTTCTACCGCCGGCATTCGCCTCGATGTCAGGGGCAAGCATGACAGCGAACGGGAGTGCGAACCCTGAACCAGGTCAAGGGGCCGCCGTGGCAGGACCAGGCAGCCGGCATGCACTGGTTCGTATAATGTATATTATGTTAAATTGACATGAACCAACGTCCCTCGGCGGGGTCAACTCAACCTCGAGACCCGGGTATGCGGCGTTGGACAAGGTAGCCGGCGACTCCTTATCATCACGCCACCACCTACAGGATTCCCCTCACCCCATGCGACACCGCCTGCTGCAATCCGGAGCCCTTTCCCTCGTCCTGCTGTTGGCCGGCTGCGCCATCCAGGGACAAGGCCCCGACCCCCAACCGGTGCTGACCCCCGACGAATTCGCCATGCGCATCGATCGCCTGGAAGCCGGGATGGCATCGCGCTGCGACGCCCAGCAGCAACTGCTCGACCAGCAGCTCCACCGCCAGGCGCTGCTGGACACCGAGGTCCGCGAGGTCGGCAGCCTGCTGCGCCACCTGCGCGCCGATATCGAGCGCCTGGAGCGTGCCGGTGGCGAGCCGGTGGTGATCACCCGCGAGTGTGTCGCCGACGAACTCGGCCTGGCCAACAAGGCTGTCGTCGGCCGCAGCGAATGGGTCGGCCTGCCCGATGTGGGTACCTACCTCAAGGCCCGAGTCGACTCCGGTGCCAACACCTCCTCGCTCTCGGCCACCGATATCACGCGCTTCGAGCGTGACGGCGAGGACTGGGTCAGGTTCAAGCTCGGCCTGGGCGAGGACGACGTGGCGGTCGAGGGAGTGGCCGACGAGTGGATCGAGGCGCCCGTGGAGCGCCGGGTGCGCATCCTGCAGGCCGCCGGCGAGCACTCCCGGCCGGTGGTCAGCCTGCTGATGACCCTGGGGCCGATCCGCGAGCCGGTGGAGTTCACCCTCAATGACCGCACGCACCTCAATTATCCGGTGCTCCTGGGAAGGCGCTTCCTGATGGATATCGCGGTGATCGACGTGGCGGAGAGCTACCTGCATGAACGGCCGGAGTTTCCCGGCGGGCGCCCGGCAGAGGAAGCCGAGCTCGACGAGGCCGGGGACCGGGATGACGACGAAGCCTGAGGCGCCGGCAGGCACCTCGCCTTCCCCTTCCAAGGATGACCCATGTCACGACTGCCCTTCTATCTGATCGTCGGCCTCCTGCTCGTGGTCGGCATCGCCATGAGCGTGCATCGCCACGTGCAGCTCGAGGTTCCCTGGACCCCCGGCGAGCAGCGCCAGGTCTGGGAGGTCGAGGCGCTGGTCAACTTCGACGCCACGGGCGACGCGGTCATGGTCGACATGGCCCTGCCTTCCAGCCAGCAGGGGTTCCGCCTGCTCACCGAGAACACCGCCTCTCCCGGCTATGGCCTGGCCTTCCTCGAGGATCAGCGCGGGCGCCGCGCCCAGTGGTCGATCCGCGAGGCCAGCGGCAGCCAGCAGCTCTACTACACGGCCCAGCTGCTGGTGGCGCCGGATTCCCGCGCGCCACGCACCGAACCGCCGAAGCTGCGTGGCGACATCGTCTGGGAACGCCCGTACGACACCGCCGCCGCCCAGGTGATCGATCGCGCCTGGCGCCGCAGCGCCGATGCCTTCACCTTCGCCCGGGAACTGATCCGCGACTTCGGCGACGAGCGCCAGGGCGAGAATACCCGCCTGCTGCTGACCCAGTTCGAGCGCAGCCCCCTGCTGGTGCGGCTGCTCAACCAGGCCGGCGTGCCGGCCCGCGAGGTCAGCGGCCTGATGCTGGAGGACGGCCGGCGACGCCAGAGCCTGACCTCCTGGGTCCAGGTGTTCGACGAGGAGCGCTGGGCGCTGTTCAATCCGGCCACCGGGGAGCAGGGTCGCCCGGACAACCTGCTTCTGTGGGAATCCGCCGGCCAGGCGGTGCTGGAGGTCCAGGGGGCCACCAACTCCCGGGTCACCTTCTCGATGCTCACCCACAACCAGCCAGCCGCCGCCGCGGTGCGCAACCAGCTCGCCGACGACACCCTGCTCAACTTCTCGATCCACAGCCTGCCCCTCGAGGAGCAGGCACTGTTCCAGACCATCCTGCTGATTCCCATCGGCGCCCTGGTGGTGGTGATCCTGAGGGTGCTGGTCGGCATCAAGACCTCCGGCACCTTCATGCCGGTGCTGATCGCCCTGGCCTTCATCCAGACCACGCTGGTCACCGGGCTGGTCGGCTTCCTGTTGATCGTCGCCGTGGGGCTGGTGATCCGCAGCTACCTCTCCTACCTGAACCTGTTGCTGGTGGCGAGGGTCACGGCGGTGATCATCACGGTGATCGCCATCATCTCGCTGTTCTCGGTGCTCTCCTACCGCTTCGGCCTCAATGCCGGCCTCACCATCACCTTCTTCCCGATGATCATCCTCTCCTGGACCATCGAGCGCATGTCGATCCTGTGGGAGGAGGAAGGGCCCAAGGAGGTACTGATCCAGGGGGGCGGCAGCCTGATCACGGCGGTACTCGCCTACCTGGCCATGAACAACCCCTGGATACGCCACATCACCTTCAATTTCCTGGGGGTACAGCTGATACTGATGGCACTGATCCTGCTGCTCGGCAACTACACCGGCTACCGGTTGCTGGAGCTGCGTCGTTTCAAGCCCGTCACCGAGGACTGAGCCGCATGTGGACGACTCCGGACAAGCTACGCGCGAAGGGCATCATCGGGATGAATCGGCGCAACATCCGCTACATCGGCCGCTACAACGACCGGCGGCTCTACCCGCTGGTGGACGACAAGCTCAAGACCAAGCTGCTGGCCCAGGAGCATGGCATCACCACACCGGCTCTGATCGGTACCGTGACCACCCAGTTCGGCGTCAAGCAGCTGCACGGCATGCTCGACGGCCACCACGGCTTCGTCATCAAGCCGGCCAAGGGCAGCGGCGGCAAGGGGATACTGGTCATCGAGCAGAGCGCCGGCGGCCTCTACATCAAGCCCAGCGGGGCCCAGCTCAGGCTGGAGGATATCGAGCGCCACGTTTCCAACATCCTCTCCGGGCTCTACTCCCTGGGGGGCTCCCCCGACGTGGCGGTGATCGAGGCCTTGATCAACTTCGACGAGGGCCTCTCGGAGTATACCTACGAGGGCGTGCCGGACATCCGGGTGATCGTCTTCCGGGGCTATCCGGTGATGGCCATGATGCGGCTCTCGACTGCCGCCTCGGACGGCAAGGCCAACCTTCACCAGGGGGCCGTGGGCGTGGGGCTGGACATCGCCAGCGGTACCGCCATCCGTGGCGTGCAGTTCGATCGTACCCGCCACGATCATCCGGACACCGGCCACGAACTGGCCAGCCTGCGGATTCCCGACTGGCGGAACCTGCTGCTGCTGGCGGCCGGCTGTTACGAGATGACCGGGCTCGGCTACCTCGGCACCGACATGGTGCTCGACCGGGATCGCGGCCCCATGCTGCTGGAGCTCAATGCCCGGCCCGGGCTGGCGATCCAGATGGCCAACGGCGAGGGGCTGAGGTCCCGTCTCGACCTGGTCGAGCGTCACACCGAGGCGACCTCACCGGAACAGCGGGTGGCCTTCGCCCAGCAGCACTTCGCCCGGCGCAGCGAGCTGCGCGAGACCCAGCCGGAGCCCGATGCCATGGTGGTGGACTGAGGCGCTGACTGGCTCCCCTGCCGCCCGGCGCGTAGAATAGCGCATTCCACACAGCCACAGCATGGCCGCCATGACCGACTCCCGTGCCCTGATGCATCAGGCCGAAAGGCAATGCCAGCGCCGCGGCGTTCGCTTCACGCCGATTCGCCGACGTGTGCTCGAGATGATCGCCGACTCCCCCGGCGGCCTGAAGGCCTACGACCTCCTCGATCGACTGGCCGCGGAGCATGCCGCCGCCCGGCCGCCGACCATCTATCGCGCCCTGGAGTTCCTCATCGAGCAGGGTTTCGTGCATCGCATCGAGTCGCTCAACGCCTACGTGGCCTGCCCCTGCCCCGAGCATGCCCATGGCTTCCAGCTGCTGATCTGCCGTCACTGCGGGCGCGTCGAGGAGCTGCACCTGGATGACGTCAATGCCCAGCTGGCCGGTCGCGCCCGGGACCTGGGCTTTCGAGTCGAGCGCCAGACCATCGAGTTGCTGGGGCGCTGCGAGGCCTGCCTCCAGGCCGTCGCCGGCCAACAGTGAGTGCCCCGCCCTTCCCTTCGTGAATCAGGAGCCCGCATGAGTGACACCTTCAAGCGCCTCGAGCAGGCCGACGTCGACAGCCGGCACCCGCTGGACGAGATTCTCGCCGCGGTGCGCTTCAATGCCGACGGGCTGATACCCGCTATCGCCCAGCAGCACGACAGCGGCGAGGTGTTGATGATGGCCTGGATGAATCGCGAGTCGCTGGAGGAGACCCTGGCGACGGGCCGGGTCTGCTACTGGTCGCGCTCCCGGGGCAAGCTGTGGCGCAAGGGGGAGTCCTCCGGCCAGCAGCAGCATCTGCGGCGAGCGGCGCTGGACTGCGATGGCGATACCCTGCTGCTGCAGGTCGACCAGACCGGTCCCGCCTGCCACACCGGCCGGCGCAGCTGCTTCTACGTGGCGCTGGAGGGTGACCATGCCCGCATCAGCAGTGCGCCCCTGATCGACCCCGACAGCCTCTACGGCAGCAAGGGCTGAACGGGATGCCCTGCCTCGCCGCCTGGCTGGCCCGGCTGCTGCGCGCCCTGCGCCGCGGCCTGGGATGGCTGATGATCGGCCTGGTCAGGATCTACCAGTGGGTGCTCAGCCCCCTGCTGGGGCCCCGCTGCCGCTACTGGCCGAGCTGTTCCAGTTACACCCTGGAAGCGATCCAGGTCCATGGCCCGTTCAGGGGGGCACTGCTGGCGGCGCGGCGCATCGCCCGCTGCCACCCGGGCTGCGAGGGCGGCATCGATCCGGTGCCGGGCGGGCCCAGCGAGGCGCTGTGCCGCGAGGACGACGAACTGGACGAGCACTTCCGCTGCCGGGAGCCTGGCCACCGGCAGGAGTGAACTCAGGCCGCCTCCTTCTCCGCCACCTCGTAGATGCGTGCCAGCATGCTGTTCAGGCCGTTGCTGCGGGTCGGCGAGAGGTGCTTGTCGAGCCCCAGGTCCTTGAGGAAGTGCGGGCTGGTGGCGCGGATCTCGGCGGCCGGGCGATCGTTGTAGATGCGCATCAGCACGGCGATCAGGCCCGAGACGATGGCGGCATCCGAGACGGCGTCGAAGTGGACCACCCCGCCGTCGATGCGGTAATGCATCCAGACGTTCGACTGGCAGCCCTGGATCTTCCGCTCGGGGGTCTTCCACTCCTCGGGGAAGTCGGGCAGCGCCTTGCCCATGTCGATGATGTACTGGTAGCGGTCCATCCAGTTGTCGAACATCTCGAATTCGTCCAGCAGTTCCTGCTGGGCCTGCTCGGCGGTGATCTCGGAACTCATGATGCCTCCTTGAAGGGGTTGTCCCCATTATAACGTCTCGCGGACGCCATCACGATCGATGTCGGCGCCGAGAGGTGCCAGGCCGTGGGCCGACTGCTGGCGATGCCACTCCTCGTCCTCGGCATGCAGGTAGCGGGCCGTGGTGTCGAGCCGTGCATGGCGGGCGGTGCCGGCCAGGTAGCGAAGTTCCACCCCGGCCTGGGCCTGGTGGGTCAGGGCCGTATGTCGCAGCCAGTGCGGCGTGGCGCGGCGAAGCCGGTCGGCCTCGGCCCGGCCCCGCCCGCCCTGCTCTCTCTCCAGTGCCTCGGCGGCCTCGCCGAAGGTCTCGCGGATCAGTCGATAGAGGCGGTTCTCGCCCAGGCCGCGCCGGCCATCCAGGGCGCGCAGCAGCGGGCCATCGTCATCCGGCGTGGGCCGTGACTCCAGCCCCAGGGTCCGTCGCCACGCCTCGAGCAGGGCCAGCATGTCCGGTGGCACGGGGATTCGCGCCGCCTTGTCGCCCTTGCCCACCACCTGCCACCACCAGCGCCCTTCCCTGCGCACGAAGTCGCCCATGCGCGCCGCGGACATCTCGCTGATCCGCGGGGCGAGCAGGTAGGCGAAGCCGAAGATGAAGCGCCGACGCGACTGCTCGTAGCGGGCTCGCCGGGAAGCCCCCTCCCCCGGCGGCCGATCGAGCCAGCCCCAGAACCAGGTCCACAGCGGCCGCTCCAGGTAGCGCTCGATGGCGTGGCGGCGATTGTCCAGTCGGCGCCGCTTGTCGCGCATCAGGCGAAAGGGGTTGTGGGCCACCCAGCCCGCCTCCACCAGCCAGGCGAACAGCCCCTGGAGTATGACCAGGCTCTGGCGACGGCTGGCGGGCGACAGCGGCCCGCGGAAGGGCCGCCAGTCGGGGCTGTGCCGCGGACGCGGCGGCCCCACCCAGTCGCCTGCCGGCCGCGGGTCGGCGAGGAAGGCCTCGAAGGCATCGAGATGCTCCCGGCGGACCTGGTCGAGCCGCAGCCCCTGCTGGTCGAGCCACAACAGCAACCGCTCCGCCTCGCGGCGATAGGCGCGCAGCGTCTGCGGGCTGGCCCGGTACTCCGTGAGCCATTGCCCCACCGCCTCGATATCGCTCTCGGCGCCGATATGGACGCCCGTAGGGACACCCTCGGGAACCCCGGAAAGCACTTCCCCGCCCGGTGCCAGCAATGGCCCCCCTGCCCCGAACCGCTCTCCTTCTTGTTTCACCACTCACGGCTCCCTGCTGGCGGATTGGCGCTTGGCGCTTGGCGCTTGGCGCTTGGCCGCCCAGTATCCCCGGGGAAGAGAAGGAAAATCAAGATAAGCCGCGTAATCTTGCTTTTTGTCGACTAAAGATAAATACAATTACGTTTTATGTAATACGTAATAACGCTTTGATGAAGCCTCGGCACGCGGTATCCTGCGGGTGGCACCGGCGCCGATGGCGGCCCGGACGCCCGCCGGGGCAACGAGGAGAATGGCATGGCGCGCAGTGGGGTACGGTACGAGGATGTCCAGCGGGCGATCGATGACCTGCTGGCCCGGGGCGAGTCGCCCAGTGTCCAGAAGGTGCGCGAGGTGCTGGGGACCGGCAGTTTCACGACCATCAGCGAGCACCTCCGCCATTGGCGGGTTCGCCGGGAGGAGAACCGGGACGTCCCGCCGCCGCGAGGCATGCCGGAGGCGTTGCAGGAGTTCGCCGAGGCGTTGTGGGACAAGGCCCAGGCGGCCGCCGGAGAGGCACTGGCCCATTATCGCGAGGAGGCCGATCGGCAGGTGGAGGCCGCCCGCGGCGAGGTCGACGAGGCCAGGCGCCACGCAGAGGATGCCCAGCAGCGGGAGTCGGCCCTGGCCGCTCACCTGGCCAGCACCGAGGCGAGACTGGAGGAGCGCAGCGCCGCCCTGGCTCGCAGCGAGACCGAGCGCGAGGCCCTGGCGGAACAGCAGGTGCGGGACGCTGCCCGGGCCGAACAGCTCGAGGAGCAGCTGTCTCGCCTGCAGGCGGAGAACGAGCGCCAGGCGAGCGATCACCAGCAGGCCCTGGCGGAGCGGGAGGCGCAGCAGCGCGAGCGCCTGGCCCAGGAGGAGCAGCGCCACGAGAGCGCCGAAGCCCGGCTGATGGCCCTGCTCGACGAGGCGCGGCAGGAGCGCCAGGCCGCGGAGAAGCACCACGCCACCCGCGAGCGACAGCTGGAGTCTCGCCTGGAACGCCTGCAGCAGCAGTTGCAGGAGGCGCGTGGCGCGCTCGCCGAGGAGGAGAAGCGCCATCGCGAAACCGACTGGTCGCGCGCCCGTGCCGAGGAGCAGGCCGGCAACCGGCGTCACGAGCAGGCCCTGCTCCAGGCTCGCATCGACGAGCAGAAGCGGCTGCTGGAGGAACAGGCCCGGCGGCTACGCGAGCTCGAGGCCCAGCTCAATCGCTGCCTCTGGCAGACCCCGGTGACGGCCCGTGCCGCCCAGGCCGAGCCCGACAACGACGAAGGCCCCGCCGCAGCGGAGCCTTCAGAGGACCGATAAGAACGCGAAAAAACAAAGAACAAGGAAGCGCTGAGTTACGTCGCGAGCGAAGAGAGGCTGGTCGCCGCCGGAGCGCAGCTGCCGGAGTGTAGTTCACTACATGAGGACAGCGAGCACCGCCGGCGACCAGGATATCGAGCGCAGCAGTAACTCAGGGTTTACTAACGGTAGTAGGCGTTTGTCGTGTCCGTATGGTCGGTCACGTCACGGATGCCGGCCAGCTCGGGGATCCGCTCCATGAGCGTCTTCTCGACCCCCTCCTTGAGGGTCAGGTCGACCGCGGCACACCCCTGGCAACCGCCGCCGAAGGCCAGCACGGCCACCTGCTCCTCGGTGAGCTCGACCAGCTTGATCTCGCCGCCGTGGGCGGCGAGCCCGGGGTTGATCTCGCTGTAGAGGATGTAGTTGACGCGATCCTCCAGGGGGCTGTCGGCGTTGACCTTGGGCATCTTGGCGTTGGGCGCCTTGATGGTCAGCTGGCCGCCCATGCGATCGGCGTTGAAGTCGACCACCGCCTCCTCGAGGAAGGGAATGCTGTGCTTGTCGAGATAGACGGCGATCTTCTCGAGCTCGAGGCGCTCGTCGCTGGGCTCCTCCTCACCGGGGCGGCAGTAGGCCAGGCAGGTCTCCGCGTAGGGGGTGCCCGGCTGGGTGATGAAGATGCGCACGGCGATCCCCTCGACGTTCTGCTTCTCGAGCAGCTCGGCAAGGTAGTCCTGGGCGCTGTCGGTGATCTGGATGCTGTCGCTCATTGATGCTCTCGCTGGTCTGGCCGCGGCACGGCGGGGAAAGCCGCTCTCCCGGTCGAGGCGCCGCGTGCCGGGGATGTCATGCCTCCCATGGTAAGCGAGCAGGCGCGCCGAGACAATCCCGACTGAATTGCTGGGTTATATAGTCGCCGCCGACGCTCCCCCCTGCCCCAGGCGGCCGGGGTTTGCTACCATGTCGGGCTGATTCGACCGCTGCGCCGCCCGCCGCGACGGTGGACAGCACGTCACTGGCCTGCATGTGATCACCCCGGTGAGACGAACAAGACGCCCCAGGCGCCCCCGCGGCCAGTCCGAGACCCCTGATGCTTCCCACGCTGGAGACAGACCCGACCCATGGCCGCCGTTCCCACAGCCCTGACTGCCACGCTCACCGACAGCCTCTCCCGCCGCATCCTGATGCTCGACGGGGGCATGGGCACCATGCTGCAGAACGCCGGCCTCGAGGAGGCCGACTTCCGCGGCGAGCGGTTCGCCGACTGGCCGAGCGACCTCAAGGGCAACAACGACCTGCTGGGGCTGACCTGTCCCGACCTGGTGACCCGCATCCACCGCGAGTACCTGGAGGCCGGGGCCGACATCGTCGAGACCAACACCTTCAACAGCACCCGCCTCTCCCAGAGTGACTACGGCATGGAGGACCTGGTCCCCGAGCTCAACCGGGAGTCGGCGCGCCTGGCCCGCGAGGTGTGCGACGCCGTGGCCACCGAGACCGGGGTGCCGCGCTACGTGGCCGGGGTGCTGGGCCCCACCTCGCGCACCGCTTCCCTGTCGCCGGACGTCAACGACCCGGCCAGGCGCAACGTCACCTTCGACCAGTTGCGCGAGAATTATGTCGAGGCCTCCGAGGCCCTGATCGAGGGCGGCGCGGACCTCATCCTGATCGAGACCATCTTCGATACCCTCAATGCCAAGGCGGCGATCTATGCCCTGGAAGAGGTCTTCGAGGCCCGTGGCGAGCGGCTGCCGGTGATGATCTCCGGCACCATCACCGACGCCTCCGGACGCACCCTCTCCGGCCAGACCACCGAGGCGTTCTGGAACTCGGTGCGCCATGCCCGCCCGCTCTCCATCGGCCTCAACTGCGCCCTGGGAGCCGAGGAGCTGCGCCCCTATGTGGAGGAGCTGGCCGCCAAGGCCGACACCTTCGTGTCGGCCCACCCCAATGCCGGCCTGCCCAACGAGTTCGGCGAGTACGACCAGACGCCCGAGGAGATGGCCGCCATCGTCGCCGAGTTCGCGGCGAGCGGCCTGGTCAACATCATCGGCGGCTGCTGCGGCTCCACGCCGGAGCATATCGCCGCCATCCACCGGGCCATCCAGGGCATGTCGCCGCGCACGGTACCCGAGCGTCCTCGGGCCTGCCGGCTCTCGGGGCTGGAGCCGTTCAACATCGAGGCCGACGCCCTGTTCGTCAACGTCGGCGAGCGCACCAACGTCACCGGCTCGGCGCGCTTCAAGCGGCTGATCGTCGAGGAGGACTACACCACCGCCCTGGAGGTGGCCCTCGAGCAGGTGGAGAACGGCGCCCAGATCATCGACATCAACATGGACGAGGGCATGCTCGAGTCCGAGGAGGCGATGGTCCGCTTCCTCAACCTGATCGCCGGCGAGCCGGATATCGCCCGGGTGCCGATCATGATCGACTCCTCCAAGTGGACGATCATCGAGGCGGGCCTGAAGTGCGTGCAGGGCAAGGCGGTGGTCAACTCGATCTCGATGAAGGAGGGCGAGGACGCCTTCCGCGAGCAGGCCACCGTGTGCCGCCGGCATGGCGCCGCCGTGGTGGTGATGGCCTTCGACGAGGTCGGCCAGGCGGACACCTTCGCGCGCAAGACCGAGATCTGCGAGCGCGCCTACCGCATCCTCGTCGACGAGCTCGACTTCCCGCCGGAAGACATCATCTTCGATCCCAACATCTTCGCCATCGCCACCGGCATCGAGGAGCACGACAACTACGCCGTGGACTTCATCGAGGCCACCCGCTGGATTCGCGAGCACCTGCCCCATGCCCTGGTCTCCGGCGGGGTCTCCAACGTGTCGTTCTCGTTCCGCGGCAACAACCCGGTGCGCGAAGCGATCCACTCGGTCTTCCTCTATCACGCCATTCGCGCCGGCCTGACCATGGGGATCGTCAACGCCGGCCAGCTCGCCGTCTACGACGACCTGCCGGAAGAACTGCGCGAGGCGGTGGAGGACGTGGTCCTCAACCGCCGCAGCGACTCCACCGAGCGGCTGGTGGACCTGGCCGACAAGTACAAGGGGGACGGCAGCGGCGCGGCGAAGAAGGAGGACCTCGAGTGGCGCTCCTGGGAGGTCGAGAAGCGCATCGAGCACGCCCTGGTCAAGGGCATCACCGCCTATATCGAGGAGGACACCGAGCTCGCCCGCCAGCGCGCCGGCCGCCCCATCGAGGTGATCGAGGGTCCCTTGATGGACGGCATGAACGTGGTCGGCGACCTGTTCGGCGCCGGCAAGATGTTCCTGCCCCAGGTGGTCAAGTCGGCGCGGGTCATGAAGCAGGCGGTGGCCTACCTCATTCCCTACATTGAGGCCGAGAAGAGCGAGGACATCCAGGCCAAGGGCAAGATCGTCATGGCCACGGTCAAGGGCGACGTCCACGACATCGGCAAGAACATCGTCGGCGTGGTCCTGCAGTGCAACAATTACGAGGTGATCGACCTGGGCGTCATGGTGCCGGCCGAGAAGATCCTGCAGACGGCGCGCGACGTCAACGCCGACATCATCGGCCTTTCCGGGCTGATCACGCCCTCGCTCGACGAGATGGTACACGTGGCCAGGGAGATGCAGCGGCAAGGCTTCTCGCTGCCGTTGCTGATCGGCGGGGCCACCACCTCCAAGGCCCACACGGCGGTCAAGATCGAACCCGGCTACGAGCACCCGGTGATCTATGTCACCGACGCCTCCCGGGCCGTGGGGGTGGCCGGCAAGCTGCTCTCCCCGGGCCTCAAGGAGGCCTAT
Organism: Halomonas terrestris; assembly: GCF_049166755.1. Classification (NCBI taxonomy): domain Bacteria; kingdom Pseudomonadati; phylum Pseudomonadota; class Gammaproteobacteria; order Oceanospirillales; family Halomonadaceae; genus Halomonas; species Halomonas terrestris. Next base: position 138,231 of record NZ_JBMHFZ010000001.1, on the reverse strand, counting down.
GTGGCCGAGATCCGTGCCGAGTACGAGACGGTGCGCGAGCGCAACGCCAAGCGCCGCCCCAAGGCCGCCGATCTCAGCTACGCCGAGGCGTGCCAGCGCAAGCCGGCGATCGACTGGACGGCCTATACCCCGCCGCGGCCCGCCGTGACCGGCCTGGTGACCTTCGACGACTACGACCTCGACGAGCTGGTCGAGCGCATCGACTGGACGCCCTTCTTCATGAGCTGGCAGCTCGCCGGCAAGTACCCGAAGATCCTCGACGACGCCGTGGTCGGCGAGGCCGCGCGCAGCCTGTTCGCGGACGCCCAGGCGATGCTGCGCAAGCTGATCGACGAGAAGCGCATCCAGGCCCGCGGCGTGATCGGCCTGTGGCCGGCCAACAGCGTCGACGACGACGTCATCGAGGTCTACGCCGACGAGTCGCGCACCCGGGTGATCGAGCGGCTCTACCATATACGCCAGCAGACCACCAAGAACCGCGACGGCGTCTGTTACAGCCTGGCGGACTTCATCGCGCCCCGCTATGACGCCAACGGAGAGCCGAGCGGCAAGCCGGACTGGATCGGCGGCTTCGCGGTCACCGCCGGCCACGGCGTCGAGGCACTGAGCAAGGCCTACGAGGCCGCCGGCGACGACTACAACGCCATCCTGGTGCAGGCCCTGGCCGACCGCCTGGCCGAGGCCTTCGCCGAGCGCCTGCATGAGCGGGTGCGCAAGGAGTTCTGGGGCTACGTGCCCGAGGAGTCCCTCGACAACGATGCGCTGATCGGCGAGAAGTACCAGGGCATCCGCCCGGCGCCGGGGTATCCGGCCTGCCCGGACCATACCGAGAAGGCCACGCTGTTCCGCCTGCTCGAGGCCGAGGCCAACAGCGGCCTGGAACTCACCGAGAACTTCGCCATGTGGCCCGCCGCCGCGGTGGCCGGCTGGTACTTCTCGCACCCCCAGTCGAAGTACTTCTCGACGGGCAAGATCACCCGCGACCAGGTCGAGGTGCTGGCCAGCCGGAAGGGAATGACGCTCGAGGAACTCGAGCGCTGGCTCTCCCCGGTACTCTCCTACGACCCGGCCTGATCCCGGCGCCGGCCCCGCGAAAGCGCGGGGTCGCGGCCATCACCGACCCGGAAGACGGATGCTGCCCGAGCCTTCTCGCCGCCAGACGATCCTGCGCCTCGCCCTGCCGATCATCGCCGGCATGCTCTCCCAGAGCCTGCTCAACCTGATCGATGCGGCCCTGGTGGGATCCTTGGGCGAGGTCCCCCTGGCCGGGGTCGGTATCGGCGGCTACGCCATGTTCCTGATCACCGCGATGGTCTTCGGGCTCTCTTCCGGTGTCCAGGCCCAGACCGCGCGACGCCACGGCGAGGAGGACTGGGGGCAGCGGGCGATGGCGCTCAATGCCGGCCTGCTGATCGCCCTGGTGGTCGCCGGCCCGCTCGCCCTGCTCTGCCTGTGGCAGGCGCCGCGCCTGCTGGCGCTGATCAACCAGGATCCGGCGGTCAATGCCGTGGCGGTGGAGTACTTCCGCTGGCGAGTGGTGTCGCTCGTTCCGGTGGCGATGATCTTCTGCTTCCGCGGCTACTGGAACGGCATCCAGCAGACAGGCATCTACCTGCGCATCATCCTCTTCATGCACCTGATCAACGTGGTGGCGAGCATCGGCCTGATCTTCGGCCACGCCGGCCTGCCGGCCATGGGGGCCGCCGGGGCCGGCGCGGGAACCAGCCTGTCGCTGTTCGTCGGGCTGGTGATCTGGGTCCTGCTCAGCACCCGGCATGCCACCACCAGCGGCTTTCTCGCCGGCCTGCCTCGGCGACTGACGGTCGTCACCACCCTGCGACTGGCCACGCCCCACTCCTTCCAGCAGCTGTGGTTCGCCGCCGGTTATGCCGTGCTGTTCTGGATGCTCGGTCGCATCGACACGCCCAGCGTGGCGGTGGGCCATGTGCTGGTGAACCTCTCGCTGCTGCTCATCCTGCCGGGGGTGGGCCTGGGCATGGCGGCGATGAGCCTCGTGGGCCAGGCCCTCGGCCGCCAGGCTCACCGAGACGCCCATCGCTGGGGCTGGGAGGTGGTGCACCTGGCCTGGCCCTGCCTCGCGGCGCTGGCGCTGCCGATGGCGGCCTTCCCCGAGGCGGTGCTGGGCCTCTTCCTGCACGACCCGGCGCTGATCGAGCTGGGTCGCGTCCCGCTGCAGCTCACCGCGGCGATGATCGTGCTGGATGCCGCCGCCCTGGTGCTGGCCCAGGCGCTGCTCGGCGCCGGGGCCAATCGCATGGTGATGACGGCCACCCTGACCATGCAGTGGCTGGTGTTCCTGCCGCTGGCTTGGTGGGTCGGGGTGGTGCTGGAGCATGGCCTGATCGGCATCTGGTGGGTGCAGCTCGGCTACCGCTGCCTCAATTCGGCCTGGTTCGCGCTGATCTGGCAGCGGCGACGCTGGCAGCAACTGCAGGTCTAGCCATCCCCCGGTTTCCGGGCCGACACCCGCCCGGCGGGCTTGCCCCCGGGCGGAGGTTATTACTATTCGTATAAAAACTATGCACATTTATTCTTTCATAGAATATCGCTGAGGCGGTAAGGTGCCCCTACGCCACGCCACTCTCACTGCAGCAGGACCGGCTGAATGTATCGCTACGACACTCACGATCAGACCCTGGTCAATGAACGGGTCGCCCAGTTCCGCAACCAGATGGAACGCTATCTGGCCGGGCGACTCAGCGAAGAGGAGTTCCTGCCCCTGCGTGTGCAGAACGGCCTCTATGTCCAGCGCCATGCCCCCATGCTGCGTATCGCCATTCCCTACGGCATGCTGGCGGCCTACCAGCTGCGCAAGCTCGGCGACCTGGCTCGCGACTACGATCGGGGCTACGGGCACTTCACCACCCGCACCAACCTGCAGCTCAACTGGCCGAAGCTGGAGACGGTTCCCGACATGCTGGAGGAGCTGGCCAGCGTGCAGATGCACGCCATCCAGACCAGCGGCAACGACATCCGCAACACCACCACCGACCAGTTCGCCGGCGTCGCCGCCGACGAGGAAGTCGACCCGCGCCCCTGGTGCGAACTGATCCGGCAGTGGTCCACCTTCCATCCGGAGTTCGCCTACCTGCCGCGCAAGTTCAAGATCGCGGTGACGGGTGCCGCCGAGGATCGTGCCGCCATCCAGGTCCACGATGTGGGGCTGCGGCTGTGGCAGGACGAGCGCGGCGAGGTGAGGGTGAAGGTACTCGCCGGCGGTGGCCTGGGCCGTACCCCGATGATCGGTGACGTGGTGTGCGAGGACCTGCCCTGGCAGCACCTGCTCACCTATCTCGAGGCCCTGGTGCGGGTCTACAACCAGTTCGGCCGCCGCGACAACAAGTTCAAGGCACGCATCAAGATCCTCGTGAAGGCGCTGGGCGTCGAGGAGTTCCGTCGCCGCGTCGAGGCCGAGTGGTCCCACCTGAAGGATGGTCCCCAGACCCTGACCCGGGAGACCGTCGAGACCATGCGGGGGCATTTCATCGACCCCGAGCGGCGGCCGGTCGACCCGGCGGCGATCGACGGCTTCGAACGGCTGCGCGGCGAGAATCGCGCCTTCGCGCGCTTCGTGACCAACAACGTCCACGCCCACAAGGTCCCCGGCTACAAGGCGGTGACCCTGTCGCTCAAGCGCCGCGACCACTCGCCCGGCGATGTCACCTGGGAGCAGATGCACCAGATCGCCGACCTCGCCGATGAGTTCGGCTACGGTGAGCTGAGGGTCACCCACGAGCAGAACCTGGTGCTCTCCGATGTGCCGGTGGATCGCCTCGAGGCGCTCTGGCATCGGCTGGATGCGCTGGGCATGGCCAACCCCACGGTAGGCACCCTCGCCGACCTGATCTGCTGCCCCGGGGGCGATTACTGCGCCCTGGCCAATGCCAAGTCGATTCCGGTGGCCCAGGCGATCCAGGAGCGCTTCGACGACCTCGACTACCTCTACGACCTGGGGCCGCTCGAGCTGAACATCTCCGGCTGCATGAACGCCTGTGGCCACCATCACGTCGGCCAGATCGGCATCCTCGGCGTCGACAAGAAGGGCGAGGAGTGGTACCAGATCTCGCTGGGTGGCGCCCAGGGCAACGAGGCATCGCTCGGCAAGATCCTCGGCCCCTCCTTCAGCCGCGAAAGCGTGCCCGAGGTGATCGACAAGGTCCTGCAGGTCTACGTGGGCGAGCGCGCCGACGGCGAGACCTTCCTGGACACCTACCGCCGCATCGGTCTCAAACCCTTCAAGGAGCGGGTCTATGCCTGATCAAGCCGTCCCTGCACGCCCCTTCATCCGCGCCGGCCAGCCGGCCGTGGACGACTGGACCCTGGTTCGCGACAGCGATGCCGCCCCGAGCGGGGGGCGGTGCATCGTGCCCCTCCCCGCCTGGCAGTCGGGTGCCGGGCAGGCCCCCTGGCTCGCCAGTGACACCGAGCTCACCGACGCGCTGGCCGCCGAGCTGCTCGACGCCCCGCTGATCGCCATCGACTTCCCGAAGTTCACCGACGGCCGCGGCTACAGCCTGGCCCGGCTGCTGCGCGAGCGCCACGGCTATGCGGGCGAGATCCGCGCCATCGGCGACGTGCTGGTGGACCAGCTCTATTTCATGACCCGCTGCGGTTTCGATGCGCTGTCGCTGCGCGAGGACCAGTGGCTCGAGGATGCCCTGGGGGCCCTCGGCGCCTTCAGCCGCGCCTACCAGCCGGCGGTGGACCAGCCCGAGCCGCTGTTCCGGCGTCGCGAGCGGGAGTGGGCCCGGGCCCGCGAGAAGGCCCCCGCCTACGCTTGATGAAGCGACCCATGCTCCGGCGGTGAACCATTCAGGGGCGCCGGGGACAGGCCTGAAGGGGGTCCGAGGACCAGGGATGGCCGAGGTAGCGCCCAGGGAGGGGTTCACAGCGCCCCCGTACAGGCCTGTCGCCGGCAAGGCCCCGTAGTCAGATCCTTATCCCCGCCGCTTCTGCTGCCGCTCGCGGTTGGCCGCCTTGGCCCGTTCGCTCTTGCGCAGCATCACCCAGGTGGCGCCGAGGCCGCCGTCGGGGGGCTGGGCGGAGACGTAGGCCTGCACCTCCTCGAACTGGGCCAGCCACTTGGCCAGGTAGGAGCGCAGCACGTTGGGCGGGCTGTCGATGGCCTGGCCGCGGCCATGCACGATCAGCACCGAGCGCAGGTCATGGGCGTGGGCCTCCTGGATGAACGGAGGCAGCGCACGGCGGCACTCCTCCAGCGGGCGGCGCAGCAGGTGCAGGCGCGCCTGGGCGGCATAGCCGCCGTGGCGCAGGCGGTCCACCACGCCCTGCTGGATGCCGTCGCGGCGGTATTCCAGCGGATCGAAGGGCGGCACCAGGTCGACGAAGTCGTCGGAGAGGAAGTTGCGGCCCTCCTGCTCGGCGGCGGCACTCTCCCGGCGGGCCAGCTGCGCCTCGCTGGGGCCACCCCTGCGGCGCCCGGGGTCGGCCCGGTTGCGGGCCCTGGCCAGCGGCGCCACATCGCCCATCAGGGCCCTGAAGTCCAGATCATCGCGTGCAGGCTGGGTCATGGGGCACCTCCCGTCGTCAAGGGGACCTCCATCCTAGCAGAGCCGCCGGCCGCAGACAGCGCCCCCGGAGGATGTCAGGATAGGGCCAGCCCGCGGGACGCCCCGGAGACCCGATGACACGACTTCGCCTGCTCCTGATCAGCCTCTTCGGCCTGCCCCTGGCCGTGGCGGGCTGGCTCTGGCTGACCATGCTCAGCCCCTTCACCTATGATCCGCCCGACGGCCTGGCTCCCATCGCCGACGGCCCCCATGAGGTGTTCGTCTACGGCACCCTGCGCTCGGGGCTGGTGCGCTGGCTGGTCACCGGCCGCGCCGGGGAGTCGCAACCGGCGGTACTGGAAGACTTCCGCCGGGAGGGGCTGGATCTGGCCGAGGCGCCCGGGGAACGCGTCGAGGGCGAGGTGATCGAGGTGTCCGCCGGGGAGCTCGCTCGGCTGGACCGCTACGAGCGCCTGGGTATCCGCTACGAGCGGGTTCGGCTCGAGCTCGCGGACGGTCGTGAGGTCTGGGTCTATCGGCGTCTCCCCGAGGAGGCAACGGCCGGCGCGCAGTTGTGAGCCGGCCAGGCCGCCTTCTACAATGGCCCCCCTTTCCTCTCACCTGCCCGTTCCAGCCTGCTCCAAGGAGGCCGCATGACCACCATCACCCTCTACCACAACCCGCGATGCTCGAAGTCTCGCCAGGCCCTTGCCCTGCTCGAGGAGCGCGGCGTCGGGTTCCAGGTACGCCGCTACCTGGACGAGCCGCTCTCCGAGGATGAGCTGCGTGCCCTGATGGCCCGGCTCGACGGCGACACCGCCGCCCTGGTGCGCCGCCAGGAGCCCGAGTGGAAGGCGCTGTCCGCCGACGCCGGTGATCCCGAACAGGTGGTCCGGGCCATCGTCGCCCACCCCAGGCTCATGGAACGGCCCATCGCCGACGATGGCGAGCGCGCCGTGATCGGCCGCCCCCCGGAAGATGTCCTGGCGCTGCTCGACGCTCACTGAGCCGACGGCGTCCCCTTCTCACCCTGCCGCCTCCCGGAGCCCCGATGAGCGCCTCCCTGCCCTACGTACTGATCCTCTACTACTCCCGCCATGGCGCCACCCGGGCCATGGCCGAACGGCTCGCCGCCGGCGTCGAGTCCTGCCGCGGCATCGAGGCCCGGCTGCGCACCGTGCCACCGGTCTCGACCACCTGCGAGGCGGTCGACCCCGAGATCCCCGCCGAGGGTGCCGTCTATGCCAGCCTCGACGACCTTCGCCACTGTGCCGCCCTGGCACTGGGCAGCCCGACCCGGTTCGGCAACATGGCGGCCCCTCTCAAGCACTTCATCGACACCACCAGCGAGCTGTGGCTGGGGGGTGCCCTGGTCGACAAGCCGGCCAGCGCCTTCACGTCCACCTCCAGCCTGCACGGCGGCCAGGAGACCACCCTGGTGTCGATGCTGCTGCCATTGCTGCACCACGGCATGGTCTATGCCGGCCTGCCGTACAGTGAGACCGAAGTGATGGACACCACCAGCGGCGGCACCCCCTACGGGGCCAGCCATGTGGCCGGCAAGCGCAGCGACCGGCCCCTCGACGACCACGAGCGCCACCTGGCCCAGGCCCAGGGGCGCCGACTGGCCCGGCTCGCCCTGGCACTGGACGCCATGCGCCGGGAGGCCCGATGAGACAGTGGCTGGAGGGACTCGAGGCCCGCCAGGGCCTGGATCACCTGACCGGACGGGCGCGACGACTGGTGCTGGGCAGCTACGGCCTGCTGCTGGCGCTGATCGCCTATTTCAGCCTCGTCGTGCAGCGCGATGCCGGAAGCCTGGCCCCGATGGTCGCCTTCGCCCTGCCCCTGGTGCTGTTCCTTCCCTCGCTCATCGGTCGACGGCCGCGGGGGCATGCGTGGCTGGCCTTCGTCAGCCTGCTCTACTTCATGAAGGGGGTGATGGTCACCACCCTCCCGGGGCTCGGCTGGCTGGGATTGCTGATCGCCGTGGCGGCGCTGCTGCTCTTTACCGGCTGCACGGGCTATGCCCGCTTTCGCAGCCGGCAGCTGCGTGCCGCCGAGGCAGGCTAGTCACCCGGTCTCAGCGTGCTAAGCTGCTGAGGCTTGACATGAATCAACAGCTATTGGCGTGTCGTCGCCAATGATACGCAAGGAGATCGTGATGACCGTGACCTCGAAACCCTGGCTCGCCACCCTGGGGCTCTCCCTCGGCCTGCTGGCCTCGGCCTCCGTCCAGGCGGTGGATGTCGACAAGGCCATCCAGTATCGCCAGGACGCGCTGCGCGTGATGGCCTGGCAGATGGGGCCCCTGGGCGACATGGCCCAGGGCAACATCGACTACGATGCCGAGCGGTTCGCCCTGCGCGCGGGCAACCTCGCCGCGCTCGCCGGTCTGCCCTGGGAGGGCTTCGTCGAAGGCTCGCTGCGGGGGGACGGTCACGGCATGGACACCGACGCCCTGGCCGCCATCGGCGATGACCGCGACGACTTCGAGGCCCGCCATCAGAGCCTCGTCGAGGAGACCGCCACCCTGGCGGCGCTGGCCGAAGGTGACGACTTCGCGGCCATGCGCCGCCAGGTGGCCAGTGTCGCCAACACCTGCAAGGGGTGTCATGACAATTATCGGGCCGAGTGACCCGCTCCATGCAGGACACCGCAAGGCGGCTCGATGCGCCGCCTTGCGGCCTTCCGGGGCTGCCCCGGGGCGATCAGGCGCTCCAGAGCCATATCACCGGCAAGGCGGCCACGGCGATCACCACCAGGGCCAGGAAGGGGTTGGCGCGGCCGCGGGTCACGCCTCCCGTTGCAGGCTCGTCCTCGGGTGCGCCGTGAAGCGACTTCCGCCCGGTGATCATGGCCCCCACCAGCCGCTCGCCCTTGAGGCGATGCACCACCAGGGCCAGCAGGTGCAGGGCGACCAGCACGATCAGGAACTGGGCGTTCCAGTGGTGCAGTGAACCCAGTGTGCGGCTGACGCTGCGGGGCACCGTGTCGTGCAGCGGTGCAGTGAAGAAGATGTCGTCGCTGAGGAAGAGGCCGCTGACGGCCTGGAAGGTCAGGGCGATCAGCATCAACAGCACCATCAACCCTCCCAGGGGGTTGTGACCGGCAAAGGCCGGGGGACGCCCGGCCAGCAGGCGACGGCCGTAGCGCAACATGGTCGCGGGTGAGCGCAGGAAACCGGCGAAGCGGGCATGGGGGCTGCCGACCAGCCCCCACAGCCAGCGAAAGAGCAGCAGGCCCAGGATCACATAGCCGGCCCTGGCGTGAATCTCGACGGGAAACAGGAAAGGCGCGCCGCCGGTCTTCATGGTATGGAAGGAGAGCCCCACCGCCCCCACCAGGCCCCAGTGGAACAGTCGCACGGGAAGATCCCATACCCGAAGTTGCATCATCTCGCCTCCTTGCCGATGCGGGTCGCTCATCTCGTCCGGGGTGCCCAGGGCGCCCGGATGTCGTCTGCCATCGCATTATCTCATGGAATCGCCCCGCCCCGGGAGCCGGTCAAGGCCACCCGGAGGCCCCACACGCGACCGGCATACCGGGAGGGTCGGCCCGGGTGATGTCGAGGACGATGATCTCCGCGCCGTGGTAGACAGCCTGGTAATAAGCTTAGCCAAAGAAATCGCCTGGCGTCGCCGTGAAGGTGTTGAGCTCTTCCCCGTGAGCGGCGACCATGGAACAAATTTCGAGGAGAACATCATGACACGCAAGATCGCCGATATCCGACGCGACTATGAGGGAGGAAGCCTGGACGAGGCCCAGGTCACCGGCGACCCCATGGTGCTGTTCGACGAGTGGTTGACACTGGCACTGGAAACCGAAGGAGAGGACGGCAACACCATGACCCTGGCCACCGTCGACAGCCAGGGGCTGCCCCATGCCCGGGTGGTGCTGCTGAAGGGGATCGATGAACAGGGGCTGGTCTTCTACACCAACTACCACAGCCACAAGGGCAGCGAACTCTCCAACGTTCCCCACGCCGCCCTGGTGTTCTGGTGGCCCTCCCTGTCACGGCAGGTACGCGTCGAGGGCCGGGTGGAACAGGTCAGCGCGGCCGAATCGGATGCCTATTTCGCCAGCCGTCCCCGGGCCAGCCAGCTGGGTGCCTGGGTCGCCACCCAGAGCGTGGTGATTCCCGGGCGTGCCTGGATCGAGGAGCGCGAGAAGCGCTTCGAACAGGCCTACGAGGGCCAGGAGATCCCCAGGCCGGTGCACTGGGGCGGGTATCGGGTCCTTCCCGACATGATCGAGTTCTGGCAGGGGCAGCCGAGCCGCCTGCACGACCGCATCCGCTACGAGTGCCGCGATGGCGAGTGGCACCACTTCCGCATGGCGCCCTGATGCCCCCCCCGACAGCCTGCCGCGCTCGTCCCCGGCCATGATCCGGGGCTGCGTCAGTCGGGCTGGCTCTCCAGGCGGTGCCTCTGCCACTCGCTCTGCGGCTCGTTGAGTCGCAACACCGCATCCACCACCTGCTCCTCCATGTTGTAGCGGCAGCGGAACCCCAGGTGCTTCATCAGCGCCCGCATGGGGTGGTTGTCGACCATGATCTTGCCGATCATCTCCAGGGTGCCGACGCTTCTGCAGTAGCTGATCATCTTGTTCATCAGCAGGCTGCCGATGCCGAGGCCCTGGAGGTCGTCGCGGATGATGATCGAGAACTCGGTGCGGATGTTGTCCGGGTCGTTCCAGACCCGGACCACCCCCAGCATCTCCTTGCCGCCGTCGTCGCGCCGGTGCTCGGCGATGAACGCCATCTGCCGGTCGTAGTTGATATGGGAGAGGATCGACAGGTCGCGCTGGGTCAGGTCCGACTTGTTGTGGAAATAGCGGAACCGGATGCTCTCCTCGGAGAGCTGGGTATGGAAGCTGGTGATCAGCGGGGCGTCCTCGGCACGGATGGGCCGTACCTCCACCTCCCAGCCGTTCTTGAGGGTGACCCACTCACGCAGCTCTTCCGGGTAGGGCATGATGGCGAAGCGTGCCGGCGTGCCCAGGTCGAGGGCGAAGTCCACCGCCACCAGGCCGTCACGATTGAGCAACAGCGGGTTGAGTTCCAGTCCACGCAGTTCCGGCAGGTCGCTGGCCATCTGCGACAGCTTGACCAGCACCTCGCAGAGGCGTTCGATGTCCCGGCCAGGATCGCTGGAGTGCTCGCGGATGAGTCGCGCGGCATGGGTGCGCCCGACGGTGTCCTCGGCCAGGCGCATGTTGAGTGGCGGCAGCGCCACCTGGCGGTCGGCGAGGATATTGACCTTGTAGCCGCCGATGCCGAACACGATCACCGGGCCGAACACGGGGTCGCGGGTGATGCCGGCGCAGACCTGCATCGAGTGCTTGCCGCGCTGCATGGGTTGCAGGCAGTACTCGTCGATCCGGAAGGCGGGAAACTTCTCGCCGACCTTCTCCCCCAGCCGACGCACGCCCTCGGCGACCTGCTCCGGGCTGGCCAGGTCCTGCAGCAGGCCGGCGGAGAGCTTGTGGGGGTGCTTGCGGTAGCGGAACGGCCGGCAGTTGCCCTCGTGAACCACCTTGAGGGCCATGGGGCCGTCGATCCTGGCCGCGGCCGCGGCGCCCTCCTCCGGTGTCTCCACATAGTGGCTGGGTGCCACCGGGATGCCATAGGCTTCCAGCACCCGGGCGGTCTCGGAGTGCGCCAGGCACTCGCGCCCCTCGGCCCTGGCGTCCGCGATCAGGGTGCGGCAGCGGCCGCGGATCTCCGCCGTGGTGGTGAAGGGAAGGCTCGGCGGGGTCTCCTGCAGCAGTGCCTGGACCCGCTGGTAGTCGACCATGTGCATGAAGGCCTTCACCGCCTTCTCCGGTGACAGGTAGGTGGGAATCCCGGCGAGGTTGCACTCGTGACGCGCCGGGAGCGCCTCCTCGAGCCCCATCCAGCTGGTGAGGAGGTTGCGCCGGAAGCGCTTGCGGTTGGCGATGATGGCCTGGGCGGTGGCCCTGGAGGGGGCAAGCCGGGTCGGGGCATGGACCACCAGGACGGCATCGACCTCGGGGTCGGCGGCGACGATCTCCAGGGCATCGACCAGCTTCTCCGGGGTGGCGTTGCCCCCCAGGTCCACCGGGTTGTCACCGGGGCGACTCATGTCGAAGCCACCGTCGAGCAGCGCCTCATGGGTCTTCTCGCTGAAGCCGGCCAGCTTGCCGCCGGCACTGATCAGCTTGTCGATGGCCAGCATGGCCGGTCCCAGGCCGTTGGAGACGATGGCCAGGCGATCGCCGCGCAGCGGCTTCATGCGGGACAGGGTCTCCAGTGCATCGAACAGCTCGTCGGAGTCGTTGACCCTCACGACCCCGGCACGGGAGAAGGCGGCATCGAAGATGGTGTCGCGATTGGCTATCCCCGGGGTGGGTGGCAGGCCGGTGAGGTCGGACTCGGCGGTACGCCCGCTCTTGATCGCCAGCACCAGGCGGTTGCGCGAGGCATCCCGCAGCGCCGTCATGAAGTGCTGGGCGTCCATGATGCGCTCCAGGTGGAGCAGGATCGCCTGGGTCGGGGAAAACTGGTTGATGTAGTCGAGCAGGTCGGGAAGCATGACGTCGACGCTGTCGCCCAGGGTGACCAGATGGGAGAATCCGATGCCGCGCCCGGCGGCCCAGTCGATCATGGCGTTGCCGAGCATGCCGGACTGGCCGAGGTAGGCCACCCGCCCCGCCTTGACCGGCTGGCTGGCATAGGAGGCATTGAGCTTTCGCCCCGGCACGATCAGGCCCATGCACTCCGGCCCCAGCACCCGGATGCCCGACTCCCGGGCGGCGGCCAGCATGCGCTCGCGTATCGACCCCTTGTCGCCGCGGTCCTCGTCCAGGTGGGCGCCGCCCGACAGGACCAGCGCGGCCTTGACGCCGAACCGGCCGAGCCGGGCGATACGCCCGGGCACGGTCTCGACCGGCGAGCAGATGACCGCCAGGTCCGGTGTCTCGGGCAGCTGCGAGACGCGTGCCACGCAGGGCGCGCCGAACACCGTGTCGTAGTCCTTGGGGTTGACCGCCCAGATGGTGCCGGGAAAGCCGGCCTCCTGGAGGTTGCGGATCACCAGGCCGCCGAGGGAGTGGGGTTTCTCGGAGGCGCCGATCACTGCCAGGGTGCGCGGCTCGAAGAAGTGGCGCAGGAAACGGGTGCTCAAGGCTCTCTCCCCGGGTTGTCCCCGTGACGGGGTGTTCCGTTGGTTGGCTGTTCCCTTGTGTACGACCTATTGACACTGTCATGCAAGGGGCGACGAAGATTATCGTGACGCCAGTCAGCCTGGAGCGCACGCATGATCACCGCCTATATCACCCATCCCGATTGTCAGCTGCATCACATGGGGCCCGAGCACCCCGAGAGCCCCCTGCGGCTGGAGGCGATCCGTGCGCGGCTGGCCCTCGCCGGCGTCTTGCAGCAGACCATGCAGTCGGATGCCCGCGAAGCCACCCTGGAGGAACTCGCCAGGGTGCACCCGATGCGTCACCTGCAGGCGCTGGACAAGTGTGTGCCGGAAGAAGGCATCGTGACCCTGGACAGCGACACCATGCTGAACCCCGACAGCCTGAAGGCCGCACGAATGGCGGCCGGCGCGGTGCTCCGCGGCGTCGACCAGGTGTACCGCGGCCAGGCCGACAATGTCTTCTGTGCGGTACGCCCGCCGGGCCACCATGCCGAGGCCACCGATGCCATGGGCTTCTGCTTCTACAACAACGTGGCCGTGGGCGCCGCCCACGCCCGGGAGAAGTACGGCGCGCGGCGCATCGCCATCCTCGATTTCGACGTGCACCAGTGCAACGGCACCATCGACATCTTCAAGAACGATCCCGAGGTCCTGGTCTGCACCAGCTTCCAGTTCCCCTTCTACCCCTGGCGCTACCTGCGCAGCGAGTGGCAGAACGTGGTGAACACCCCGCTGGAGGCCGGCACCGACAGTGCCGCCTTCCGCCAGGCCATCGAGGACGACTGGCTGCCGGCCCTGCACGCCTTCAAGCCGGAGATCGTGCTCGTCTCGGCGGGCTTCGATGCCCACCGCGAGGACGAGATGGCCGAGCTCTGCCTCGAGGACGGGGATTTCCACTGGGTCACCCACCTGGCGATGGAGATCGCCGCCCTCTATGCCGACAACCGCCTGGTCTCGGTACTGGAGGGGGGCTATCACCTGGAGTCGCTGGGGCGCAGCGCCGAGGCGCACCTCAAGGCACTGCTGGGACTCCCCTTCGAGGCGTGACGCGTTTCCAGCATCGGGGAAACACGGCACCGTCGCCTGCAGCGGCTCTCCGCGTCGTGCGTCGTGTCGCATCCCGCACCGTTTCGGGTCGCTCACACGAGGCGAGGGATTCCCCATGTGGTAGGCTGGTGGAAACTCTGTTTCCTATAGTGAACCGACCATGACCGCCACCACCGATCAGGAGGCTGCCCTGCGCATCGCCTCGGGACGCAAGCCCTTCGTCGAACCCCTGCGCCTGGGAGAGCGACTCAAGGAGATCCGCCTGGCCAATCAGTGGACCCTGGAGGATGTCAGCCAGCGCACCGGGCTGGCGCGCTCCACCCTGTCCAAGATCGAGAACGACCAGATCTCGCCCACCTTCACCGCGGTGCAGAAGCTGATCGGCGGGCTCGGCATCGACCTGCCGCAACTGCTCTCGCCGCCCCGCGCCCAGACCCGCACCATGGGACGCCGCGACCTGACCCGCCGGGGGCATGGCCAGCAGCACCCCACCCCCACCTATGAGCACGAGCTGCTCAGCTGCGAGCTGGCCCAGAAGCGCATGATCCCGTTCAAGACCATCGTGCGGGCCCGCAGCTTCGACGAATTCAGCGAGTGGGTTCGCCACGACGGTGAGGAGTTCCTGATGGTTCTCGACGGCGAGATCCTGCTCTACACCGAGTTCTACGAGCCGCTTCACCTGGTGCAGGGAGACAGCATCTACTTCGACAGCGACATGGGCCACGCCCTGGTGTCGATCAGCGAGGAGGATGCCGTCGTGCTCTCGGTGTGCACCCGGGCAGAGGCCTAGGCGTTGCCGGCCAAGCCGGCGAACGGCCAATCCCCGGACAGGGCCTAGCGGCGGTCACCCGGCCGGCGCGGCGGAATGGCATCCAGCTCGAGCCGGTCACCGGCATGGATCGCCTGGAAGTGGCGCCCCTTGGCCCGGGCGATCAGCAGCACCCCGAAACGCTCGGCCAGCTCCACCCCCTTCTGGGTCACGCCCGAACGCGAGACCAGCACCCCGATGCCCATCTGGGCCACCTTGAGCACCATCTCCGAGGTCAACCGGCCGGTGGTATAGAAGATGTCGGCGTGCCGTGAATCGGCCTCCTCCAGCCACTGGCGTCCCGCCAGGGTATCCACGGCATTGTGACGCCCCACGTCCTCGACGAAGTCCAGCACACGCTCGCCATGGCAGAGCGCACAGCCGTGCACGGCACCGGCGCTGCGGTAGGTCTCGTTGTGGGCGCCCAGGTTCTCGAGCAGCCGGTAGAGCACCGACTGGCGCAACCGGGTGGCCGGCAGGGCGTTGAGCGAGGTGGCCTCGAGCAGGCGGCCGAACACCGTACCCTGGCCGCAACCGGTGGTGACGGTACGCTGACCGAGCCGCTCCTCCAGGTCCTCGGGCAGGTGGCGCGTGACCACGGCGGCTGCCTCCACCTCCCAGTCGACGTGCACCGCCTGCAGGTCTACGCGGGTCGCGAGCAGCCCCTGGTTGCGCAGGTAGCCCACGACCAGTGCCTCGGGATCGGCGCCCAGGGTCATCAGGGTGACGATCTCGCGCTTGTTGAGGTAGACGGTCAGGGCGCGCTCGGCGGCGATCGCCTGGCGCCGCGCCTCGCCGAACTCGTCGAGCACCTCGATCTCCAGGGTGGCGGGCAGGCGTGCCTGGCTAAGGCTGATGTCGTGCATTCACGGCTCCTCGACAAAGCGTTGATAGACGATGATGGCATTCCGTCCGCGCAGTGTCTTTACTGAATTGACAACTTCGTCGAGAGCGGCACCCATGACCCACCCGAGCAGCCAACGCACCCTGAGCCTCGACATTGCCAGCGAGACGCGGCGCATCAAGGGATTCAACGCCACCCGATGGCAGATCGTTGACCTGACCCCTGGGGATGGCGGCCCCTGGGTCCTGACGTTGCAGCTGTACCTCACCGAAAGGGCGGCCTACCGCTTCAACCTCGATGCCGGCACGCCCCGCCTGTTCGTCCTCTGCGGTGAGAGCGGCGGCACGCCCCGTCCCTCGGCGATCACCGTGAGCCAGGACGTCGCCGCTTCCTGGCTCGACGGTGAGCAGCAGGTGCTGGAAGCGGCGATGCCGCTGGCGATCCGCGCCTGGCTCGAGGCCTACCTGGCCCGCCACGGCGAGGCCCCGGACGAGGGGCGCAAGAAGAAACGCAAGGGGGCGGGACGCGCCCGGGAGCAGTCCGCATGAGCCGCTTGAGTCGCTGGTCACGCCGCAAGCTCGGCGATGACGTCGAGGAGGAGGCGCCGGCCGAGTCGCCAGCCACCACGCGGGAAGACGCCGAGCAGGCGGTCGCGGCGGAGCCCGAGCCGGGCAGCCTGGATGCCACCCTTCCCGACCCCGAGAGCCTCCCCGCCGGCAGCGACTTCACGGCATTCCTGCAGTCGGGCGTCAGCGATGCCCTGCGCCGACGCGCTCTGCGCCGGATGTTCTCGGGTGACCACTACGGCATCCGTGACGGCCTCGATGACTACGACGACGACTACCGCCAGCGCCTCAAGCCCCTGGCCAGCGAAATGGCCCAGCGCCTGAGGCAGTGGACCCGCGAGCTCGACGAGAACGAGCCCGAGCCGGAAACCCGCGACCCTGCGGAGGAGGTGGAGGTCGCCGAGGTCGAGGCCCCGCACGCCGAGGAGCCGGCACCGCCCCGGGACGAGGAGCCTGCCGATGCCCGGCGTGCCCCCGGGCCCGGCGACGGGAGCGAGACGTCGCTCGCGCGCGGGGATTAGACCAAGGGCGGTCTGGCAAGATCACGAAAACCGGCCAGACTGAAACATTAGCATCACAACATAATAACGATGTAACCCTGACCGTGAGGTGGCATGAATCAGCGAATCGATACGATCGCCGTGGACGATGGCGGCAATCGCCAGGCGAGGGAGGCGATGCATCGCCGGGTCTCCTGGCCTCTCAACCTCACTCCGTCCAGCGTCGGCTATGTCAGCGAGGGGCATGCCCTGATCCTCGGCAACGAACGTGACGCACGCCGTGCCGCACGCGCGCTGCACGACCGCGGGCTGGCCTCGGTGACCCTGCTGCTCACCGAGCCGGTCGATCCCTCCGCCGGCGACGCGGCTGGCGCCGGGGACGACACCCTGCTGGCCGAAACCCGGACGCTGGCCTGCCACACCCTGACCCGCGAGCAGGCCAGGAACCTGCGCATCGATGGCTACCTGGGGCGCTTCCGGGTCACGCTCGGGCAGGGAGACCAGGCGCTGGACCTGGGCCGGGCGCTGCTCGAGCGGGATCATTTCGACCAGATCCTGGACCTCGGCGAGGCGCCGGCGCTGGCACTCGAGCTGCCGCCGCCGGGCTATGTCACCACCCGCTGGGGAGCCGCCGAGTGCGACTCCCGCCTCGAGGCCTTCGCCGCCCTGGTCGGCGAGTTCGACAAGCCCCGCTACTTCCAGATCAACCACGACCTCTGTGCCCATGCGGCCAGCGGCAACACCGGCTGCACCCGCTGCCTGGAGGTCTGCCCCGCCGATGCGATCCAGAGCCGGCAAAGCCGGGTCGAGTCGCGCATCGAGATCGATCCCTACCGCTGCCATGGCGTGGGCAGCTGCAGCAGCGCCTGTCCCACCGGCGCCATCGAGTTCCGGCTGCCGGAGACCCTGCGTCAGCAGGAGACCTTGGTGGCCTGGCTGGCGGCCTATCGACAGGCCGGCGGCACGCTGCCGGTGGTGCGTTTCGGTGCCGCCGAACACCTGCGGGACGAGGGCGAGCCGGCCGGCCATGTCCTCGATGTCCCGCTGGAGGAACTCGGCGCCGCCGGGCACGACCAGTGGTTGACCGCCCTGGCGGCCGGTGCCGCCGAGGTGCGCCTCCAGTACCACCCCGACATGCCGGAGCGACTGGTCGCCTTCATCGACGACCAGCTCGCCCAGGCACACGCCCTCCTCGAGGCGCTGGGGCACCCGCCCGAGCGCATCTCGGTGCTCGCCGTCGGCGACACGGCGGCCAGGGACGCCCTGCCCCGCCACCCGCCGCTAGCCGCGGACGGCCTGGTGCTCGACGGCACCGGCAAGCGCGAGCGACTCGACCGCGTGCTCGACCACCTGGCCGGCCAGGGCCACCCGAACGGCGAACGACACGCCATGCCCGCCGACGCCGCCTATGGCGGCATCGCCGTGGACACCCAGCGCTGCACGCTCTGCATGGCCTGTGTCGCCGGCTGCCCCACGCCCGCCCTCGCGGCCGGCGAGGAGCGCCCGGAGCTGAGCTTCCGCGAGGCCGACTGCGTGCAGTGCGGCCTCTGCGTCGAGGCCTGCCCGGAGGAGGCCATCGCCCTGCTGTCCGGCTTTCTCGCCGATCCAGCCCGTGGCCAGCGTCGGGTATGCCATGAGGAGGCGGCCTTCGAGTGCATCCGCTGCGGCAAGCCGTTCGCCACCGCCAGCACCATCGCCACGATCAAGGCCAGGCTTGCCGACCATCCCTACTTTGCCGGCGACGCCATGTCCCGGCTGGAGATGTGCGAGGACTGCCGCGTGAGGGACGTGTGGCGGGAACTGGCGCGAGATCCCGAATCACAACTGAAGGTGTGAACCGATGACCGACACTGTCCCGCAACCGGCGACCCCGGTGCTCGACGAGGCCCAGGCCCTGCGCGCCGATATCCATCGGTTGCTGGCACGCCTGCTGCGCGAGTCGCCCGATGTCGAGCTGCTGGCGTGGCTCGCCGATCTGGAGGTCGAGGACGAGGGCAGCCCCCTGGCCGGCCCCTGGCGCGACCTCGTCGCGGCGGCACGCCAGGCCATCGTCGAGGAGCTCGCCCGCGCCCATTTCCGCCACCTGGTCGGCGTCATCCAGGGCGACGTGACCCCCTACGCCTCCTGGTACCGCGACGGCGAGCTGATGGACCAGGCGCTGGTGGCGTTGCGTCGCGATCTCAAGTCGTTGGGTATCGAACGCGACGAACAGGTCCACGACCCGGAGGATCACCTGGCGGCGCTCTGCGAGGTGATGGCCCTGCTCATCGAGGCTCGCTCCCCCTCCGAGGCCCGTTTCTTCATGACACACCTCGCGCCCTGGGCCTCGCGCTGCCTGGCGGACCTGGGCCGGGTCGAATCGCCCTTCTATTCCGCGCTCGGCCGGCTCGGCCGGGCCTTCATCGACAGGGAAGAGGCGCTGCTCGCGGGTGAGGCAGCGCAGGAACCCGTCAGGCTCGTCGAGCCCTGACGCCACCCGTACCGACCGCAAGGGAACGGGAAGCCAGCATCGCAAGAGTGCCCATGAAAACCACAACAACGCCAACTCAAGGCCACGGCATGAACGAGGAGACTCCCATGAACAAGACCCGCAATCCGCAGCGCCGACACTTCCTCAAGACCCTCGGCGTCGGCACCGCCGCCGCCGGGGCGGCAGCCGCCGTCGGTCACGTCAGCCTGGTGCAGGCCGAGACGTCCCGCACCGAGTCCCCGGCCGACAAGGCCCAGGGCTATCGGGAGACCGACCATATCCGCACCTTCTACGCCACCCTGCGGGACTGACGGCTCGACAGCCAGGAGATCACACCATGCGTCTGACTCGTAAAAGCGATGCCCCCAAGGCACCCGGGCTGGGCATTTCCCGGCGCCAGTTCCTCAAGCGCAGCGGCGCCACCACCGGCGGCCTCGCCGCGGCCGGCTTCATGGGGGCCCCGATGATGCGTCGCAGCGACGCCTCGGACAAGACCCCGGTGCTCGACTCGCCGGTGGAGACCAGGCGGACCGTCTGCTCCCACTGCTCGGTGGGCTGTGGCGTCTATGCCGAGGTCCAGGAAGGAATCTGGACCAAGCAGGAACCCGCCTTCGATCATCCCATCAACCGCGGCGCCCACTGCGCCAAGGGCGCCTCGCTGCGTCAGCACGGCCACTCCAGCCGGCGCCTCAAGTACCCCATGAAGCTGGTGGGGGGCGAGTGGCAGCGCCTCTCCTGGGAAGACGCCATCGAGGAGATCGGCGACAAGGTGCTCCAGCTCACCGAGGAGCACGGTCCCGACAGCATCTACTGGCTCGGCTCGGCCAAGTTCAACAACGAGCAGGCCTACCTAATGCGCAAGTTCGCGGCCCTGGCCGGCACCAACAACACCGACCACCAGGCGCGCATCTGCCACTCCACCACCGTGGCCGGGGTGGCTAACACCTGGGGCTACGGGGCGATGACCAACTCGCTCAACGACATCCAGAACAGCAAGTCGATCATGTTCATCGGCTCCAACCCCAGCGAGGCGCACCCCGTGGCCATGCAGCACATCCTGCTGGCCAAGGAGCGCAGCCACGCCCAGATCATCGTCGTCGACCCGCGCTTCACCCGCACCGCCGCCAAGGCGGACAGCTTCGTGCGCATCCGCCCCGGCTCGGACGTGGCCTTCATCTGGGGCCTGCTCTGGCACATCTTCGAGAATGGCTGGGAGGACCAGCAGTACATCGACCAGCGCGTCTATGCCATGGACGAGGTGCGTGCCGAGGTCGCCAACTTCCCGCCCGGCGAGGTCGAGCGCATCACCGGCGTGCCCGAGGCACTGATGCGCGACACGGCGCGTCGCCTGGCCGAGAACCGGCCCGGCTGCATCGTCTGGTGCATGGGCGGCACCCAGCACACCACCGGCAACAACAACACCCGCGCCTACTGCATCCTCGAGCTGGCGCTGGGCAACGTCGGCAAGTCCGGCGGGGGCGCCAACATCTTCCGCGGCCACGACAACGTCCAGGGGGCGACGGACCTGGGGCTGATGTCCCACTCCCTGCCCGGCTACTACGGCCTCGCCGAGGGCGCCTGGGCCCACTGGGCCCGCGTCTGGGACCTCGACCTGGACTGGCTCAAGAGCCGCTTCGACCAGACCGAGTACGCCGATGGCAAGCCGATGCACAGCAACGGCATCACGGTATCGCGCTGGGTCGATGGCGTGCTCGAGGAGGAGGACGCGATCTCCCAGCGCACCCGGCTCAAGGCGATGTTCTACTGGGGCCATGCGGTCAACTCCCAGACCCGCGGCCCCGAGATGCAGAAGGCGATGCAGCAGCTCGAGATGATGGTCATCGTCGACCCCTACCCCACCGTGGCCGGCGTCATGCACGGTCGCAGCGACGGGGTCTACCTGCTGCCGGCAGCCACCCAGTTCGAGACCTACGGCAGCGTGACCGCGACGAACCGCTCGATCCAGTGGCGCGACAAGGTGATCGAGCCGCTGTTCGAGGCCAAGCCCGACCACGAGATCATGTACCTGCTGTCGCGCAAGCTGGGCTTCGCCGACGAGCTGTTCAGGAACATCGAGATCAACGGCACCGAGCCCCTCGTCGAGGACATCACCCGCGAGTTCAACCGCGGCATGTGGACGGTGGGCTATACCGGACAGAGCCCCGAGCGGCTCAAGGCCCACCAGCAGAACTGGCACACCTTCAGCTTCCGCACCCTGCAGGCCGAGGGAGGGCCGGCTGACGGCGACTACTACGGCCTGCCCTGGCCCTGCTGGGGCAATGCCGAGATGGGGCATCCCGGCACCCCGATCCTCTACGACACCAGCAAGCGGGTCTCCGAGGGCGGCCTCACCTTCCGGGCCCGTTTCGGCATCGAGCGCGACGGCGAGAACATCCTCGCCGATGGCTCCTTCAGCGAAGGCTCCGAGCTCAACGACGGCTATCCCGAGTTCACCGATGCCATGCTCAAGGACCTGGGCTGGTGGGACGACCTCACCGAGGAGGAGCAGGCCGAGGCGGAGGGCAAGAACTGGAAGACCGACCTCTCCGGCGGCATCCAGCGGGTGGCCATCGCCCACGAGTGCGCCCCCTTCGGCAATGCCAAGGCGCGCTGCAACGTCTGGACCTTCCCCGACCCGATCCCCAAGCATCGCGAACCGCTCTACACCAGCCGCCGCGACCTGGTCGCGGACTACCCGACCTGGGATGACGTCGCCTCGCACTATCGCCTGCCGACGCTCTACAAGAGCATCCAGGACAACGACAACTCCGATCGCTACCCGATCATCCTCACCTCCGGGCGCCTGGTGGAGTACGAGGGTGGCGGCGAGGAGACCCGCTCCATGTCCTGGCTCGCCGAGCTGCAGCAGCAGATGTTCGTCGAGATCAACCCGGCGCTGGCCAACGAGCTGGCGGTGGCCGACGGCGACATGGTGTGGGTCGAGGGTGCCGAGGGCGGCCGCGTCCGCGTCCAGGCCCTGGTGACGCCCCGGGTGGCACGGGAGGTGGTGTTCATGCCGTTCCACTTCGGCGGCATGTTCCAGGGCGAGAGCCTGCACGACCGCTACCCGGAGGGTTCGGCCCCCTACGTGCTCGGCGAGGCGGCCAACACCGCCACCACCTACGGCTATGACACCGTGACGCAGATGCAGGAAACCAAGTGCACCCTGTGTCGTATCGAGAAAGCCAGCTGATTGCGCTCGCCAACCAGGAGATTCCCATGGCTCAGATGAAATTCATGTGCGACGCGGAACGCTGCATCGAGTGCAACGGCTGCGTCACCGCCTGCAAGAACGCCAACGATGTCGAATGGGGCATCCAGCGCCGCCGCGTGGTCACCCTCGACGATGGCGAACCCACCGAGGTGTCGATCTCGGTGGCCTGCATGCACTGCGACGATGCACCGTGCATGGCGGTCTGCCCCACCGACTGCTTCTACAAGACCGACGACGGCATCGTGCTGCACGACAAGGACCTGTGCATCGGCTGCGGCTACTGCCTCTACGCCTGCCCCTTCGGGGCTCCGCAGTTCCCCAAGCAGAACGCCTTCGGCGAGCGCGGCAAGATGGACAAGTGCACCTTCTGTGCCGGCGGGCCGGCGGAGAGCAAGGAGGAGGAGTACGAGAAGTACGGCGCCAACCGCATCGCCGAGGGCAAGCTGCCGCTGTGTGCCGAGATGTGCTCCACCAAGGCCCTGCTGGCCGGTGACGCCCAGACGGTGGCGGACATCTTCCGCCAGCGGGTGGTCCAGCGCGGCCATGCGGACGGGGGCTGGTCGGGCAATCCCCGCGCCGATGCCGACAACCTCGCCTACGACGCCACCCGCCAGGGGTAAGGAGGCACCATGACCCTTTCCAACACATGGCCGGGCCTGTGGCGGATGCTGGCCTTTGCCTTGGCGCTGCTGGCCGGCCTGGCCCTCGCCCAGCCGGTGCTGGCCCAGGCCGAACCGGAACGCGAGGCCGCCGGCGCCGTCGGCGGCGTGTCGCCGGACACCTGGCGACAGGTGCGCAGCGGCGAGGTGGGAGCCAACTTCCGCGACAGCCGGGCGGATTCCACCTACAACCTGGTCAATGCCAGCGGGGAGAACTGGCGACAGCTGCGCAACCGCTGGGTCTCGCCCTTCGGCCTGATCGCCATCGGCGGCATGATCGTGGTGATCGCGCTCTTCTACCTGATCATCGGACGCAAGGATCTCAGCCAACCGCGCACGGGCCGAAAGCTGCTGCGCTGGCCGCTGCTCGTGCGCTCGATCCACTGGACCGTGGCCACGCTGTTCATCGTCCTGGCGCTATCCGGCCTGAACCTGCTCTACGGCAAGGCCGTCTTCCGGCCGCTGTTCGGGGATGCCGTGTGGGGCGCGATGATCTCCGCCTCGAAGATCGCCCACAACTACCTGGGCCCGCTGTTCGGCGTCCTGCTGGTGGTGCTGCTCGCCCGGGTGCTGAAGCACAACTTGCCGAAGCGGCATGACCTCACCTGGTTCAAGCAGGGGGGCGGCCTGGTCGGCAAGGGCCATCCCGATGCGGGGTTCGCCAACGGCGGCGAGAAGCTGTGGTTCTGGCTGCTGGCCACGGCAGGCCTGGCGGTGGTCGCGAGCGGCTTCGTGCTGGACTTCCCCAACTACGGCCAGAGCCGCGACACCATGCAGTGGGCCAACATCATCCACGCCGTGGGGGCCCTGGGCCTGACCGCGGTGGCACTGGGCCACATCTACATCGGCACCATCGGCTCGGAGGGCTCGCTCGAGGGCATGACCACCGGCTATGTCGACGAGACCTGGGCCCGGGACCACCACAACCTCTGGTACGAGGAGGTGAAGGACCAGGCGATCCCCGAGGAGCAGCTCGCCGCCGGGCGCGCCTCGCCTGACGCCAGCGACGAGGCCGCCTCTCGCCCTGGCTGAGCCGCGTTGATACGCCACCCTCTCGACACCGCCTTCGGGCGGTGTCTTTTGTTATGCTGGCGGGACCGATGACACCGGCAGGGAGACCCCCCATGGAACACCTCGATGATGCCACCCGTACCGAGCTGGAAGCCGCGGCCTTTCGTCGCCTGCTCAAGCACCTAAACGAGCACAAGGAGGTGCAGAACATCGACCTGATGATACTGGCCGACTTCTGCCGCAACTGCCTCTCCAAGTGGCTGGTGACCGCCGCCGAGGAGCGCGGTGCGGAACTCGACTACGAGACGGCTCGCGAGTTCGTCTACGGGATGCCCTACCGCGAGTGGAAGGAGAAGTACCAGCAGGAGGCGACGCCGGAACAGCTGGCCGCCTTCGAGGCCCGCCAGGCCGAGAAGCGTCAGGACGGGGAGTCCTCCTGAGATGAACGAGCCGATGATCCCCCTCTCCGTGGCGGTATTGACCATTTCCGATACCCGCACCGAGGCGACCGACCGCAGCGGGCAGAGCCTGGTGGAGCGCCTGACCGCCGCCGGCCACCGCCTGGCCGACAAGCAGATCGTGGCTGACGACATCTATCGGATCCGCGCCGTGGTGGCGGGCTGGATCGCCGACCCCGAAGTGCAGGTGATCCTGACCACCGGCGGGACCGGCTTCACCGGCCGGGACTCGACCCCGGAGGCGGTGGGCGTGCTGCTCGACAAGCAGATCGAGGGCTTCGGCGAGCTGTTCCGTCACCTCAGCTGGCAGGAGATCGGCAGCTCCACGGTGCAGAGCCGCTGCCTGGGCGGGCTGGCCAATGCCACGGTGGTGTTCTGCCTGCCCGGCTCCACCGGGGCCTGCCGCACCGCCTGGGACGGTATCCTCGCCGAACAGCTCGACAGCCGCCATAAACCCTGCAACTTCGCCAACCTGGTGATCCCCGAGCGAGGCCAGCATGTTTGATGATGACGTCATGGCAGGCGATGACCGTTCGATTCAGGTCCCGAGGACGCACCTATGGGGTCTGACCCCGTGCTCGACCGCGGCCACCGACATGGCCTTCCTCGGCAACCTCGACGTCCCGGGGGTCAGACCCCATAGGCACCGCCAGCGTTGGCGAACCGTCGACACCCTGCACTATCGGGCGAGTCGGGAGCTGCCCGAGCGAGGCCGGCATGGCTGATCTCAAGAGCGTCGAGGCGGCCCTGGCGGCGCTGCTGGCGGATGTGACCCCGCTGCCTGCCGAGACCCTGCCCTGCGAGCAGGCCGCCGCACGGGTGCTGGCCGAGGCGGTGACGGCTCGCCTGGACGTGCCGCCCTTCGACAACAGCGCCATGGACGGCTATGCCCTGCGCCACGCGGACGCCGGCCACTGGCTGCCGGTGAGCCAGCGCATCGTCGCCGGGGCCGCCGCCACCCCCCTGGCACCGGGCAGCTGTGCGCGCATCTTCACCGGCGGCGAGATCCCCCCGGGTGCCGATTGCGTGGTGATGCAGGAGCGGGTCGAGGCGGAAGGCGACCGGGTCCGGATACCCGACGGCATTCCCGCGGGCGACAACGTCCGCCGTCGCGGCCGCGACGTCTCGGCCGGTGACGAGTTGCTGCCCGCCGGCGAACGCCTGGAGGCGGCGGCCCTGGGCCACCTGGCGGGCCAGGGTATCACCGAGGTGCGGGTCCGCCGCCGCCCGCGGGTCGCCCTGCTCAGCACCGGTGACGAGATCGTCGACCCCGGCCAGCCCCTGGCGCCGGGGCAGATCTACAACTCCAACCGGCCGATGCTCAGGCGCCTGCTGGAACGCTTCGGTGCCGAGCTGGTACGGGTCGCCTCGGTGCCCGATGACGCCGCGGGGACCCGGGAGACCCTGGCCGCCGCGGCCCGCGAGGCCGACGTGGTGATCTCCACCGGTGGCGTCAGCGTCGGCGAGGAGGACCACGTCAGGGCGGCCCTGGAGCAGTTGGGCCGACTCGACCTGTGGCGCCTGGCCATCCGGCCGGGCAAGCCGCTGGCGCTGGGGCGTCTGCCCGGCGAAGCGGGACGCGAGTCGCGCTTCGTCGGATTGCCGGGCAACCCGGTGTCGAGCTTCGTCGGGGCCTGGCTGTTCCTGCGGCCGCTGATGGGGGCGCTGCAGGGCTGCCCGTCCCTGGCGACGCTGCCGAGGCTGCGCTGTCGGGCCGACTTCGCCACCACCACCGGCCCGCGCCGGCACTACATGCGCGTGGCGCTGGACTTCACCGAGGAGGGGGTCGTGGCCAGGGCGTTCCGCGACCAGAACTCCGGCGTGCTCTCCTCCTGCATCGGCGCGGATGCCCTGGCGGTGATCCCGGCCGAGCGTCGCGTCACGCCGGGCGACCCCATCGACTGCCTGTGGCTGCGGGTCGACTGAGCGTCACGCCTCGGGGATCTCCAGCGCCGCCCTGACCTCGGGCCAGAGGCGCTGGAAGTCCCCCTCCAGCCGGAGATAGTCCGTCGCCAGCCAGGGCACCAGCTCGGCCAGGCGATTGGGGCCCGACAGTCGCTGGCCGATCCCGCGGATGGCCCGGCAGGTGAAGGCGAAGTCGGCATAGCGATGGAGCCAGTCCTGCTCCACCAGTACCGGCATCATGGCGGCCAGGCGATCCGGCGCGGGCCGACTGGCCAGCAGCCGGTAGCAGCGCACCACCAGCCGGGATTCCTGCTGGGCGAGCCCCAGTTCGCGGGCCACGAAGTGGTCCCACACCAGATCCAGGGCGATGCCCGCATAGCGTCGCTGGCGCCCCGGCGCCCTCTCCCGTATGGAACGCACGACCGGGTGGCCATCCACGAAGGCATCCACGCGGCGGTGATGGCGAATGCCGGCCGCGACCTCCGCTTCCCAGGCCGTGAGGTCCGCCCCCTTCACCCCGTCGGCGATCAGGTTGCCGTAGAGGAAGTCATCGCTGCCGCCTCGAGCCAGCCAGGCGTGGGCCAGGAAGTTCATGTGGGCCTAGATACAGTTGGCCGGCTTGGGCAGGCCCGCCAGCCGGGCCGCCACCTTGGCCGGGCTGCCGGGGAAGAGACGCATCAGGTGGATGGAACGCCCCTTGTCCGGGCCCAGGGCCTGGCCCACGGCCTTGACCAGGGGGCGCATGGCGGGGGCCTGCTCGAAGCGCGCATAGAAGTCGCGCAGGACCTCGAGCACCTCCCAGTGTTCGGCGCTCAGCGTCAGCCCCTCCTCGGCCGCCAGGCGCTCGGCCACGGCCGGAGACCAGTCGGCCAGCTCGACCAGGTAGCCCTCGGGATCGAGGGCGATGTCACGGCCATCCACCACCAGGTGGCGCGCGATCTCCGTGGTGGCCATCAGTACCAGCTCACCGTGCGGTCGGCTTCTTCGGTCAGGGCCACGAATCCATCCACGTCGACCACCTGCACGGAGGCGTCACAGCGGCCCTCGAGCCCGCGGGCGGCCAGGTCCTCGCGCAGGGCGAACAGCTGGCCCTGGAGCCCGTCGAAGTAGCGCACCAGCTGGGGCAGTGCCCCCTGGACCCCATCCTCGATCAGCAGGAGACGGTCCTCCGGCGCCATGGCCGCGAGGGTCTGCTGGTAGACCCGACTGGTGGCCGGGGAGCGGTTCAGAATATGCAGCAGCATGCAGGGGTCCTCGGTACGGCGGGTGCGGTGACCAGTCGTGCGGCGCCTCAGAACGTCAGCACCAGGCGATGATCTCCCGGCTGGGCGGAGATGGCCTCGGCAGATAGCGGGCGCACGGGGAGCATCAGGTCCGCCTCGGTGAGGCCGAAGCGCGTGAGGGCGGCCTCCTCGACCAGCAGCGTCTCGATATCATACATCGCCAGCATCTCCAGGGTCGCGCTGGAGCCCTTCTGGCCAAGCGGCCCGGCCTGCTGATCACGGAGCAGGGCGGTCACCCCCTCGCCCATGAACAGCAGCGTGACCTGGCGACCGAAGGCGGCCGCCACCAGAGCCGCATCGAGCCCCTCGCGCAGCCAGCTGCTGCCGTGGGGGCCGTGACGCAGGATCACCAGCAGGTCGGATACGGAGGGCTCGGTCATGGTCACTTCCTCGACGCGATGCGGGTTCAGGGCCCGAAGGTGACCAGCCGGTCGCAGCGTAGCCCGAGATCGACCAGCTGCCCCAGCCCGGTCAGCTCGAAGGGCGCCTCGACGCTGTGACCCTGCTTGCCGTGGCGCGCAGATTCACGCTCGTCGAGCAGCCCGCGGCGCAGTGCGGCGGCGATGCAGACCTGCAGCGAGGTCCCGTGCTCCTCGCTCAATGCCACCCAGGCATCGACCAGGTGCGGCTCATCCTGGGGCGGTGCCGCCAGTCGCGCCGCATTCTGCACGCCATCATGATAGAAGAAAACCGTTTCGAGTCGATGCCCCCTCTCGACCACGGCGCGCGCGAACTGCAGCGCCGAGTGAGAGGCCTGACAGCTGTAGGGGGCGCCCAGCAGCAGGATGGCGTAGCGCATGGAGGGTCTCCGGAAACGGGCTGGCCCCGCCGGGAGGCGGGGCCAGCAGGATCCAGCCGAGCGGGTATCAGTCGCTGCTCATGATGCCGAGCAGGGACAGCAGGCTGACGAACAGGTTGTAGATCGACACGTAGAGGGTGATGGTGGCGAGGATGTAGTTGGTCTCGCCGGCCCGGTGCACGATCTCGCTGGTCTGGTAGAGGATCGCCGCCGAGGCGAACAGCACGAAGCCGGCGGAGACCATCAGCATCAGGGTGGGAATCTGGAACACCAGCCCCGCCACCATGGCCAGGATCAGCACGATGGCGCCGGCCAGCAGGAAGTTGCCCAGGAAGCTGAAGTCCTTCTTCGTGACCAGTGCCACGGCCGAGAGGCCGATGAAGGTCAGGCCGGTCATGGCCAGGGCGTTCATGATCAGCGCCGCCCCGTTGGGCAGGGCCAGGTAGGCACTGAGGATCGGCCCCAGGGTGAACCCCATGAAACCGGTGAAGGCGAAGGTGGAAAGCAGCCCCATCGCCGAGTTGGCGGTCTTGTGCACCAGGAACATCAGGCCGTAGGCCCCGATGAAGAACACCAGGATGTTCATCCGCTCGATGCCCATCGCCATGGCGGCCCCGGCTGTCACAGCGGAGAACAGCAGTGTCATTGCCAGCAGGCCGTAGGTGTTGCGCAGCACCTTGTTGGTACTGACCGCCTGTGTCTGCTGCCGCGTCAGCTGAGTGTCTTGGTAAGCCATTGATCCAGAGCTCCCTGATTTGTTGATCTAGGCACTCGACCTAGAATGCCCACTCGGGGTTCCCGGCGCAAGCCCTTGCCTATCCGTCACTCAACGATGATTCTTCCCTGGCCGCCTGCAGCAGGATCCGGCGCGCCACATCGGCGGCCGTCTCGCAGACCCCGCTGCCGGCGGCGTCCAGCGCATCGAGGTCCATCCAGCGCAGTTCGGTGGCATCATCGGCCGCCGCCTCGATACCGCCCTGCCACTCCATGCGGATCACCACGATGACATAGTGGGCCAGCAGCGTGCTGTGGCGGTCATGATCCAGTACGTCGATGGCCGTCAGCACCTCGCGCGGGGTGGCGCGGATGCCCGTCTCCTCGAACAGCTCGCGAACCGCGGCGTCCTGGAGGTTCTCGCCGTGCTCGACCTTGCCGCCGGGCAGGGCAAGGCGTCCGGCATTGGGCGGGTTGCGCCGGCGAACCATCAGGATTCGTCCATCGCGCACCACGGCCGCGGATACCGCGGGTATCGGACGTGCTCCCGGCTGCGCGGTCTGCTGCTGTACCATCTCGTCCTCCTGGGCTGAATCCCCCCATTGTGCCCCAACCCCGTCGTCACGGCTAACGCCTTGATCCCAAGGGGCTCTTGACCCACGGTCGAAAACTGGTAATATGCCCTCCCGTGAGCCGGAGGGATGGCAGAGCGGTTGAATGCACCGGTCTTGAAAACCGGCGAAGGTGAGAGCCTTCCCAGGGTTCGAATCCCTGTCCCTCCGCCACTTCTCTTTCAGAATCAAGCGCCTGCGGGCGCTTTTTTCGTTCCATGGCACCCCGCTCGCCCTCCCGGGGTGATCCCCGCCCCTGCCCAAGTCTCGATTGTGGCATCATGGCAGGCCCCAACCTCCAGCCCAGCGGGTGACCAGCACAGATGGCATTGAAGGCGACGATTCATCGGGTCCAGCTGCAGATCGCCGACATGGACCGGCACTACTACGGCGAGCATGGCCTGACCGTGGCCCGCCACCCGTCGGAAACCGACGAGCGCATGATGGTGCGGCTGCTGGCATTTGCCCGCCACGCCAATGACGCGCTGGCCTTCGGCCGCGGCGTGAGCACCGAGGACGAACCGGATATCTGGCAGAAGGACCTGACCGGCGCCATCGAGCTCTGGATCCAGCTGGGGCAGCCCGACGAGAAGGCGGTTCGCCGTGCATGCAGTCGTGCGGCCCGGGTGGTGATCTACACCTACAGCGGTCATGGCGCCGCGACCTGGTGGGAGCAGATGGCCGGCAAGCTGTCCGCCTTCGACAACCTCGAGGTCGTCGATATCGCCCCGCAGTCGGTGGAGAAACTCGCCGGGTTGGCGGCGAAGACCATGATGCTGAACTGCAACTTCGAGGATGGCGAGGTCCTGGTGGCCAGCCCGGAACAGGCGGTCGAGGTGGCGCTTACGGTGAAGAAGCCCCCGGCAGGGACGCAGTGAGACCGTCGGATCAGTAGAGCCGTAGCCCCACCCGGGTGATCTTGTCTCCCTCGACCTCGCTCACCACCCAGTGGATGCCGTGCCAGTCGACGTCGTCACCCACCACCGGATGGCCACCGACCCTCAGCGAGATGAACTCGTCCAGGGTCATGTCCTGCTCGCCGGGACTGAGGGTCAGGCCGTAGACGTCGGCGATGTCCTGCATCCGGGCATCCCCGTCGAAGGTGAAGGTGCCGAAGAAGGCACGCTCCCGCTTGAGCTTGGCCTCGCCATTGAACAGCCGATTGAGGGCCGGCAGGTCATCGGTGCGACCGATCACGCAGATCACGTCGCCGAGCTGCAGACGGGTACCGCCCTTGGGGTGGAGCATGGCATGCTCGCGAAACAGTGCCGAGATCAGCGCCCCGGATGGGAAGCGCAGCAGGCGGATGGGGACATTCTCGAGGTCGGCGTTCTCCACCACGTAGACGAACATCTCGTAGTCGTTCTCCGGCAGCACGCCGAGGGGGCCTCTGAGGTTCGGGGTCACGCTGCGCGGCACCTCCACCCTCATCCAGCGGGCCATCCAGGGCAGCGTCCCGCCCTGGATCAGCAGCGACATCAGCACCACCGCGAAGGCGACATTGAAGTAGAGAGAGGCATTCTCCACCCCCCCGATCACCGGGAAGATCGCCAGCACGATGGGTACCGCCCCGCGGAGCCCGACCCAGGAGATGAACCCCACCTCACGCCAGCGGAACTTGAAGAACGGCTTGATGGTGATCAGCACGGCCAGCGGACGCGCCACGAAGATCAGTGCCAGGGCCACCAGCGAGGCCGGCAGGGCGTATTCGAGCATCTCGCTCGGCGTGACCAGCAGCCCCAGCACCAGGAACAGGCCGATCTGGCTGAGCCAGGCCAGTCCATCGTGCACCGGCAGGATGAAGTTGAGGTGACGCCCGGGCTGGTTGCCGATCATCAGGCCGGTGAGGTAGATGGCCAGGAAGCCACTCCCGCCCAACACGCTGGTCAGGCCGAAGACGCAGAACCCCAGGGCCAGGGCCAGCAGGGAGTAGAGCCCGGGGGCCAGGTCGACCCAGCGCAGCAGCTTGGCGATCAGCCAGCCTCCGCCCAGCCCGATCGCCAGGCCGAAACCGAACTGCTCGATCAGGAACAGCGTGGTGCTCATCACGCTGCCGATCTCCCCGACCAGCAGCTCGACCAGCAAGATGGTCAGGAAGATCGCCATGGGATCGTTGGTGCCGGACTCGATCTCCAGGGTGGCACCGACGCGCTCGTTGAGGTTGATGCCGCGGCCGCTGAGCATCGAGAACACGGCGGCGGCATCGGTGGAGCCGACGATGGCACCCACCAGCAGCCCCTGCACCAGGCTCAGGTCGAAGATCCAGATGGCCAGCGCGCCCACCAGGGCACTGGTGATGAACACCCCGAAGGTGGCCAGCGAAAGAGCCGGACGGAAGCCGACCCGGAAGGTCTTCAAGCGGGTGCGCAGGCCGCCGTCGAGCAGGATCATGGCCAGCGCCAGGTGGCCGATGAGGAAGGCCAGCGAGTAGTCGTCGAACTGGATGCCGAGCAGGCCCTCCTCCCCGGCCAGCATGCCCAGCCCCAGGAAGATCAACAGCAGCGGCAGCCCCACCAGGGTGGAAAGCCGGCTGGCGAGCACGCTCAGGGCGATCAGGAAGCCGCTGAGCAGGAAGAGGGTATTGATGACATCCATGGCGTCCTGCCTCTGCTGCGTCAAGCGTGATTATCGCATGGCGGGGAGGCCGTCGCGACGCTGCGGCCCCGGCGAACTGGCCACGGTGAAGTGCCAGGGGCTAAACTGGCGCCGCGCCCCGGGCGCACCTCCCGTTTCCAGCCGTTGGAGCAACCTCCATGACCACTCGCGCTCGCCGTCTGCCGAGCCTGGGCGCTGTCCTGGCGCCTTGCGTGGCGCTGGCTCTGCTGTCCGCGCCCCCCGCCGGGGCGGACGACGAGCCGTTGCCCGCCCCGCCGCTGGGCTACCCTCCCCTGGGCACCGAGGTGATGGTGCCTCTGCTCGGCGATGCGCCAGCGGCACAGGCGCCGTCTCCCGAAGCGATCAGCGGCGATGACGGAGCGGAGCGCCCCCCTGCCGCGCCACCGCCGGCGGCACGCCAGCGCCGACCGGGCGAGGCGCCCATGGCGACACGCCCCGAGGCGCAGGACGAGGAGCCGGCCAGCCCGGTGCCCACCGTCGCCCTGACACCGGCCGAACCCATCACGCCACCGCCGATGACCGAACTCGAGGTGGTGCTCGACTGGTACCCCAGCCCCCGGCATGCCGCCCTGATCCTTGCCAGGGACCTGGGGATCTTCGCCCGGCGCGGTCTCGAGGTGCGGCTCACAACACCGGCCGATCCCAATGTGCCGACCAAGCTGCTCACCGCCTCGCGCGTGGACCTCGCCCTGAGCCGCCAGCCGTTGCTGCACCTGCAGGTCGATCGAGGCTTGCCGCTGGTACGCGTCGCCACCCTGGTCGACAGCTCGATGGCCGCCCTGGTCGTGCGCGAGGACCTGGGCATCGACTCCCCCGCCGGCCTGGCGGGACGTCGCATCGGCCACGCCGACGAGGACAGCCTGGAGCTCCTGCTCGACATCCTGCTGCCTCCCCATGGCATCAAGCGCGGCGAGGTGGAAACCCGAGACGTCAACTTCGGCCTGGCCCGGGCGGTGAGCGAGGGAGAGGTGGATGGCGTGATCGGCGCCATGCGCCACCTGCTGCCGCGCCAACTCGGCGACGAGGGCGTGGCCAGCCGCCTGATGCGCCTGGAGGACCACGGGGTGCCGTTGCATGACGGCCTGGTCCTGCTGGCGAACCGCGACCGGCTGAACGGCCGGCGCAATGCCATCCGGCAGCTGGTGGAAGGGCTGGAGGAGGCCACCGGCTGGATACTCGAGCACCCTGCCGAGGCCTGGGAGCGGCTGATGCTCCTGGAGCCGGGGATGGATACCGCGGCCAACCTGGCCGCCTGGCCGGACATCCTGCTGCGCTTCAGCGCAAGCCCCGCGGCCGTCGACCATGGACGCTATGCCCGCTTCGAGAAGTTCCTCTTCGATGCCGGCCTGGTCGAGACCCTGACCCCGGTGGAAAGTCTGGCCATCGATCCGGGCACCTTCTGAGCCGGCTTCAGGCCTGCTCGGCGAGGAAATCGTCGACCGCTCGTCGAAACGCCTCGGGCTGCTCGGCATGCAGCCAGTGCCCGGCCTCGAGGGTCACCACACGGGCCCGGGGCAGCACCTCGCGCAGTTCCGGAAGCATCTCGTCGGTGACGTAGCGCGAGTTCGCGCCTCGCAGCACCAGGGTCGGCCCGTCGTAGGCGCCCTCGCCTGCCGGCTCGCCCATGACCGCCTCGTAATCGTCCTGGATCTCGTCGAGGCCCAGGCGCAGGTGCAGCCGGCCCTCCTCCGCTCGCTCCAGGTTGGTGGCCAGGAACAGCCGTACGGCGCGCTCCTGGACATGCTCGGCGAGCAGCTCGTCCGCCTCGCGGCGGTTGGCGGGCCTGCCCTCCACGACCCGGCGCAGGCCGGCGAAGACGGTGTCGTGGTCATGGCCATAGGCCCGCGGTGCGATGTCGGCGACGATCAGCGACACCACGCGCGCCGGGGCCAGTCGGGCCAGGCTGATGGCCACCTTGCCCCCCATGGAGTGGCCCAGCAGGTGGATGCGCTCGATGCCCAGCCGGTCGAGCAGCGCCATCACGTCCGCGGCCATCTCGTCGTAGCTCATGCCCGCCGCATGGGGGGAACGGCCGTGATTGCGCAGGTCGACCGCGATCACCCGGTGGTGCTCCTGCCATGCCTTGATGTGGGAGCGCCAGTTGTCGGCGCTGCCGAACAGGCCGTGGATCACCACCAGCGGGATCCCTCCTCCGGCGACGGGGCCTCCGGTGTCCTGCTGGGTATCGAGATGGTTCAGTTCGACGGGCATGGCAGACTCCTCGACTCGAGTGGATTCAGTGACGTGCTCGCGCCGCTTCCGGCAGCAGGTCATCGCTTCCGGTCACGGCGACCAGGCGCCGGCTCAGCGAGGCCAGCAGTATGCCGTAGAGGGGCAGGAAGAACAGCAGGCTGATGCCGAGCTTGATGACGTAATCGACCCAGGCGATCTCCGCCCAGTTGGCCGCCATGAAGGCATCCGGGCTGTTGTGGAAGGCGATGGAGAAGAAGGCGAAAGTGTCGGCGAGGTTGCCGAGCACCGTGGAGATCGCCGGCGCCACCCACCAGGCTCTCAGGCGCCGCAGCCGATCGAAGACATGCACGTCCAGCAGCTGCCCCAGCACATAGGCCATGAAACTCGCCACGGCGATCCGTGCAACGAAGAGGTTCCAGTCCCCCAGTGCCCCGAACCCCGCGAAACCGCCGCGGGGAAAGACCACCGAGACCACGTAGGAGATCACCAGTGCCGGCAGCATGACGCGCATGACGATGGCCCGGGCCGGCTCCTTGCCGAACAGCCGTACGGTGAGGTCGGTGGCGAGGAAGATGAAGGGGAAGCTGAACGCCCCCCAGGTGGTATGGAAACCGAACAGGGTGAACGGCAGCTGGACCAGGTAATTGCTGGCGGCGATCACCAGGATGTGGAAGCCGACGAGCAGTGTCAGGCAGCGGCGGTACTGGGCCTCGGGAAGCACGAACATCGCGGGGTCCTTTTTTTGCGGGAGGGGTGAGGGAACCCTCGTGAGACGGCACCGGCCATGGCCGGCGTTGACTGGCCGCGCAGTATACGGCCTCCGCGCCCGCATGGCCATGCGCCCCGCAAGACGACCGCGCCGCCCGGGAGGGGCGGCGCGGATCCTGCGGGCCCTGCCCGCCGTCAGACCTGGCGTGCCTCGTGAGCCGAGCCCACCGACTTGCCCTTCATTGCGTCGTGGACGTCCTGCAGACTGGCCGGATCGTCGATGGTGGAGGGGACGCCATACTCCTTGCCGTCGGCGATGTTGCGCAGCAGCTTGCGCAGGATCTTGCCGGAGCGGGTCTTGGGCAGGCGGTCGACCACCAGGACCTGCTTGAAGCAGGCGATGGGGCCGATCTTCTCCCGCACCAGGGCGATCAACTCCTCCTCCAGGGCCACCTCGTCACCCTCGAAGCCATCCTTGGGAATCACCAGGCCCACCGGAAGCTGGCCCTTGAGGGCATCGTGGATACCGATCACCGCGCACTCGGCCACCGCCGGATGGGCACCGACGACCTCCTCCATCTCGCCGGTGGAGAGGCGATGGCCGGCGATGTTGATGACGTCATCGGTGCGCCCCATGATGAAGAGATAGCCATCCTCGTCGAAGTAGCCGCCATCGCCGGTCAGGTAGTAGCCGGGGAAGGCCGCCATGTAGGCGGCGTGGAAGCGCTGCGGGTCGCCCCAGACCCCCACCAGGCAACCCGGGGGCATGGGCTGCTTGATCACCACGCTCCCCTGCTCCATGGCCGCGGCCTGCTCGCCTTCCCGGTCGAGGATCTGCACGTCGAAACCGGGCACCGGCACCGTGGCCGAGCCGGCCTTGGTCGGCATCGGCTCGAGGCCCTGGAGGTTGGCGGCGATGGGCCAGCCGGTCTCGGTCTGCCACCAATGGTCGATCACCGGCACGTCCAGCAGGTCGTCGAGCCAGTGGAAGGTCGGCGGATCGAGGCGCTCGCCGGCAAGGAACAGTGCCTTGAGGCTGGAGATGTCGTACTGCTCCAGCAGCTTGCCGTCCGGGTCCTCCTTCTTGATCGCACGGAAGGCGGTCGGCGCGGTGAAGAAGCTCTTCACCCGGTACTCCTCGATCAGACGCCAGAAGGCGCCGGCATCCGGCGTCCGCACCGGCTTGCCCTCGTAGACCACGGTGGTGCAGCCGCGCAGCAGCGGCGCATAGACGATATAGGAGTGGCCCACCACCCAGCCGACGTCGGAGGCCGAGAAGAACACCTCGCCCGGGGCCACGTCGTAGATGGTTTCCATGGAATAGTGCAGGGCCACGGCGTACCCGCCGGTGTCGCGCACCACCCCCTTGGGCTTGCCGGTGGTGCCCGAGGTGTAGAGCACATAGAGCGGGTCGCTGCCCTTCACCGGCACGCAGTCGGCAGGCTCGGCCGCCGCGACGAGCGCCGCCCAGTCATGGTCGATCGCGCCCAGTTCTGCGATCCCTTGCTCGCGCTGGAGCACCACGCAGGCATCCGGCTTGTGGCTGCTCTGTTCGATGGCGGTGTCGATGATCGGCTTGTAGGGGATGACCCGGTCGACCTCGACACCGCAGGACGCCGCCACCACCACCTTCGGCTCGGCATCCTCGATGCGTACCGCCAGCTCGTGGGGGGCGAAGCCGCCGAACACGACCGAGTGCACGGCCCCCAGGCGGGCGCAGGCATACATCGCCACCAGGGCCTCGGGCACCATGGGCATGTAGATCACCACCCGGTCGCCCTTGCGGACGCCGAGCCCCCTGAGGGCCCCGGCGAAGCGGGCCACCTGGTCACGCATCTCGGCATAGCTGATGACGCGCTTGCTGTCGGTGACCGGCGAGTCCCAGAAGATGGCAGGCTGGTCGCCGCGTCCCTGTTCCACATGGTGATCCAGCGCCGCGTGACAGATATTGAGCTCGCCGTCGACGAACCAGCGGGCGTGCCCGGCCTCGTCGTACTCGAGAATGGTGGTGGGCGGCGTGTACCACGGCAAGCGACGAGCCTGCTCGGCCCAGAAGGTTTCGGGTTGGTCGATGGAGCGGCGGAATTCGTTGTGATAGGTACTCATGGGCGTCCTGTCTGCTATGCCGGGTGAGGTCTTTGATTGTTGACACTCTAGAGCAGTTCCGCGCCCGCGCACTCATACCATCGGCTAATTTGCGACAAAAGGTGAAGGCCGACGAACCCTATTGTCGACAACAAGGACCGTCAGGGCGCCAGTTGGCCGGTTGTCGGCATTGAACTATCGTGAAATCCTGGCTTGGCGCGGGCACGGGGTGGGCTATGCTTGAGAAATGATTAAAACAGGAATCACGTAGTTGCCAGGAAGGGCCGGGGAAACGTCAGCAACACCTCAGCCGCCGACGGTCGTCGGGTTGCAGGGTACCGTGTCGAGGCCGCATGGCCCGTCAGCGCAGGGGGATCATCATGAACACCTCTAACAGCGTCGCTTCTCGCCTGCTGGATGGCGGGGATCCGATCATCGATCAGGCCACGACGCTTCTCAAGGCCATGGCCAACGACAATCGCCTGCGGGTACTGTGCCTGCTCGACGGCCGGGAGCTGTCGGTGACGGAGCTCAATCAGGAACTGAGCCTGAGCCAGTCGGCGCTCTCGCAGCACCTGGCGATCCTGCGCCGCGAGGGGCTGGTCACTACCCGCCGTGCCTCCCAGACCATCTACTATTCCCTGCAGGGCGACAATGCCCGCACCGTGATCGAGGCACTCGGGCGCCTGGCCTTCGACCCCGCGCCATGAGGGACCCTCAGCGCTTCTGCCAGCGGCTCGCCTCGAGCACTTCGAGGCCGCGTTCCACGGCCCGCTCGACGCCGCGGGAGATCGCCAGGCCAAGGCGATCCCCGAGCTTGCGTTTCGGCTCCAGCTTCACGCTGATCACCCGTGCCTCCTTCATGCGTTCGGCCAGGTAGGCCTCGCTGGTGCCCAGAGCATCGACCAGCCCCTGATTCAGGGCCTCACTGCCGTACCACACCTCTCCGGTGGCTACCGCCTCGATGTCGAGAGCCGGGCGGCGTTCGGCCACATGCCGCTTGAACAGGGCGTGGATGCCCTCCAGGTCCTCGAGGAACTTCTCGCGCCCCTCCTCGGTATTCTCGCCGAAGACCGTCAGGGTCCGCTTGTAGCGACCGGCGGTGAGCAGTTCCACGTCGATATCGTGGCGCTTCAACAGCCGATGGACATTGGGCAGCTGGGCCACCACACCGATCGAGCCGAGTACCGCAAAGGGGGAAGCCCGAAGCTGGTCGGCGGCACAGGCCATCAGGTAGCCGCCGCTGGCAGCCACCTTGTCGACACACACGGTGGTGCGCAATCCGGCCACGCGCAGGCGATCGAGTTCGGCGGCGGCCAGCCCGTAGGCGTGCACCAGTCCGCCGGCGGATTCCAGCCTCACCACCACCTCGTCACCTTCCGCCGCGGCATCCAGCAGCGCCGAGACCTCCTCGCCCAGGCGGCCGGTCGCACTGGCCCGGATATCGCCATGGAAGTCGAGCACCCACACCGTCGGCCGACGCTCTCCCTTCCCCTTGCGGCCACGGGACTTGTCATCCCGTCGGAACCTCTTGAGCAACCGCTTGCGCTCGCCGGGCTCACTGGCCGCCATGGTCAGGCGCCGACGTCGGTACTCGCGGTTCGCATTGAGCTCCTCGAGGCGCAGTCGCGTCCGCTCGCCGACCTCGCCCCTGGCCTTCACCACCACGGCCACCACCAGGCCGCCGATCACCACCAGGCTGAGCACCTGGGCCAGGAACATGCCGAAATCCGTCAACCACTCGTTCACCGGGCTCTCCTCGCATCACGATCCTCTTCGCCTCACAGCCAAGCATGAAGCCGGATCGGGAGCAATACTTGATTGAAACGATCGTTTGAAATATGCTCGAGCATATCGAGGAAGGTGCTCGACCTTCTCCCCGAACCCAGGCCCTACCAGACCAAGGACCCCCGACATGACCCTCTCCACCTTCGACAAGCTGCAGACTCGATTCGATGCCCAGGCCGCCAATGGCATGGACGAGGTCTTCCAGTTCCATTTCAGCGATGCCGGCAGCCACTACCTGGTGGTCAGGGATGGCAACCTCGCCGTCGAGGAAGGCGAGCACGACGACCCCTCGGTGACCCTGACCATGAGCACCGATACCCTCAAGGGGGTGATGAACGGCGAGATCAACGGCATGACCGCCTTCATGACCGGCAAGCTGAAGGCCACCGGCAACGTCATGCTGGCGACCCGGCTGGGCAGCCTGTTCCCCGTCGATTGAGAGACTCCACGGCGCGCCGGACGGGTCGCCCTCGGGCGGCCCGTCGTCATTGGGACGCCCTCACCTCGCCCAGGTGCGTCTCGATCAATGCGCGCGAGATGGAGTAGAGCGGCGGCAGCTGGGGCAGCTTGCGCGGGCTGAACCAGGCCGCATCGGTGATCTCGACCCCGTCGATCCGGATGCGCCGGGTCGCCGCCTCGGCGAAGTAGCCCAGCATCAGCGCATGGGGGAAGGGCCAGGCCTGGCTCTTGAAATAGCGTACCCGCCCCACCGTCAGCCCCACTTCCTCGAAGATCTCGCGACGCACGGCCTCCTCGGCGGACTCCCCGGGTTCGATGAAGCCAGCCAGGGTCGAGTAGCGCCCCGGCGGGAAGCGCGGGCTGCGGGCCAGCAGCAGCGCGTCACCGTGTGTGACCAGGGTGATGATGCAGGGGGAGATTCGCGGGTAGTTGCGGTGGCCGCATCGCTCGCACTGCATGGCGAACTCGCTGTCCAGCCGGCTGGCCGCCGTGCCGCAACGGCCGCAGTAGCGGTGGTCGCGCAGCCAGGCCCCCACCTGCAGGGCCGTGGAGAGCAGGGCGAACCAGGATTCCGGCAACCGGCCGAGCCAGCCTCGCCCATCGGGCCAGGTCTCGCCCGCCGCCTCCTCGAGACTGAGCGCCACCGGCTCGTCATCCCAGTAGCAGAGCGGCTGCATGCCGGGAGTCCACGGCATCGACGGCTGGAGGATCCCGCCGTCGGGTGCCGGGGCGACACGCCCCTCGGCCAGCCGGATGACACGACCGCCGCCGGCGTCGACGGGGAGATCACGACGCAGCATCAGGTCGTTTCCCCGCCCTCGGCGAGCCCGTCCCACCGGCACTCACCGGCGGCCTCCCGAATACGAGCCAGCTTGGCCCGATGGGCCTCCCGCTCGGCGTCGTCGGGCCGCAACACCTGCAGTCGACCCGGCTCCAGGGCGATCCGCCGAATCGCCAGGCCGGTGGTGCCACCGACCGTGCCCTCGCCACCGGTGGAGGCGTCGAGCGACAGTGCCGTCTGCCCGCCGGTCATCGCCAGGTAGACATCGGCAAGGATCTCGGCATCCAGCAGGGCCCCGTGGAGCACCCGGTGGCCGTTGTCGATCTCGTAGCGCTTGCACAGGGCATCGAGGTTGTTGCGCTGCCCCGGGTGCTTGTCCCGGGCCATCTGCAGGGTATCGAGAATCCGGCAGTGATCGGCGACCGGCCCCAGGCGCGGCTCGCCGCGCTGGTCGTTGAGCATCCGGAACTCGTGGTCCATGAAGCCCACGTCGAAGGGAGCGTTGTGGATTACCAGCTCCGCCCCCTCGATAAAGGCCCAGAAGTCGTCGGCGATGTCGGCAAACAGCGGCTCATCGGCGACACGCTCGTTGGTGATGCCGTGGACCGCCACGGCCTCGGGGTCGATCTCGCGCTCGGGATTGATGAACTGATGGTAGGTGTTGCCGGTGAGGCGACGGTTGACCATCTCGACCGCCCCTATCTCGACCAGTCGGTGGCCATCACGCGGGTCGATGCCGGTGGTCTCGGTATCAAGGATGATCTGGCGCATGGTGGGGTCTCGTCAGCTCGGCTCGGTATGGTACGGGACGTGGCTCAGGCGCGTGCCCGGTGCTCGTCGATGGCCTGGTTGGCCAGGGCATCGGCACGCTCGTTGCCGGGGTGACCGCTGTGGCCCTTGACCCAGTGCCACTCGATGCGGTGGCGGTGGGTCTCCTCGTGCAGCTCTCGCCACAGTTCGGCATTCTTCACCGGCGTGCGGCTGGCGGTCTTCCAGCCGCGCTTGATCCAGCCGTGGATCCACTCGGTG
The DNA here is from genome assembly GCF_049166755.1 of Halomonas terrestris. Taxonomy (NCBI): domain Bacteria; kingdom Pseudomonadati; phylum Pseudomonadota; class Gammaproteobacteria; order Oceanospirillales; family Halomonadaceae; genus Halomonas; species Halomonas terrestris. The sequence continues at coordinate 96,983 of NZ_JBMHFZ010000001.1, read as the reverse complement.
ATCCCCTTGCGGAGGTACTCCGAGTCGGTCCACAGCGCCACCTCGCAGGGGCGCTTCAGCTCGCGCAGCGCCATGATCGCCGCCATCAGTTCCATGCGGTTGTTGGTGGTGGTGGCCTCGAAGCCGTTGAGGGCCCGCTCGTGACTGCCGCTGACCAGCAACGCGCCCCAGCCACCGGGTCCCGGGTTGCCGCGACAGGCGCCATCGGTGTAGATGGTGACCCGTGGTAGTGCATCGGCCTGGCGTGTCTCAGTCACCCTCGGTCATCCTTTCCTGTTCCCGCTCGATCCGCGGCGACCCGAGGCGCGTGGCTCCCCCCAGCGCCGAACCGCCAAGCGAACGGGCGAAGGTCAGGCGGGAGCGCTGCGTCTGTACCAGGTGCGGCTTGCGGCGGGCATGAATCATGTAGCTGTCGCCCAGGGGAAGGTTGTGACGCCGCCCCAGGGTCTCCAGCATGGCATTGCGCGGCAGGCTGCCGGGCAGATGAAAGCCACAGTAGTCTACCCGCTCGATCTCGAAATCGACAAATGCCAGCCAGTCCCTGAGTCGGCCCGGGGTGCGCCAATGGCCGCGCCAGGGCAGGCGTCGCAGCCGGCCCGGCCAGGCCCGCGACAACCCGGCCGGCCCCAGCGGCGCCCAGCCGAAGATGATGAGCCGGCCGGCGTCGGAGGTGACCCTGGCCGCCTCCTGGAGCATGTGGTGGGGGTCCGGCAACACCTCCAGCAGGTGATGGATGATCACCAGGCTCAGGCTGTCGTCGTGCAGCGGCAGGGCATCGGGCGGACACACCAGGGTGGCGTCCTGCTCGGCCATTTCCCGGGTAGGTGCCCAGCGCATGGCATGCCGGACGGGACACATGTCGGCCAGGGCGCTGGTCATGCCCAACTCCAGGCTATGCGCTCCGAACAGCCGCTCGCACACCGGCCCCAGGCAGGCACGCTCGGCCTGCCAGACGGCCTGCCCGGCCGGGGTCGCCCAGTAGCGTCGGCCATCCCGCACCAGGCGGGCCAGGTCGGTAGCGGTTGACGAAGTTGACATGGCGTGCGCTTCCCTCCAAGATTCGGGGTTTTGCAACCCGTTTCGATTCGCGGCAGCGTCTGACCATGACTCGAGGAGCCGGCAAGGTGCCTCGAGGTCGACATCGAGAGCAGCGCAAGGTCAGCCGCGGTGATTCGTGCCCAGATCAGGACTCCATGCCCACCAGGACGCCTTACCCATGTTGAGCGTGACACCGATCCCCGCGTTTGGCGACAACTATATCTGGCTGTTGCGCCAGGATTCGACCCCTGATGTCTGCGTGGTCGACCCGGGCGATGCGGCCCCTGTCATCGAACTGCTCGAGCGCGAGGGACTGACGCTCTCCACCGTGCTGATCACTCACCACCACCCGGATCACACGGGTGGGCTGCCCGAGCTGATCCAGCGCCATGCTCCCCGGGTGATCGGTCCGGACAACCCGAACATTGCCGGCATCGACGAGGTGGTGGGTGACGGCGACGAGGTCAGGGTCATGGGCCGCCTGCTCGAGGTCCATGCCGTTCCGGGCCACACCCTGGACCATATCGCCTACTTCACCGCCGGGATCCCCCCGCTGCTGTTCTGCGGCGACACCCTGTTCAGCGCCGGCTGCGGTCGGCTGTTCGAGGGCACCCCCGAGCAGATGCACGCCTCCCTCGAGCGGCTGGCGACCCTGCCCGACGATACCCTGGTGTTCGCCGCCCACGAGTATACCCTCGCCAACCTGCGCTTCGCCCAGGCTGCCGACCCGCAGAACCCGGACGTGGAGCAGGCCATGGAGGAGTGCCGGCGAGCGCGAGAGCTCGACCGCCCCACCCTGCCCAGCACCCTGGCGCGGGAAAAGCGCATCAATCCTTTCCTGCGCTGTGACGACTCCAGCGTTCGTCAGGCCGCCTCGGCCCATGGCGACACCGACACCAGCGAGGCGACCTTCGCCACCCTGCGTGCCTGGAAAGACCATTTCTGAACGACACGCGACGGTTGCATACCGACGGGCCCGGCCAATCGCCGGGCCCTCCTGTGACCAGGAGGCCACGGCAAGATGACCTACCACACGACACGTCGACGGATTCTCGGACTGACCAGCACCCTGGCGCTGCTCGGCTCCCTGATGGCCGCTGGCGCCTACACCCAGGCCTCGCCGCTGTCGGCGACCGGCAGTGAGGCACGCAGCCACGGCTTCGCTGCCGGCGGTCACTTCTGGGACGCCCTGGCGATCCAGCCGAGGGACGCGTGGAGTCGCCTTCGCGACAGCTTCCAGTGGCAGGATGTGCCCCACAACGCGCGGGTTCGGCAGTGGATCGACCACTACCGTGCCAATCCCGCGAATATCGTCGAGATCACCGAGCGGGCCCGCCCCTGGCTGACCTGGATCACCGAGCAGATCGAATCCCGCGACCTGCCCGGCGAGATCGCCCTGATCCCCTTCGTCGAGAGCTCCTTCGACCCCCGGGCTCGCAGCCACCGTGGCGCCGCCGGGCTCTGGCAGTTCATGCCGGGCACCGCCGATGCCCTGGGCCTGCGCCGCAATGGTGCCTACGACGGCCGGCTCGACGTGGTCAGCTCGACCAAGGCGGCACTGGACTACATCGAACTCCAGGCCGAGCAGTGGTACGAGGGGGACATCGAGCTCTCCCTGGCGGCCTACAATGCCGGCGCCGGCACCGTGAACCGGGCCAGGAATGCGGCCGTCTCTCGTGGCGAGCAAGGCGACTACTGGAGCCTCAGGCTGCCCAACGAGACGATGAACTACGTGCCCAAGCTCAAGGCCATCGCCGCGATCATCAACGATCCTGACGCGTACCAGGTCGCCCTTCCCGAGATCGAGGACGCCCCGGCCTTCGCCAAGATCCCCCTCACCCACCCCCTCGACCTGTCCGAGGCCGCCCGCCTCGCCGGGGTCTCCCGGGAGACACTGGCCGAGCTCAACCCGGGGCTGATCAACGGCAACGCCAACCCCGTCCACGCTCGGGTGCTGCTGGTTCCCGCAGAGCGCGAGGAAGCACTGATCGCCCAGCTTGAGGCGCCTGTCGCGCCCGGTGGCGCCCCCACGGGTGACGACCGCTACGTGGTGCGCAGCGGCGACAACCTGTCGGCCATCGCCTCGCGGCATGGCTTGAGCGTCAACGAGATCCGCCAGCACAACGGCCTTAGCGGTGACGTGATTCACGCCGGACAGGTGCTGGAGATACCGCAACGCAGCCTGGCCTCCCGCTGAGCGTACCTCGTCGATCCTGGAGGTTTACAAGGTGGCAGCAGCCTGACACCTTATGCCGGTAACCCGCCCCGGTCGACCCGGGGAGTGGACCTGATCAAGGATGTCATCGATGTCGATCGCCATACGCTGTCTCCTGCTCAGCGCCCTGACCACCGGCTGGCTGTGTTCGGCGGCATTCGCTGCCGATGCCGATGAAGTCCCCACCGTCCACGGCCTGGCCCTCTACGACGAGCCGGCCCTCCCCCCGGACTTCGAACACTTTCCCCATGTGGTGCCGGATGCCCCCAAGGGCGGCACCATGACCCGTGCCGCCGTCGGCTCGAGCTTCGACTCCACCAATCCCTTCATCATCCGCGGCACGCCGGCCATCGGCATCTCGCAGATCTACGACACCCTGCTCGAAGGCAATCCCGACGAGCCCTTCAGTGTCTACGGCCTGCTCGCCGAGGGCATCCGGCTCGACCCGGATCGCCACTGGATCGAGTTCGACCTGCGTCCCGAGGCCCGCTTCCACGATGGCGAAGCGGTGAGTGCCGCCGACGTGGTGTTCAGCTTCGAACTGCTCACCGAACAGGGCAATCCCTTCTACGGCGCCTACTACGCCGATGTCGAGCGGGTCGAAGCGCTCGATGAGCGGACCGTACGCTTCGAGTTCGCCACCAATCACTCCCGCGAACTGCCGCTGATCGTCGGCCAGCTGCCGATCCTGCCCAGGCACTACTGGCAGGAGCGTGACTTCAGCGCGCCCACCCTGGCCCGGCATCCCGGCTCGGGGCCCTACCGCATCGCCGAGGTGGAGCCGGGCCGCCGCATCGTCTATCAACGGGTCGAGGACTACTGGGGGCGCGACCTGCCGGTGAATCGCGGGCGACACAACATCGACCGCCTGATCCACGACTACTACCGCGACCGCGACATCGCCTGGGAGGCCTTCAAGGCCGGTGTCATGGACTACCGCACCGATGCCCGCGCCGCCACCTGGGCCATCGGCTATGACTTCCCCGCCTACCGCGACGGCCTGGTCAAGCGCATCACCGTGCCCGACGGCCAGCCCGCCACCATGCAGGCCTTCGTCTTCAACCTGCGGCGCGACAAGTTCGATGACCCGAGGGTGCGCGAGGCGCTCTCCTTGACCTTCGACTTCCCCTGGCTGAACGCCAATCTCTTCTACGACACCTACCGGCGTACCGAGAGCTTCTTCCAGAACTCCGAGATGGCCGCCCGCGGGCTGCCCAGCGAAGCCGAGCTCGAACTGCTGGCGCCCTACCGCGAGGTCCTTCCCGAACGGGTCTTCGAGGCCGAGGTGCCCATCGACCACCCCCGGGACCTGCGTGAACGGCTGCGCCTGGCGCTGGACCTGCTGCACGCCGCCGGCTATGAGGTCGAGGATGGCGTGCTGGTCCACGGCGAGACCGGCCGGCCACTGAGCCTGGAGGTGCTGATGTTCGATACCGGGATGGAGAGAGTCGTGCAGCCGATGCTGCGCAACATGGCGCGCCTCGGCGTGCAGGGCAGCATTCGTATCGTCGACATCAACCAGTACCTCAATCGCCTGCGCAGCTTCGACTTCGACATGGTGATCGGCCAGTTCCCGCAATCCAACAACCCCGGCAACGAGCAGCGGGAATTCTGGACCAGCGACTTCGCCGAGACGCCCCAGAGCCGCAACCTCATGGGGCTGGCCAACCCGGTGGTGGATGCGCTGGTGGAACGGTTGATCCGCGCCGACAGCCGCGAGGAGCTCAACACCATCACCCGCGCCCTGGATCGCGTGCTGCTGTGGGGCTTCTACCTGATTCCCCAGTATCATTCCGGGGAGACCCGTATCGCGGTCTGGGACAAGTTCGGCTGGCCCGAGCCCTTTCCCGAGTACGGCATGGACCTCGCCGCCTGGTGGGTCGATGCCGACCGCGAGGCCGAGCTCAATCGCCGCCTGCGCGGTCGCTGACGCCACCCTTGCCGACAAGGACCCACCGTGACCCGCTACATCCTGCGCCGCCTGCTGTTGATGATCCCGACCCTGCTGGGGATCATGCTGCTCAACTTCATCATCGTGCAGGCCGCCCCCGGCGGCCCCATCGACCAGATGCTGGCCCGCTTCGAGGGCATCGACAGCATGGCCAGCACCCGTCTCGATGCCGGCGGCGGCGATGTGGTCGTGCGCGACGAGTCCCGCGGTGCCCGCGGCATCGACCCGCGCTTCATCGAGCAGCTCGAGGCCCAGTTCGGCTTCGACCAGCCGGCCCACCTGCGCTTCCTCGGCATGATCGGCGACTATGCCACCTTCGACTTCGGCAACAGCTTCTTCCGCGATCGCCCCGTGGTCGAACTGATGATCGAGCGCCTGCCGGTGTCGATCTCGCTGGGCCTCTGGACCACCCTGCTGGTCTACCTGATCTCGATTCCACTCGGCATCCGCAAGGCACTGCACCATGGCTCGCGCTTCGACGTCTGGTCCTCGGGCCTGGTGATCGTCGGCTATGCCATTCCCGGCTTCCTGTTCGCGATCCTGCTGATCGTGCTGTTCGCCGGCGGCAGCTACTGGGACCTCTTCCCGCTGCGCGGCTTGACCTCGCCGGACTTCGCCGAGCTGTCGACCTGGGGCAAGGTCAAGGACTACTTCTGGCACATCACCCTGCCGGTGGTGGCCATGACCATCGGCAGCTTCGCCACCCTGACCATGCTGACCAAGAACAGCTTCCTCGACGAGATCCACAAGCAGTACGTGCTCACCGCCCGGGCCAAGGGGGCGAGCGACCGCCGGACCCTCTACGGCCACGTGTTCCGCAACGCCATGCTGATCATCATCGCCGGCCTGCCCGGGGCGCTGGTGACCATCTTCTTCACCGGCTCGCTGCTCATCGAGGTCATCTTCTCGCTGGAGGGGCTGGGGCTGCTCGGCTTCGAGGCGGTGATGCAGCGCGACTACCCGGTGATCTTCGGCACCCTCTACCTCTACACCCTGATCGGCCTGATCCTGAAGCTGATCTCCGACCTCACCTACGTGTGGGTCGACCCGCGCATCGATTTCGAGACCCGGGAGTCCTGAGCCCATGGACCTGACCTCAAGGCTGTCCCCCATTGGCCGTCGGCGACTGGCGGTGTTCCGCCACAACCGGCGGGCCTGGGTGTCACTGTGGATATTCCTGGCACTGTTCGGCCTGAGCCTGGCCGCTGAGCTGATCGCCAACGACAAGCCGATCGTCATGCAGCTCGACGGCCAGTGGTATGTGCCGTTGCTGGTCGACTACCCGGAAACCGAGTTCGGCGGCTTCCTGCCCACCCGGACGGACTACCACGACCCCTTCGTCCTGGCGCAGATCGACGCGCGGGGCTGGGCGCTCTGGCCCCCCATCCCGTTCTCCTACCAGACCCTGGACATGCAGATGATGCAGCCGTCGCCGGCCCCGCCGGATGGCCGTCACTGGCTGGGCACCGACGACCAGGGCCGCGACGTCCTGGCCCGTGTCATCTACGGCTTCCGCCTCTCGGTGGCCTTCGCCCTGGTGCTCACCGCCGGCTCCCTGGTGATGGGCGTGTTCATCGGCGGCATCCAGGGCTACTTCGGCGGCAAGACCGACCTGATCGGCCAGCGCCTCACCGAGATCTGGTCGGGACTCCCGGTGCTCTTCCTGCTGATCATCCTGGCCAGCTTCGTGCAGCCCGGCTTCTGGTGGCTGCTGGGCATCATGCTGCTGTTCTCGTGGCTGGGCCTGGTCGACGTGGTGCGCGCCGAGTTCCTGCGCGCGCGTAACCTGGAGTACGTGCGTGCCGCCAAGGCCATGGGGCTGACGCCGCGGCTGATCATGTGGCGCCACGTGCTGCCCAACGCCATGGTCGCCACCCTCACCTTCATCCCCTTCCTGTTCACCGGGGCGATCACCACCCTGACCGCCCTGGACTTCCTCGGCTTCGGCCTGCCGCCGGGCTCGCCGTCGCTGGGCGAACTCGTCGCCCAGGGCAAGAACAACCTCCACGCCCCCTGGCTGGGCATGACCGCCTTCATCAGCCTGTCGTTGATGCTCTCGCTGCTGGTGTTCATCGGCGAGGGGCTGCGCGATGCCTTCGACCCGCGCCATATCCAGTACGCCGCCCCCAGCACCCCGACGCCGAGGACTCCGCCCCATGCCTGACACCCTGCTGCGCCTCGAGGAACTGAGCATCGCCTTCGACGATGCGGTGGTGGTCGACCGCCTCTCGCTGGAGGTCCGCCGCGGCGAGACCCTCGCCCTGGTGGGAGAATCCGGCTCCGGCAAGTCGGTCAGTGCGCTCGGGGCCATGAACCTGCTGCCCGACAATGCCCGGGTCGCGGGGGGACGCTGGCTGGGTGACACCGACCTGGCAGGCCTCAGGCGGCGGGACTGGCAGGGGCTTCGCGGTGGCCGCGTGGGATTCGTCTTCCAGGAACCGATGACCTCGCTCAACCCCTTGCATACGGTGGCCAAGCAGATCGGCGAGACGCTGCGACTGCATCAGGGGCTGACGGGCAGGTCCGCCAGGGCGCGGGCCCGGGCCCTGCTCGAGCAGGTCAGGCTGCCGCGCCCCGACGAACTGCTCGATGCCTGGCCCCACCAGCTCTCCGGCGGGCAGCGCCAGCGGGTCATGATCGCCATGGCCATCGCCAACGACCCTGAACTGCTGATCGCCGACGAGCCGACCACCGCGCTGGACGTGACCGTGCAGAAGGAGATCCTCGCCCTGCTCGCCGAGCTGCGCGATCGCCACGGCATGGGCATGCTGTTCATCACCCACGACCTCAACCTGGTGCGCCATCATGCCGATCGGGTCTGCGTCCTCTACCAGGGCCGTGAGCAGGAGACCGGGCCGGTGGGCGAGGTCTTCCGCACGCCGGGCAGCGCATACACCCGCACCCTGCTCGATGCCGAACCGCGAGGGCGTCCGGTGACACCGGCTTCCCGACAGCCGCTGCTGGATGCCACCCGGTTGCGCGTGGCCTTCCAGCGCCCGAAACGACTCTTCGCCCGCCGACCCGAGCCCTTCGTCGCCGTGCATCCCCTGTCCCTCAGCCTGGCCCGCGGCGAGACACTGGGGATCGTCGGCGAATCCGGCTCCGGCAAGACCACCCTGGCCCTGGCCCTGCTGCGCCTGACCGCCAGCGAGGGCGAGATCCGCTTCGACGAGGCCCGCCTCGATCGGCTCACCGGCAATGACCTGCGGCGACAGCGACGACGCTTCCAGGTGGTCTTCCAGGACCCCTACGGCTCGCTGTCGCCCCGCCTGCCGGTCTCCGAGATCATCAGCGAGGGACTGCGCTTCCACTACCCGGAACTCGCCGAGGACGAGGTGGCTCGCCGCGTCCAGGCCGCGCTCGCGGAGGTCGACCTGCCGCTGGACTGCGCCTCGCGCTATCCCCACGAGTTCTCCGGCGGCCAGCGCCAGCGCATCGCGGTGGCGCGCGCCATCATCCTCGAACCCGAGGTGGTGGTGCTCGATGAACCCACCTCGGCCCTCGATCGCACGGTGCAGAAGCAGCTGGTCGAGTTGCTTCGCGACCTGCAGGAGCGGCGCGGGCTCAGTTACCTGTTCATCAGCCACGACCTGGCGGTGATCCGCGCGATGGCCCATCGCGTGATGGTGCTCAAGGATGGCGAGGTCGTGGAACAGGGGGAGTGCCTGGAGGTGCTGGAGCAGCCGCGCAGCGAGTACACCCGTGCCCTGGTTGCCGCGGCGGGACTATCGGCCGCGCCGGGTCCGGCCGAGGGCGCCTGAGCGCCCTCCTGCCGCGTCTGCCGAACGCTCGCACCGATTTTTGCCTGGGTTTGGGAGGAATGAAAGATAACGGTATAAGACGCGCGGATACCTCCGCCTGGGCCCGCAGGGGCGATCGTCAACGAAACGTGACATCCGGAAAGTGCGGTCTGGCTTATACTCGCCTGGTTTCTCGCCCGGTGAACCTCGATGCGCTGCCTACTCGCCCTGCTGTGGTCTCTCCAGCTGTCGCTGCTCGCCGGTTCCGGCGCCCTGGCCTCCCCGCCGCCCATGGCAGTGGACGCGGGCTGGGAATATCGCTGGGGAGACTCCCCGTCGGCACCGGACGGCAGCCCTGCCTGGCTGGAGGGCATCGAAGGCGGCTGGCAGGCCATCGACTTCCCCTCCAACCCGCCGGGTCGCGAGGGTCGCCGCCATGCCTGGTTCCGCACCACCCTGCCGTCCGGCGAGTGGCGCGACCCGGTGCTCTACATCACCAGCATCGACCTGATCGGCCAGGTCTACCTGGACGGGGAACTGCTCTACCAGTACGGCGAGTTCGACGAGCGGGGCCAGGGGGAGTTCGCCGGCTGGCCCTGGCACATGATCGAGCTGCCCGAGGACTTTGCCGGGAAGCCCCTGCATGTCCGGGTCTACTCCTACTACACCGACATCGGGCTGTGGGGCGAGGTCCAGGTCATGGATCGCATCGACCTGCTGACACGGGTGATCCAGCGCTCGATCAAGGACCTCGCGGTCGGCGCCTTCGTGCTGCTGCTGGCCGTGCTGGCGGGAATTTTCGCCCTGCTGGGACCGGACCGCCGCGCCTTCGGCGGCCTGACCCTGTTCGCCTTCGCCTCGGGCGCCATGCTGCTGGCCGAGACGCCGGTACGCCAGCTGCTGTACCCGTATGCCCTCACCTGGGATACCCTGCGTGCGGCCAGCTACTACACCCTGCCGGTGGCCATGGGGATCCTGCTGGCCTGCTGGCTCGATGGAGGCCCCCAACGCTGGATCGGGCGCCTCTGGCAGCTGCACCTGGCCTACCTCGTCGGCGCCATCGGCCTGGTCCAGGCCGGCGTGATCAGCCTTTCGCTGACCTTTCCGGCCTTCGATGCACTGCTCGCGTTCACGCTGCCGCTGATGCTCCTGCTGGCCCTGTGTCGCTTCCCGCGGCTGAGTCATGAACAGCGCCTGGTGGTAGTCAGCTTCGTGCTGTTCGCGCCCCTGCTGATCGCCGACATGCTGGTCGCCCACGGCATCGTGGAGTGGCGCGCGATCCCCCTGAGCCTGGGCATCCTGGGATTCTCCCTGGCGCTCGTCAGCATCTCGCTGTGGCACTACCGTCGCACCCGACGGGAGCTCGACCGCCTCAACGCCTCGCTCGAGCAGCAGGTGGCCGATCGCACCGACGAACTGGGCCGGCTGGTGCAGAAGCTCGAGGGGCTCTCCTACGAGGATTCCCTGACGGGCCTGAAGAACCGGCGCCACTTCGATGAGATGCTGCAACATGAGGCCGCCCGGGCGAGGCGCAACCGTTCGCCCATGGCCCTGGCCATGATCGATATCGACCACTTCAAGCACTTCAACGACCAGCATGGCCACGAGGCGGGAGATGCGGTGCTCGCCGCGGTGGGCGGACTGCTGCGCGAACACTTTCGTGATGCCGATGTGGTCTGCCGGCTGGGGGGAGAGGAGTTCGTGGTGATCGTGCCCGGCGCCACCGCCGCCGAGGCCGAGGCGCGGGTCCAGCGGCTGCTTCGGGGAATCCGTGGCTATCGGTTCCGCCATCGCGACCGCGAGCTCGATGCCATCACCCTCTCCTGCGGCGTCGCGGCCTTTCCGGAGCACGGCGATGATCCCCTGGCGCTGACCCGGCTCGCCGACAGGGCACTCTACCGGGCCAAGCACCGGGGACGCGATCGCAGCGAGACCTGGACGCTGGAGTGAGCGGCCTCAGAAGGCGGCGATCTCGTCCGCGGACAGTTCCCGCCAGTCCCCTTCGGCGAGCTCCCCCAGCGCCAGCGGTCCGATCGACTCGCGATGCAACGCCGTGACATGGTTGCCGATGGCCGCGAACATCCGTTTCACCTGATGGTACTTCCCCTCGTGGAGGGTCAGCTCCGCCTCGGTGGCCGAGCGCATGACCAGCTCGGCAGGACGGGTCGGCTTCTCCTCGCCCTCGAGCAGGAGTCCCTCGGCGAAGCCCTCGATGGCGCGCTCGAGCGCCTGCCCCTCGAGGGGCTCGGCCAGTGTCACCCGATAGACCTTGCCGCAGCGCCGCTTCGGCGAGGTAACGCGATGAGACCATTGGCCGTCGTCGGTGAGCAGCACCAGGCCGGTGGTATCGACGTCCAGGCGGCCCACCGTCTGCAGACGCTCGGGATGCGGCAGGTCGATCAGTTCCCTGACCAGGGGATAGAGGCCACGCCGGGCACTGCACTCCACCCCTGCCGGCTTGTTCAGCATCACGTAGCGCAACCCCACCAGGGCGAGGGGCTCGCCGTGCCAGGTCACCACATGGCGCTCGTCGACCTGGGTGGCGGGGTTGGTGATGACCTCGCCGTCGACGCTCACCTCGCCGCGGTGCATGGCCTTCTTGGCCAGGCTGCGGGTCAGGTCCGTGGTTTCACAGAGGAATCGATCCAGCCGCATCAGAAGCCGACCCCGTCGGCGAGGCCGAAGTGGTCGGCATCGCGCCAGGCGGGGAATTTCTCGCGAAAGGCATGCAGCTCCTCCAGCGAGAGCGTGCCGGTCTTCATGAAGGGGACGTCCCTCGGCTCGTCGATCACTGCCTCGCCCTTGGCATCGACCAGCATGGAGTCGCCGGCATAGGCCAGCCCCTTGGCATCCTCGCCGACCCGATTCACGCCGATCACCGGGCAGAGGTTCTCGATGGCTCGGGCCTGCAGGAGGATCCGCCAGGGGTGACGCCGGGGGGCCGGCCAGTTGGCCACGCAGAGCAGCGCATCGTATTCGAAATGCTCGTCCGGGGCCGGCTGCTGGCGCAGCCAGACGGGAAACCGCAGGTCATAGCAGACGCTGAGCAGGATGCGGAATCCCTTCAGCTCGACGATCACCCGCTCGTGGCCCATGGCATAGCGCTCGTGCTCGCCGGCCATGCGAAACAGGTGACGCTTGTCGTAGTGCACCAGGCTGCCGTCGGGACGCGCCCAGACCAGCCGGTTGAAATAGTCGCCGTTCTCCACCACCGCGACGCTGCCGGTGATGACACAGCCCCGTCGACGCGCCTGATCCCTCAGCCAGGCCACGGTGGCACTCTCCTCCATGGGCTCGGCCATCTCCCGGGAGTTCATGGTGAAGCCGGTGGCGAACATCTCGGGCAGCACGATCAGGTCGGTGTCGTCGCCCCCCGAGTCGCCAAGGGTCTCTTCCAGCATCCGGCAGTTGGCGTGGGGGTCTTCCCAGCGCAGGTCGCACTGCACCAGGGTCGTTCTCAATTCGCTCATGCGGGGACTCCCGTCCAGGTGAAGTGGCATGGCGTCAGCGTAACCCAGAGGTGGCCCGACGTCAGCCGGCAGGCGTCCGGCATGGCGGTCATGCCAATAGCCTGCTAAGTTGATGCTTTTTTCCCGACGAGGCCTGCATGTCCGCCATCTCCCATCCCGCCCACGAAACCGGCAAGGGCGTGACCTTCGGGCTGACCGCCTACATCCTGTGGGGCTGCTTTCCCCTGTTCTTCGCGCTGTTCGAGGGCGTGCCGGCGTTCGAGGTATTGATCCACCGGGTGATCTGGTCCTGCGTCTTCCTGGTGGGCCTGGTCACCCTGCTCGGCCGCTGGGCCCCCATCCACCAGGCCCTGCGCCAGCCTCGCCGACTCGGCCGGGTACTCGGCTGTGCCCTGCTGATCGCGCTGAACTGGGGGCTCTACATCTATGCCGTGGAGACCCGACACGTGCTCCAGGCGAGCCTGGGCTACTTCATGACCCCGCTGGTCAACGTGGCACTGGGCATGCTGGTGCTGCGCGAGGCGATGCACCGTCTCCAGGCGGTCGCCGTGGGGCTGGCCGCCCTGGCCATCGTCATCCAGCTGGGGCTCCTCGGGGAGCTGCCCTGGATCAGCCTGGCCCTGGCGTTCTCCTTCGGCACCTATGGCCTGCTGCGCAAGCAGGTGCCCCTGGACGGCCTCTCGGGACTGTTCGTCGAGACCCTGCTGCTGCTGCCGCTGGGGCTCCTGGCCCTGTCCTGGCTGGGCCAGGCGGGACTCTCCCACTTCCCAGGAGACATCGAGATCAGCCTGCTGCTGGTCGCCAGCGGCGTCATCACCGCGCTGCCGCTGCTCGCCTTTGCCGGGGCGGCACGTCGCCTGCGCCTGGCTACCCTGGGGTTCCTGATGTACATCAACCCCACCATCCAGTTCTTCATCGCCCTGCTGGTCTTCCGCGAACCGCTCTCGACGGTGCAGCTCGGCACCTTCCTGCTGATCTGGACGGGGCTGGCGCTCTACTCATGGTCGGCCTGGCAATCGCGCCCGCGGTCCCCCGCCGTCGCGGAGTGAGCAGCGCCGGCCTCACTCGCCGCCGCCGCGCCCATAGCGGACCAGGAAGTCGTCGAGCTCCATCGGCCGGGCATAGAGGAAGCCCTGGACCTCCTGGATGCCCAGCGACATCAGCCAGTGGGCCTCATCGCGGGTCTCCACCCCCTCGGCCACCACGGCCAGCCCGAGCTGGTCGCAGAATCGCACCATGGCGGCGTAGGCATCCAGGGCCCGGCCATGGCGACCGGCGGCCTGGAGCAGCGAGCGATCCAGCTTGACGCTGGTCAGCGGCAGGCGCTGCAGCAGCTGGAAGGCGGTGCGGCCGGTACCGAAGTCATCCAGTGCCAGGCGGACGCCGAGGCGCCGCAGCTTGCCGAGCACCACCTCGACGCTCTCCAGGTCACTGAAGTCGGCATGCTCGGTGATCTCGAGTTCCAGCGCTCCGGGGGCGAGTGCCAGGTCGGCGATGCGTTCGGCGAGGGCGCCATGGAAGTCACTGCCGGCCAGGGTGGCCAGGTTGACGTTGAAGGCCAGGTGAGGGAGCGACGACAGCTGCCGACGATGCCGGGCATACCACTCCAGGCTTCGGCACATCACCCAGCTGTCGAGCCGCGCCGAGATCCCCAGGATCTCGGTGATGGGCAGAAACTCGCCCGGCGAGATGGCACCGAGTTCGGGGTGCTCCCAGCGGATCAGCATCTCGGCGCCGGCCAGTCGGCCATCGAAGGGCGAGACCTTGGGTTGCACCATCAGCCGCCACTCCGCCCCGGGGGCATCGATGAGGCGCTCGAGGTCGCGAGAGAGGCGCTGGAAGCGGGTGGCCGTGTCGCGGTCGAGGGGCTCGACCCGGATCACGGGCTGGCGCCACCCCTGGCGCTCGAGGCGCAGCAGGCCGTCGTCCAGCGCCGCACAGCACTGGGCGAGGTCGGCATCGTGACCGCCCAGGCGCAGCAGGCTGGCATGCCAGGAGAGCTTGCGTGTGGACTGAGCGGCCAGGGCCATGTCGAGCCTGGCCATGAAGGTGTTGAAATCCCCCTCGCCGCTGCCTCCCTGCGCCTCGGGAATCACCCCGATCAGCCCGAAGTCGGATCCGGCATGCAGCCGCCAGCCCCGGGGCAGGTAGTCGCGCATCATGCGCAACTGCTCGCGAAACAGTGCCTGGGCATCGACCAGCCCGATCCGCTGTCGATACTCGCGCAGCCCCGGTGACAGCAGTTCGAAGAGCCAGCCGTCCCGGCCCACCTCGTGGTTGGTGAAGCCGGCCTCCAGGGCCTGGCGCGTGGGCAGGCCGGTGACACTGTCCATCATCAGCCGTTGCTGCTGCTGGCGACCCCGGCGACGCGACCAGGCCAGCAGCAGGATGATCGCCACCAGCGCGACACCCAGCCAGCCCGCGCCCCACCACAGCCGTCGGAATCGACTGTCGGCACCGGCAATGGCGCCATCCAGCTCGAGCCATTCGACGTCCTCCCTGAGCCCCGACGGGAGCCGGCGGTGGAAGGCGGCATTCAGGACCTGCCGGCCCGAGCCGACCTCCTGGACCCTCGGCAGCCGTTCGAAGGCGGGACTGAGCAGGCTCTCGACGGCGAGGCGCCCCAGGCGCCGGGTATCGAGGAGGGCCCCGCCCGCGCAGCCGAGGGAGACCTGGTACGGCAGGTGGCAGAACACCGGGATGCCGTCATCGGCGAGTTCGGGCAGCCACTGGCGGGCCTCGGCGTCGAGATCGGCGGCACCCGTGGTCTGGCCCTCGACCAGGTAGACCCGGGTCCCCGCGGGGGCTGCGGCCAGGGCCGTTCGGACCCCGGCGGGATCCCAGTCCCACAGCACGTCCACCAAGCTTGCCCGATCGAACCGGGCAAGGGTCGACAGGAAGTCGTTGGTGAGGTTCTCGCCGACCGGCGTGCGGTCGCCCAGCACGAGAAGCGGCAGGGGCGCACCGAAGATCTCGGCGAGAAAGGCGAGCGACTGCCGCTCGACAGGACGGCTCACGATCAGGCGCACGTCACGCTCGATGGCCCGGCTGCGCAGCTCGGGGTCGTTGATCCCGAGCGCCACCACCATGGGCGGGTCGCCGAGCGCCACCCGATGGTCCAGGTAGAAGCGCAGGGCCGCATCGTCGAGCAGCAGCAGGCGATCCGCCGGGGTGACCGCGCGGCGACCGGCGAGTCGGCTGAGCTGCAGCTCGAAGGCCTCGTGCTCCTGCAGTCGCCGCGCATCCAGGTAGTCGACGGCGAGACCGCCGGGGATGTCGAGCCGCGCCACCGCCTCGCCGACGCGGCCGACCAGCTCATCGGTCCAGGGGTTGCCCTGGTGATAGGAGGCCAGCACCTGGATGGTCGCCTCCCGGAGGGGCTCGGGTGCCTGGACCGGCGCGTCCGCCGACGCCATCGACGGCAACAGCAGCAGGCCGAACAGCACTCCCCGCACCGGGGCCGCATGGCCAAGCCATCCCCGGAGCCCGGCGGCACACCACCGCCGACACGCGTCATTGACCACTCTATGCATTGTTTGTTGTTCCCGGCGCCTGGCATCCCTGCGACCCACATCTCATCCCAGCACCGGTGTCCCGTCAACCCTGCGGAGCTGCCGGCATGTCAGCCGGGACTCGCCCCGCTCCCGCCATTCGGCTACCATCCGGCCATGCCCCACGCCCACGACTCGCCCGCGGTTCCGCCGTCTCGTCAGCTGCTGCTGGTGGGTGCGGGCCATGCCCACCTCCACGTGATGAGCCAGCGCCACCGCCTCGGCGACATCGCGGTGACCCTCGTCG
The DNA here is from genome assembly GCF_049166755.1 of Halomonas terrestris. Classification (NCBI taxonomy): domain Bacteria; kingdom Pseudomonadati; phylum Pseudomonadota; class Gammaproteobacteria; order Oceanospirillales; family Halomonadaceae; genus Halomonas; species Halomonas terrestris. Next base: position 80,771 of record NZ_JBMHFZ010000001.1, on the reverse strand, counting down.
ACCCCGGGGGGTTCTGGTACTCGGGCATGGCCAATGGCGTGCTGGGAGGGCGACTCTCGCCGGTCGAGGATCGTCTCGACCCGGCACGGCTGGCCAGGCGCCACGGCGTCCGGGCACTGCGCGGGCGCCTGGCCGACCTCGACCTCGCGGGTCGGCGGGCGATACTCGCCGATGGCCGCACCCTTCCCTTCGACCTGCTCTCGCTCAATCTCGGCTCGCGTACCCCGATCCCCCCGGTCCGTCATCCCGGCCCACGGGTCTGGGGCATCAAGCCGATCCCCTGCCTGGTGGCGCTGCGCCGGCACCTCGAAGCCGAGTTCCAGCGCGGTGCCGACCCACGGCTGGTCGTGGTGGGCGGTGGTGCCAGCGGCGTGGAGGTGGCCTGCAACCTCCACGCCCTCGCGCGACGCCACGGCGGCCGCTGCTCGATCACCCTGGTGACCCGCGGCGAGCGGCTGCTCGAGGATGCCCCTCGCGGTGCCAGCCGCTGGCTGGCGCGCCTGCTGGCCAGCCGGGGCATCCGGGTGATCACGGCGACCCGTGTCACCGGTCACGCCACCGGCGGCGCCCTGGTCCGCAGCGACGAGACGCTGTTCGGGGAGGACAGCCTGGGCCTGGTCGAGGCCGATCACGTGATCCATGCCGGTGGCCTGGTCGCCCCGGAGGTGATCGAGCGCCTGGGCCTGCCGACGCTTCCCGGACGCGGACTGGCGGTGGAGGCGACCCTGCAGAGCAGCGGCGACCGGGACATCTTCGCTGCCGGCGATTGCGCCGCCATGGTCGACCACCGGTTGCCGAGGCTCGGGGTCTACGGCGTACGCCAGGCCCCGGTGCTGCTCGGCAACCTGGCGGCGCGACTCGCGGGGCAGCCGCTCGCGGCGTACGAGCCCCAGCCGCGGGCCCTGGCGATCCTGGACCTCGGCGGGGGCCTGGGCCTGGCGATCCGGGGGCAGCACTGGTGGGGCGGGCGCCTGGCACTGCACTGGAAGCGCTGGCTGGATCGCCGCTTCATGGCGGGCTACCGCTGATTCAGGCGGCACCCGCTTCCGGCTGGTAGCCGATGCGAAAGCCTCCCCAGTGGCGGCCATTGACGAACACCGGTACCGACAGGTCGTGCATGATCTCGCCGGTGTCGCGCTTGTAGGTCTGCAGCAGCAGCGTGTCCTGATGGGCGCCGCAGCGTCGCCCGGTGGGATCGTCGAAGATCCGCTTGCTGCGACTGTACGCGAGGTCGTGCTCGGGGTCGCCGCTGGGCGGCTGACTGACCTTCAGGTTGTGGGTCGGCACATAGCCGTTGCGATCGCAGCCGATGGCGTAGGCGAGCCCGAGGCGTTCCAGCAGGGGCTCCTGGATGGCCGGCAGGTGCTGGTCGGTGAAGTCGTCGAAGCCGGTACGGTACTTCGGGGGCCGAGTGTCCGGCATGGGCTCGTAGCGAGGCTCGAAGAGGGCCGCCGGGGACAGTTCGCCGCGCTGGACGGCCTTCTCGAACAGGCTCCCGAGCCGGTCGGCCGCTTCCCGGGCCGCCCGGAACACCTGCTGGTGGCGCCCCTCCAGGCGCTGCTGGGCCAGGGAGGCATCCACGGCCTCCGCCGCGGCCATCAGCGCCCGGGCCTGGGCGGCCAGGTCATGCATGTCCCGGTTCCCCTCGTCCACCTCGTGCTCGAGGGATGACAGGGTCTCGGCGACGCGATGGCTATGGTGACGGGTATCCTCCATCGCCTCGGCGATGCCGGCGATCTCCCCCTCCACCTTGTCGAAGTCACCGGTCATCGCCGTCAGCTGCTCGCCCACCTGCTGCATCTCGGCGGCGCGATCGCCCACCCGCGCCATCAGGTGACCGATGGTGTCCACGACCTGATGACTGCTGCCGCCGATATCCCCGACCAGCGATTCCACGCTGCGTGTCGCCTCCGAGGTGCGCCGCGCAAGTTCACGCACCTCCCCGGCGACCACGGCGAAGCCTCGGCCGTGTTCACCGGCACGCGCCGCCTCGATGGAGGCATTCAACGACAGCAGGTTGGTCTGCTCGGCGATCTCCTCGATCAACGAGGTGACGCTGCGCACGCTGTCGGCCTTCTGCTCCAGCGCCGCGAGCAGGCCCAGCGCCTCGCGCGAGCGCTCGGCCAGAGCCTGCATGTCCTCCACCACCCGGGAGAGCGCAGCGTGACTCTCGTGACTGGAGGTGCGGGAGCGGCTGGCCAGCGACGCCAGCTCGGCGCTGCCACCGGCCACCTGCTCGATGGCAGCGGTGATGGCATTCATGCTCGAGGAGGCCTCGCGCACCACGCCCTCCTGGCGCCCCAGGCGCTGGTCCATGCTGTCGGCATGGTGCGACACCTCGGCCGAGGCGATGGCCGTGCTGCCGGCTCGCGCCACCAGGTCATGGGCCATGCGGCGCAGCGACAGGTAGTCGCGCACCGGGGGCAGCCAGCCGCGCAGCCTGCCCTCCCTGAGGGCCACGGCATCGGCGCCGTGTACGGCGGCCATTCCATGGATGAAGCACAGCGCCCCGGAGAGCCAGGCGAGGCCCAGGGCAAGGTAGAGCGGCCAATCGGCGCGCAGCAGGAAAAGCGACAGGAGGGCCGCCGTGGCCGACACCAGGGCGGCCGGAAGCATGAGGATACGCATGGCAGGCAAGACTCGGTCGTGGTTGATGTATTGTTGTTGGCAACGCTCTTCAGGATCGGAGCATAACGCCTTGCCGCACCGGGGCGTGCTGCACTTTGGGCTGACACACCAAGGTCGCACTCAAGGTATCGCCGAGCCGGCCGATACTCGCCGGCCTCGGGTACCCGAAGCGACAGCGCCGCCGGCGTCGGCGCTGTCGAGCGGGAGGTCTCAGGCCTGGCTGGCCGCCAGGGCCTGCTCCAGGTCCTCGAGGATGTCGTCGACGTGCTCGATGCCGATGGAGAGTCGCACCATGTCCGCCGTCACCCCGGCGGCCTCGAGCTCCTCGTCGTTGAGCTGGCGGTGGGTGGTGGATGCCGGGATCGACGAGCAGGTCTTGGCATCGCCGATATTGACCAGTCGCAGGATCATGCCCAGCGCATCGTAGAAGCGGGCGCCCGCCTCCCGTCCACCCTGGATGCCGAAGCTGAGGATGCCCGAGGCACGCCCGCCCATGTACTCGCGAGCCAGGCCGTGGTCCTTGTGGCTCGGCAGGCCGGCATACTTGACCCAGGTCACCGCGGGGTGCCCTTCCAGGTACTCCGCCACCCGGAGGGCGTTGTCGCAGACGCGTTCGATGCGCAGCGACAGGGTCTCCAGGCCCTGCAGCAGGTTCCATGCCGCCTGCGCCGAGAGCGCGGCCCCCATGTTGCGCAGCGGCACCACCCGGGCGCGGCCGATGAAGGCGGCCTCGCCCAGGTCCCGCGTGTAGCAGACGCCATGGTAGGAGACGTCCGGCTCGTTGAGCAGCGGGAAGCGCTCGGCATGCTCGGCCCAGGGAAACTTGCCCGAGTCGACGATCACCCCGCCCACGGTGGTGCCGTGGCCGCCGATGTACTTGGTGGCGGAGTGGATCACGATGTCGGCGCCGTGCTCGATCGGCCGCCACAGGAACGGGGTGGGCACGGTGTTGTCGACGATCACCGGCACCCCGTGGCGATGGGCCACCTCGGCGAGCCTCGCCATGTCCACCACGCTGCCGGACGGGTTGCCCACGCTCTCGCAGAACACCGCCTTGGTGCGTGCATCGATGAGCGACTCGATGCCGGCCAGGTCGTCCTTGTCGGCGAAGCGCACCTCGATCCCCTGCCGCGGCAGGGTGTGGGCGAAGAGGTTGTAGGTGCCGCCATAGAGTTCGCTGATCGAGACGATGTTGTCGCCCGCCTCGGCGATGGTCTGGATGGCATAGGTGATCGCCGCCATCCCGGAGGCCACCGCCAGGCCGGCAATACCCCCCTCCAGGGCCGCGACACGCTGCTCGAGCACCGCACAGGTGGGGTTCATGATGCGTGAATAGATGTTCCCCTCGACCTTGAGGTCGAACAGGTCGGCGGCGTGCTGGGCACTGTCGAAGGAGAACGAGGTGGTCTGGTGGATCGGCACCGCCACGGCATGCTGGTCATCGGGGGCATAGCCGTGGTGCAGGGCAATGGTTGCGGGCTTCATGGCGCGTCCTTATCGAGATGTGATGGCGGGGAGGATCGTTTCGGGTGGATCCGGATGTTTCACCGGAAGATGCTAACCAAGTCTCAACCCGCCCACCAATATCGTTTAGTCTGGTGACCATTCGCCGGTCCTCGCGGCCGGACGCCCCATCGACGATGACGAGACCGGATGCTCAAGCGCTACCTGCCGATCCTCACCTGGCTGCCCCACTACAACCGGCGATTGTGCGGTGCCGACCTGCTGGCCGGGGCGATCGTCACCATCATGGTGATCCCCCAGTCGCTGGCCTATGCCATCCTCGCCGGCCTGCCCGCGGTGGTCGGCCTCTATGCCAGCATCCTGCCGCTGCTCGCCTACACCCTGCTCGGCACCAGCAGCACCCTGGCGGTGGGACCGGTGGCGATCGTCGCCCTGATGACCGGCGCCGCCCTCGCCGGCGTCGCCACCCCGGGCACGCCGGAGTACCTCCAGGCCGCCCTGGTGCTCTCGCTGCTCTCGGGCGGCATGCTCACCCTCATGGGGCTGATGCGGATGGGCTTCTTCACCAACTTCCTGAGCCACCCGGTGATCGCCGGCTTCCTCTCCGCCTCGGGCATCCTGATCGCCGCCAGCCAGGCGGCCCACCTGCTCGGCATCGAGGCCAGCGGCTATACCGTGGCCGAGCTCGGGCTGAGCCTGGCCGGCAACCTCGCCGACACCCACTGGCCGACGCTGGCCATCGGCAGTGGCAGCCTGCTTTTCCTGATATGGGCGCGCCGGCAGGGCAAGGCGACCCTGGTCGCCCTGAAGCTGCCGGAGACCTTCGCTGCCCTGCTGGCCAGGGCCGGCCCGGTGCTCGCCGTGGTGGTCACCACCCTGATCACCTGGCGTCTCGACCTGGCCGGCCACGGCGTGGCGGTGGTGGGCGACATCCCCCGCGGGCTGCCCCCGCTGACCCTCCCGGGCTTCGATGCCTCGCTGTGGCGCGCCCTGCTGGTGCCGGCGCTGCTGATCAGCCTGGTGGGCTTCGTGGAGTCGGTCTCCATGGCGCAGATGCTCGCCGCCAAGCGCCGCCAGCGCATCTCGCCCAACCAGGAGCTGATCGGCCTGGGGGGCGCCAACCTGGCAGCGGCCTTCTCCGCCGGCATGCCGGTGACCGGGGGCCTCTCGCGGACCGTGATCAACTTCGAGGCCGGTGCCCAGACGCCCATGGCAGGCTTCTTCGCGGCCCTGGGGATCGCCCTGGTGACCCTGTCGCTGACGCCCCTGCTGCACCAGCTGCCGATCGCCACCCTGGCCGCCACCATCACGGTGGCGGTCCTGACGCTGGTCGACATCCCCATGATCCGCCAGACCTGGCGCTACTCGAGGAGCGACTTCTCGGCCATGGCGGCGACCATCCTGCTGACCCTGGTGGAGGGCGTGGAGGCCGGTATCGTCGCCGGCGTGCTGCTCTCCATCGCGCTCTTCCTCTACCGCACCAGCCGGCCCCACAGCGCCCTGGTCGGCCGCATCCCCGGCACCGAGCACTTTCGCAACGTGGAACGACACGACACCGAAACGGCCAGTCACGTGGCCCTGCTGCGCATCGACGAGAGCCTCTACTTCGCCAATGCCCGCTACCTCGAGGACACCGTCTACGCCCTGGTGGCGAGCCGGCCGGAGCTCGAGCACGTGGTGCTGATCTGCTCGGCGGTCAACCTCATCGACGCCTCGGCGCTGGAGAGCCTGGATGCCATCAACGCCCGCCTCAAGGACTCCGGCGTCACCCTGCACCTGGCCGAGGTCAAGGGCCCGGTGATGGACCAGCTGAAGCACAGCGACTTCCTCGACGACATCACGGGGCGGGTCTTTCTCAGCACCTATGCCGCCTGGAGCGAGCTGAAGCAACGCGACGGGTGAGCCCGGCCCCTCAGAACCGGGCCTGCTCCTTCACCTTGCCGACGATATGGGCGCCGATGGGGATCGCCGAGGTGGCCGCCGGCGATGGCGCGTTGCAGACATTGACGGTCCGGCGGGTGTTGACGAACAGGAAGTCGTCGATGAGCTTGCCGTCGCGGGATACCGCCTGGGCCCGTACCCCGGCCGGCCAGGGGCCAAGATCCTCGAGGGTCAGGCTCGGGCAGTACTTGCGGACCTGCTCGAGATAGCCGCGCCGGAACAGCGAGTTCTTCATCTCCGCAAGCCCCGGCCTCAGGCTCCGTCCGAGGGCCCTGAGGATGCCCGGGTTGCTGAACATCCGCGCCATGTCGGTCAGCGAGACGTCGCGCTTGCGGTAGCCCTCGCGCTTCAGCGCCAGCACGGCATTGGGGCCGACGGTGACGCCGCCATCGATCATCCGGGTCAGGTGCACGCCGAGGAAGGGCATCGCCGGGTCGGGAATCGGGTAGATCAGGTGGTTGACGATACGATCGTGCTTCTCGGGCAACCGATAGTACTCGCCGCGGAAGGGGCAGATGGTGAAACCGGGATTGCGCCCCAGCATGCGGACCACCCGATCGGACATCAGGCCGGAGCAGGTGACCAGGTAGCGGGTGCTGAACTCCCCCCGGGAGGTGCTCACCACCACTTCACCGGGGCGCTCGTCCAGCCCGGTGACCCGGTGGCCGAAGCGCAGCTGCCCGCCGCGGCGTTCGAACTCGCCCGCCATCGCCTCGGTGACCCGGGCATAATCCACGATGCCGCTCGACGGCACGAAGATGGCGCCCAGCCCGGTGATATTGGGCTCCCGCTCGCGCAACGCGCCGGCATCGAGCCACTCGCGCTCCAGCCCGTTGGCCGCGGTGCGCTCCCAGAGTGCCTCCATGCGCTGCATCTCGAGGTCGCTGGTCGCCACCAGAAGCTTCCCGCACTCGTCGTAGGCGATGCCATGGGTGTCGCAGAAGGCCTTGGTGGCGCGGTTGCCCTCCAGGCAGAAGCGGGCCTTGAGGCTGCCCGGCGTGTAGTAGACGCCGGCGTGGATCACGCCGCTGTTGTGGCCGGACTGGTGGCGCGCCGGCCCCTCCTCCTTCTCCAGCAGCAGCATGCGGCGCTCAGGGAAGGCCTCGGCCAGCTGCATGGCGGTGGACATGCCCAGAATGCCGCCACCGATGATGATGAAGTCGAACACGGCACACCTCGAGAGTCGGGAATCGCAGACGAATCATCCCGGGAGAATATCCATCATCCGGCCAAGTTTCCATTATCCTGATGGAGTGACCACGATTACCCCGACTACAGACAATCGGGTACCATGGCAGGCGAATCAAGGAATGGCGGCATCATGGAGAGCACCCCCCGACAGAACCTGGGCATCAGTGCCTACCACTGGCTCAAGCGCGACATCATCCGCGGGGCCTTCCAGCCCGGCGAGAAGCTGCTGATGAGCCGGCTCAAGGAGCGTTACGACCTGGGCATCGGCCCCCTGCGCGAGGCCCTCTCCCAACTGGTGGCCGAGCGCCTGGTGGTAGCCATCAGCCAGCGCGGCTATCGGGTGGCCCCCATGTCGCTGGCCGAGCTGATGGATCTCTACGACGCCCGTGCGCAGGTCGAGGCGATGATGCTGCGCCTGGCCATCGAGCGCGGGGACGATGCCTGGGAGGCCGCCATCCTCGGCCGCGCCCATACCCTCTCCAAGGTGATGGAGGTGAACAGCCCCGAGGAGCTGCTGGACGTCTGGGATGCCCGCCACAAGGACTTCCATACCGCCATCGTCGGGGGCTGCAACTCGCCCCACCTGATGCAGGTCCGCCAGACCCTGTTCGACCAGGTCGAGCGCTATCGGCACCTGTGGCTGCGCGAGACGGTGTTCTCCGACGAGGCCCTCGAGCGCAAGCGCCAGGAGCATGCCGCGCTGGTCGAGGTCATCCTGGCCCGCGACGCCGACCGCGCCGCGGACATGATGCACGAGCACCTGATGACCCCGGTGCCCATCATCACCGAGGTGATGCGCAAACGCGGCATGGCCTGAGCCGACGACTGAGCTCCCTCGTCCGCAAACGACGCCGAGTGTCACACCCGCGTCATCCCCGGGGGTGAAACTTCTCCTCGAGCATCGCCGCCCCGCCGGGCGATGTTAGACTCGAAAAGAGACGGTGCACCTTCGGGACGGGGCACCGGCCCAAGGCCAGACCGCGGAGATACCCCCATGCCACACCTGCTGCGACTTCCCCGTGACCTCGAAAGCCGCCTCGAACGACTCAGCCGGCAGACCGGGTTGAGCAAGGGCGACCTGATCGAGCGCTGTGTCAGCGACGGCGTGGCGGAACTCGAGGCCCACCTCCTGCTCGAGTCTGCCGGGACGGCTCGCCCGGAGCGCTCCATCGACCAGTTGCTGCGCGAGAGCGGCCTGGGCGCCTGATCCGCCCCCTCCTTTCGGAACGGGCGCTCCGCGGTCAGGCCCTGCCGACGCTCGCCAGGAAATGGCGATGCGCCTCCAGGCAGCGCTCACCCGAGGCCGCCACCAGGTGGACCTCCTGTCCGGGCAGGCACTGGGCCAGGCGCGACGCGGCGAGCGGCGTCAGCGCCCCGAGCCGGGGATAGCCACCGATGGTCTGGCGATCATTGAGCAACGCGATGGGCTGCCCGTCCGGCGGTACCTGCACCGCTCCCAGGCCGATGCCCTCGGAGATCATCGAGGCGAGGCGACACCGCAGCCTCGGGCCGGTCAGCCGTACGCCCATGCGATCGGCACGGTCATCCACCCGCCAGGCAGCATTGAACGCCAGGTAGAGGCTCTGTCCGGTGAACTCCCCCACCTGGGCACCCGGCAGCAGCGCCAGCCGGGCCGGTTGCCGATAGTCGATCATCGACGTTTCCGGCACGCCGCGTTCGGCCACCGACCCACCGGTCCCCTCCCCGACGGCCAGCCGGTCGCCCTCGGCCAGCTTGCCGCCCCGGGTATCGAACCCGCCGAGCCCCTCGCGTACCACGCAGCTGACGCTGCCCAGCACCGGTTCGGCGCGAAAGCCCCCGGCAACCGCCAGGTAGGCCCTCAAGCCGTTCACCGGCGTGGCGAAGGCGAGGGCCTGGCCCTCGCGAACCCGCACCGGCCGCCACAGCGCCAGCGGCTCGCCCTCGAGGGTCGCGCCGAGGTCCGCGCCAGCCACCGCCACGGTCAGGTCGCGCTCGGCCACCAGCTCGAGCCCCCCGAAGGTGATCTCCAGTGCGGCCGCGCCCCAGGCGTTGCCGGCCAGCCGGTTGGACCAGGCCCAGCCGTGCAGGTCGGCCGGCCCTCCCTGGGTCACCCCCAGCTGACGCACCCCGAATCGGCCGGCATCCTGCAGCAGGGCCAGGGGACCGGCACGCCGCACGCGGAAGCCGGAAACGCTCTGCTTCATCGCCCCGCCTCCCCGTCCATCGGGGTCGTGTCCCCGCCCCGGGCCTCGAAGCTCGACCGGTCGACGGGGACGAAACGCACGCGGTCCCCGACGCGCAGCAGGCTGAAGCCCTCGCGCTCGCGATCGAAGAGGCGCACCGAGGTGCGCCCGAGCAGGTTCCAGCCCCCGGGAGTGACCGCGGGATAGGCCGCCGTCTGGCGCCCGGCCACCGCCACGCTGCCCATGGGCACCCGCTGGCGAGGCGTCTCGAGGCGCGGCACCTCCAGGCGGGCGTCGAGCAGCCCCATGAAGGCGAAGCCGGGGGCGAAGCCCAGGGCGAAGACGCGGTAGTCGGTTCCGGCGTGGCAGTCGATCACCGCCTCGACGGAGAGCCCGGTGTGCTCCGCCACCCGGGCCAGGTCCGGCCCGACGCTGGCGTCATACCAGGTCGGCAGTTCCCGCAGCTCGCCGTCCCCGGCGCCCTCGTCGGGTTCCAGGTCCTGGAGCAGCTGCGCCAGCCGGTGTCGCGCCACTTCCGGGGCCAGGCGCAGCGGATCGAAGACCACCAGCAGCGTGGTGTAGGACGGCACCAGGTCCACCAGCGCCTCGGCGAACGTCGCCTCGCAGCGCCGGGTCAGGGCGGTGAGCCAGGGCAGGTTGGCCTCGTCGATGGCATCGAACAACCGCACCAGCCAGGCATCCAGGCCGGCGGACTCGATGCGCGGCAGGGCCATGGCGGCGTTACGGCTCATGAGCTCGACTCGAGGTCGTTCAGGGCCTGGCGGATCGCCTTCACGGCGGCGATGGACTCCGGGTTGTCGCCATGCACGCAGAGGGTATCCGCGGCCAGCATCAGCTCGCTGCCATCGCTTGCCGTCAGCGGCTCGCCGGAGGCGATGCGCCGGGCCTGGTCGACGATGACCTCCGGGTCGTGATGGACCGCCCCCACCTCCCGGCGTGATACCAGGCGTCCCTCGCCGTCGTAGGCGCGGTCGGCGAAGGCCTCGAACCACAGGGTGACGCCGTGCTCGGCCGCCAGTTCGCTCACCGCCGTGGTGTCACGGGTCGCCATGGTCATCAGCGGCAGCTGCGGGTCGTAGGCCAGGATCGCGCGCATCACCGCCGACAGGATCTCCGGGTCGCGGGCCATGTCATTGTAGAGCGCCCCGTGGGGCTTCACGTAACGCACCTCGAGGTTCTCGGCGCGACACAGCCCGGCCAGGGCACCGATCTGGTAGAGCACCAGGTTCTCGACCTCCTCGGCGGAGCAGGCCAGGGAGCGGCGACCGAAGCCGACCATGTCCGGGTAGGCGGGATGGGCGCCCACGGTGACCCCGTGGCGCCTGGCCAGCCGCAATGTCATGCGGATGACGTCGGGATCCGACGCGTGGAAGCCGCAGGCGACGTTGGCCAGGTCGACGTGGGGCATCACCTCGTGATCCAGCCCCATCACCCAGGGGCCGAAGCTTTCGCCCATGTCGGCGTTGAGCAGCAGTCGTGACATGGAGACCTCCCGATTGCGTCACTGGCATTGGATAAAAACAATTTATCAATAAATTGACAATACAACATAATTAATTAGGCTAAAAAACGTTGACGTGACGTGATCTCGGCATGGCGTACCCGAGCGAAAAGGTCGCTATGCTCAGGATGGACCCATGCGGACGTCGCCGCGAGGGCGCGTCGCGCTCATCACCGACAACAAGACTTCAGAAGGAGATTCGACCATGACTGCCAGGACACCGCTGCTGGCCGGCCTGACATCGGCCGCTGCCCTGGGCCTCGGCCTGACCAGCCTGAGCCTCTCGGCCCAGGCCGCCACCGAGTGGGACATGCCCACGCCCTACGGCGACCGGACCTTCCATACCGTCAACATTCGCGAGTTCGCCGACGACGTGCGCGAGCGTACCGGCGGCGAACTCGACATCACCGTGCACTCCAACGGCTCGCTGATCGGGCATGCCGAGATCAAGAACTCCGTTCGACGCGGCATCGTGCCCATCGGCGAGCTGATCATGTCGCGGCTGGCCAACGAGAACCCGATCTACGAGGTCGATTCGGTGCCCTACCTGGCCGCCAGCTACGAGGACGCCTGGACGCTGTGGGAGGCCTCGCGGGAGATCATCGCCGAGGAGCTGGCCCAGCAGCAGCTGCGCATCCTCTTCACCGTGCCCTGGCCGCCGCAGGGGATCTATACCCAGAAGGCCGTGGAAGGCCCGGATGACCTGCGCAACCTCAACATGCGCGCCTACAACACCGCCAGCGAACGCCTGGCCCAGCTGGCCGGCGCCGTACCCACCCAGGTCGAGGTCCCCGACATCCCCACCGCCTTCAGCACCGGGCGGGTCGACGCCATGGTCACCTCGCCGGCCACCGGCGCGGACACCAAGGCCTGGGACTACCTGAGCCACTTCAACCATGCCCAGCTGTGGCTGCCCAAGAACATGGTGATCGTCAGCGAACAGGCCTTCTCGCGCCTCGACGAGGCCACCCGGGAGGCCGTGCTCGAGGCCGCTGCCGACGCCGAGGAGCGTGGCTGGGCCATGAGCCGCCAGGAGACCGACGACGCCATCGCGGTACTGCGCGAGAACGGCATCGACGTCAGCGAGCCGACCCCCGAGCTGGCCGAGATGCTCGCCGAGATCGGCGCCACCATGACCGAGGAGTGGGCCGAACGCGCCGGCGAGCAGGGCGCCATGATCCTCGAGGCCTACGAGGCCGCCCGCGACTGAACCGCACCCGACGTCCCCGGTGATCACTGCCGGGGACGTTCCGGCTCCCGCAAAGGTTGATACGCCATGCGTTACCGACTCCGCCCGCTCTACGACCTGGGCGGCTACCTGGCCGCCGCCTGCCTGTGCCTGATCTGCACCCTGATCACCGCCCAGATCCTGGGGCGCATCATCGACCGTGTCGCCACCCAGGTGGGGGGTGACCGCATCGGACTGGCGATCCCCGGGCTCGCCGAGATCTCCGGCTTCCTGCTGGTGGGCGCCAGCTTCCTGGGTCTGGCCTACACCTTCGTCAACGGCGGCCATATCCGCGTGACGCTGCTGATCGGCCGCCTGTCACCCGCTCCCCGCGCCTTCTTCGAGGTCTTCTGCCTGAGTATCGCCCTGGCCCTCTGCCTCTACCTGGCCTGGAACCTCTACTGGCTGCTGGAGGACAGCATTGCCTTCAACGAGACCTCCTACGGGCTGCTGCGCATCCCGCTATGGATCCCCCAGTCGGCGATGCTGGCCGGGGTGACCCTGTTCTGCCTGGCACTCATCGAGGCCTGGCTCACCACCCTGCGTACCGCCATGACCCGGCCATCCGCCTTCACCATCGACGACAGCGGCCACGAGTGAGCCCCGGAGACCGACCATGCTCCTGATGATGACGATCCTTTTCGTGGCCCTGCTGCTGCTGCTCGGCAGCGGCGTCTGGGTGGCCTTCTCGCTGCTCGGGCTGGGCTGGCTGGGACTCGCCCACTTCACCTCGATCCCCACCGGCGACGTCATGGCGTCGAACATCTGGGGCTCCAGCTACAGCTGGGAGCTCACCGCCCTGCCGATGTTCATCTGGATGGGCGAGATCCTGTTCCGCTCACGGCTGGCCGACGACATGTTCACCGGGCTCTCGCCCTGGATGCAGCGCATCCCCGGTCGCCTGCTGCACACCAACGTGGTGGGCTGCGGCCTGTTTGCCGCCGTCTCCGGCTCCTCGGCGGCCACCTGCGCCACCATGGGCAAGATGACCATCCCCGAGCTGACCCGCCGGGGCTACGACGAGCGCCTGGTGATCGGCACCCTCGCCGGCTCCGCCACCCTGGGGCTGCTGATCCCGCCCTCGATCATCCTGATCGTCTTCGCCGTGGCCACCGACCAGTCCATCGCCCGGCTGTTCATGGCCGGCGTCTTCCCGGGGCTGATGCTGATCTCGCTGTTCGCCATCTACCTGATGATCTGGGCCTGGCGCTATCCCGACCGGGTACCCGCCGCGGAGAGCCACCTGCCGCTCGCCGAGAAGATGCGCCGGGCGCGTCGATTGATTCCCATGCTGGCACTGATCGTCGGCGTGATCGGCTCCATCTATACCGGCCTGGCCTCGCCCACCGAGGCCGCCGCCGTGGGCGTGGTGCTCTCGCTGCTGCTGGCCCGCTTCCAGGGCAGCATGGATCGCCTGGTGTTCCGCGACGCCCTGCTCGGGGCGGTGCGCACCTCCTGCATGATCGCCTTCATCCTCGCCGGGGCCAGCTTCCTCACCGCCGCCATGGGCTTCACCGGCCTGCCCCGTGAACTCGCCGCCTGGATCGCCACCCTGGGGCTTTCGCCCTGGATGCTGCTGGCGGCGCTGACGCTGTTCTTCGTGCTGCTGGGCTGCTTCCTCGACGGTATCTCGGTGGTGGTGCTGACCACCTCGATCATGCTGCCCATGGTCGAGGCCGCCGGCATCGACCTGATCTGGTTCGGCATCTACCTGGTGATCGTGGTGGAGATGTCACAGATCACCCCGCCGGTGGGTTTCAATCTCTTCGTCCTCCAGGGCATGACCGGACGCAACATTCTCAGCATCGCCTGGGCGGCCATGCCGTTCTTCTTCCTGATGCTGCTGGGGGTGATCCTGATCACCCTGTTCCCCGAGATCGTCACCTACCTGCCAGAGGCCATGGGCAGTCGCCGATGATCGGTGGGCCCGGAAGGAGCACAGAATGACCCATCAGCAGAGCCCGCGCGGCCCCATCGTCTCCTCGGAGCACCTGTCGCGCAGCGCCCAGGAGCTCTCGGAACTCGAGTTCGGCCTGATCATTTCCGGCCACGCCTTCAACCGCTGGATGGTGCGCTGCATGACCGCCGCCGGCTTCCCGGAGCTGGGCTCCCTGGACGTGCTGGTACTGCACAGCGTCAATCATCGCGAGCGCGCCAAGCGCCAGGCGGACATCTGCCTGGTGCTCAACGTCGAGGACACCCACACGGTGACCTATGCGCTGAAGAAACTGGCGCGGCTCGGCCTGGTAGCCGGGGAGAAGCAGGGCAAGGAGACCTTCTTCCGCACCACCGAGCAGGGCCGCGAGGCGTGCGGCCGCTATGCCGAGATCCGCGAGGCCTGCCTGGTGGACTCGCTCTCTTCCATGGGGATCGAGCGCGAGGAGATGAGCCGCCTGGCCGGCATGCTGCGCGCCATGTCCGGGCTCTACGACCAGGCCGCCCGGGCCGCCGCCTCGCTCTGAGTCAGCCCCTCTCGCCCCTGGCATCGGCCAGTGCCGCCCGGGGGTCGCGGGGATAGAAGCGCTCGGGCTGATGCTCCACGTGGGCGAAGAAGCGGGTGTCCTTGTAGGGCATCTTCATGAAGCCGGAGACCCCCAGCCCCTCGATCAGCCCCACCGCCGCGAGGATCTCCTCCAGCCGGCGGCGGAACTCCTCCTCCCGGGAGGGATCGAGCAGCCGATAGTAGCTGTGGATCTTGAGGTGCTCGGGCAGCGCCTCGAAGATGATCATCCCGGTGTGGTGGATCTCGTTGAGCGCCTCCAGGGAGGCGATGATCGCCTCGGGAAGCACCAGGAACTCCTCGGGGTCGGGGCCGTCCTCGAAGTAGCTGTGCAGCCTGGTGCGATCCTCGAGCTCGGGCACCGCACTGACCTCGTAGGCCAGGCGCATGCCCGGCTCGATGACGAAGGGGCACTCCGGCCCCTCCCGGTCCAGATGCAGGGTGTCACGGGCGTTGAACAGGCAGCTCTTGAAGATCCCCTGGCGATAGATCGCCCGGGCCAGGTGCACCATGTTGTTCACGGCGGCGATGAAGGCGGGCTTGAGCGACGGGTCGTGCAGGTTGAGCGAGGTGTCGATGTAGACTCCGTCGACCTCCCAGCGCACCGCCAGGCCGCCCACCACGGGATAGCGCCCCAGCCGGCTCACCGCGGCGAGGAAGGCCTTCTCGGTCTCGCCCATGCCCTGCATGAAGTTCTTGTAGTAGCGGTCGAGCTGGACGTCGTTGACGTCATTGAGCGTCTCGCGCCCCCCCTCCTCGCGCAGGAACGCCTTGCGCGAGCTGTAGACCACGGTGTCGATCTCGCGGCTCGTCGGGCGAGCCCAGACCGGCACCAGTGCCGTCGCCGGCGGCTCGGGCAGGTCGAGCATCACCAGCCGCGCGAGCCTGGGCATCTCGCGGATGAAGTGGTCGCCGGCCCGCATGCGCACCCGGGGATCCGGATCGAGCATGCCGTCGAGCATGCGGGCGAACTCCATGGGCAGGCCCAGCGAGGTGGCGGGAATGGCGCGGTGCCCGAATCGGCATGACTGCGCCGAGGCCAGGGCGTAGAGGGTGCCGGCCGCCCCCTGCTCGTCGAAGCGGGGCGACGACAGGGCGCCGTTCAACTGCTCCTCGCCGATGAAGTAGACGTCGCCCAGGCGGGCATTGGTCTGCTGCAGGTTGTCGGACATCAGTTCCATGACGTTGGCGGCCACGAACTGCTGGCTGGCATCGAGCTGGGCGAACACCGAAGAGCCCCAGTCGATCAGGGCGATGTGCTCGGAGGCGGCATCGAACACCAGGTTGGAGGGCTTGATGTCGCCGTGCACCACCGGCCTGCCCGCCGGGCCCGACTCGCGCCGCAGCCCGCGCAGGATGTCCGCGAGCTGGTCCGCGATGCGCACCACCAGGCGCGGCGACAGCCGCCCCTCGTTCAGGGAGACCTCCTCGAGATTGAGCCCCGGGGCCCGCTGCATCACCAGGATCGACTGGTGACGCACGCGCTGGTAGGCGATCAGCTTGGGCACCCTGGGGTGGTCGACCTGCTCCAGCATGAACGCCTCCTCCTCGAGGCGATCCTGCAGGTGCTGGGGCAGGTTGACCCGCGTGAACTTGAAGACGTACTCGTCGCCCAGCGCCGTCACCCCGGCGAAGACGAAGCCGTAGGCCCCCTTGCCGATCAGCTCGATGTCCCGGTAGCCCAGCTGCTCGAGCTGGGCCTGGCACAGCGCCACCCACTCCTTGAGCTTGCGGGCGTCGTCGTGGCTGAGCAGGTAGATCGACTGCTCTTCCGGGATGTAGAACTGCTGCAGCGGAGCATGGGACATATCGCTTCATCCCAGATGCAGCAGCATCGTCTCCGGCGCTTCGAGGTAGCCCTTCCAGGCGTTGCAGAACCGCGCGATGGTGCCGCCGTCGATGATGCGGTGATCGCCCGCCCAGGTGACGGTCATGATCGCCCGGCTGACCACCTCGCCCCGGGCGTCGAAGCGCGGCAGCCACTGGCTCCTGCCGATGGCGACGATGGCCACCTCCGGGGCGTTGATGATCGGCGCGGCGTAGGTGCCGCCGAGCGCCCCGATGTTGGAGATGCTGATGGTGCCCCCCTTGAGGTCTTCCTGGGCCACCCGCCCCTCGCGGGCGTCCCCGGTCAGGCGCTGGATCTCGCTGGCCACCCCCAGCAGGCTACGCTGTTCGACCCCCTTGACGTTGGGCACGATCAGTCCCGAGCGGCTGTCCACCGCCATGCCGACGTTCACGGATGGCAGGTAGTGGATCTCGCTGACGTCGTCGTTCAACCGCGCATTGAGGAGCGGCTCCTCGCGCACCGCCAGCGCCATGGCCTTCATGAAGAAGGGCATCAGGGTGAGGCGCGTGCCGCGGGCCTCGGCGACGGGCTTCAACCGCTCGCGCAGCGCCAGCAGCTCGGTGACGTCGATCTCCTCGCCGTACTGGAAGTGGGGTATGGTCGTGGCCGCCTCGACCATGCGACGCGCCATCACCGCGCGCACGCCGCGCAGCGGCTCCACCCGGACATCGCCGCCGGGCGGTTCCTGGCGGCCGGCCGCACGGGTCACCGGGGGCTGTGCCGCCTCGGGACGGCCGGGCTCGGGAGCCCCCTCCTCCAGCACGCGCAGCACATCCTCCTTGAGGACACGACCGTCCTTGCCGGACCCCGGCACCGCCTCCAGCGCCAGGCCGTGCTCGCGCAGCAGCCGGCGCACGGCGGGACTGGCAGGGATGCGGCCATAGGGACCGCGCCCACCGGTGGCGACCGGGGCGGCCGCCGTGGGCGCGACACGCTCCGGCGGACGCTCGGGCGTCGCCGGTGGCCCGGCCTCGGCCTCCTCGGCCTGCGCCGGCACATAGGCGAACAGCGGCGCATGCACCCTGGCGATCTCGCCCCTGGGCACATGCAGCCGGCTGATCGTGCCCGCCTCGGGCGCGGTGATCTCCACCATGGCCTTGTCGGTCATGACATCGACCACCGGCTGGTCCTCCTCGATGGCGTCGCCCTCGGCCACGCGCCACTCGACCACCTCGCACTCGACGATCCCCTCGCCGACATCGGGCAGGATAAAGTCCTTCGAGGGCACGGCCGACGACGCGGCCTCGCGGGAGGTCGACGCCGCCGAGGGCGCCCTCGACTCGCCCCCCGCGGCATCGGCCCGGGCAGCCACGGGCTTCGCCGCCGGCGTCTCGGCAGGCGCTTGACCTTCGGCCTCGTAGGCGAACAGCGGCTCGTGCACCTTGGCGATCTCGCCCCTGGGCACGTAGAGCCGGGTCACGCGCCCCGCCTCGGGCGCGGTGATCTCCACCAGCGCCTTGTCGGTCATCACCTCGACCACCGGCTGGTCCTCCTCGATGACGTCGCCCTCGGCGACCCGCCACTCGACCACTTCGCATTCCACGATACCTTCGCCGATATCGGGCAGCATGAAGTCACTCATCTCGTCCTCTCCTGTCCTGGCTCTCGCCTGTCCGGATATCGGGTGTCAATAGGCCACGCTGGCCTTGATCGCCTCGAAGATCTTCAGGTGGTCCGGCATGTACTCCTTCTCCAGGGTCAGCGGGAAGGGCGTATCCAGGCCGGTCACCCGGGCAATGGGCGACTCCAGGTACAGGAAGCAGCGCTCCTGGACGGTAGCGGCGATCTCGCCGGCGAAGCCGCCGGTGAGCGGTGCCTCGTGGGTGATCACCAGGCGCCCGGTCTTGAGCACCGACTCGGCCACGGTGTCCTCGTCCCAGGGCAGGATCGCGCGCAGGTCGATCACCTCGCAGGAGATTCCCTCCTTCTCGGCGAGTTCGACGGCGCGGTCGATGACCTCCATCTGCGCTCCCCAGCCGAGCACGGTGACATCGGCGCCCTCCTTGGTCACCTCCGCCTCGCCGATGGGCAGCTGGTAGTCCTCCTCGGGCACCTCGCCGGTGGACGCGCGGTAGAGCCGCTTGGGCTCGAAGAACAGCACCGGGTCAGGGTCGCGGATCGCCGAGAGCAACAGGCCCTTGGCCTGGTAGGGGTTGCGCGGCACCACGATCTTGAGGCCCGGCGTGTGGGCGAAGTAGGCTTCGGGTGACTGGGAGTGGTAGTGTCCCCCCGAGATGCCGCCGCCGTAGGGGGCGCGGATGGTCAGGCCGCCGACGTTGAACAGGTCCCCGGAGCGGTAGCGGAACTTGGCGGTCTCGTTGACGATCTGGTCGAAGGCCGGAAAGATGTAGTCGGCGAACTGGATCTCGGCCACCGGTACCGAGCCCTGGGCGGCCAGCCCATTGGCAAAGCCGATGATGCCCTGCTCCACCAGCGGGGTATTGAAGCAGCGCGCCTTGCCGTACTTCTCCTGCAGATGACTGGTGGCGCGGAAGACGCCGCCGAAGAAACCCACGTCCTCGCCGAAGCAGATGACCTTCTCGTCCTCGGCCATGGCGATGTCCAGGGCGTTGTTGATCGCCTGCAGCATGTTCATCTTCGGCATCTCACTCCCCTCCCTTCACAGTGGCGTCATCACCGGCCACCACGTCGGGGTCGAGTGATCGAGCCCCCCTGGGATAGGCATCCGGGTACTTGCGTATATGGGTCTTGAGGCGGTCGAGCTGATGCTGCAGCGCCGGCGTGACATCCGCGTAGACATCGGTCACCAGGCTGTCCAGGGGCGGCGGCGGACGCTTCTCGGCACGCTTCATGATCTCCAGCACCTCCCGGCGCAGGCGCTCCTGCAGCGCCTTCTCCTCGTCGTCGCTCCACCAGCCGAGGTCGTTCAGCCAGCGCTGCATGCGCAGGATGGGATCCTTCTCCCGCCAGGCCTCCTCCTCCTTCCGGGAGCGGTAGCCCGAGGGGTCGTCCGACGAGGAGTGGGCCGCCAGGCGATAGGTCATGGCCTCGATCAGCACCGGCTGGTTGTGCTCGACGGCGATGCGGCGGGCTTCCCGGGTGGCCTGGTAGACCGCCAGGATGTCGTTGCCGTCGACACGGATCACGTGCATGCGGTAGCCGAAGGCCCGCGGTGCCACGCCATCGGCGGCGAACTGCTCGACGGCGGGGGTAGAGATGGCATAACCGTTGTTGCGGCAGAAGAAGATCACCGGGACCTTGTGCACCGCCGCCATGTTCAGGGCGGCGTGGAAGTCCCCTTCCGAGGCCGCCCCCTCGCCGAAGAACACCGTGGTGCAGTGGCCGTCGCCGGCCAGCTTCTGACCGTAGGCGTAGCCGGTGGCCTGGGGGATCTGGGTGGCAAGCGGCGAGGAGATGGTCATGTAGTGGAGCTTGCGCGACCCGTAGTGGATCGGCATCTGGCGCCCCTTGCCGTAGTCCAGCTCGTTGCCGAACAGCTGGTTCATGAACTCGTCGAAGGTGAAGCCACGGTAGGCCAGCGCACCCTGTTCGCGGTACTGGGCCATGATCATGTCGTCATCGTCCAGCGCCGCCGTGGCGCCGATCACCGCGGCCTCCTCCCCGGTGCACTGCATGTAGAAGCTCAGGCGCCCCTGACGCTGGGCGGCCATCATGCGCTCGTCGAGCACTCGGGTGAAGAGCATCGCCTGGTAGATGCGTCGCGCCTTGTCGCGATCGATCTCGGGCGCCTCGGCCCCGGCGTACAGGGTGCCGTCCTGCTGCAACAGGCGAAAGGTGGGGATCGTGAACTCGTCGCCGGCCAGGAAGTCCGGCGAATGGATGTCTTGTGTCGTTGTCATCGTCCTGGTCCTTGGGTGGTGGCAGGAGCGCTACTGCCCCTTTTGAGGGCAGTGTCGACTCTAATGTCGCCAGGCGCCAGAGGATTGCTCCGGCGCACCGCCAACGTCTGACAGTTGACGTTAACGTAAGATGCCATCAAACGCACCCATCTTGCCAGCCCCGAGGCGATATCCAAGCGAAAACACTGGCTACGACCCTTCTGACGACTCCCGTAGACGGCACAGCAGCTGCTCGAAGCCACTGTCGACGGTGAGCGCCAGGAGCCCGATCAGCAGCGCCCCCTGGACGATATAGGCGGTATTGCCGTTGACGATGCCGGAGATGATGGGATCGCCGAGGTTGCTCGCCCCCACGGTGGCGCCAAGCGCGGCGGTGGCGATGTTGACGGTCACGGAGGTGCGCACCCCGGCCAGCATCACCGGCGCGGCCAGCGGCAGCTCCACCTGGCGCAGCACCTGGCCTCGGCTCATCCCCATGCCACGCGCCGCCTCGTGTACCGAGGGGTCGATGCCCTGGAGCCCGGCCAGGCTGTTGCGCACGATGGGCAGCAGGCCATAGAGCACCAGGGCGACGATGATCGGCAGGGTGCCGAAGCCGAGCACCGGCACCGCCAGGGCGAGTACCGCCACCGGGGGGAAGGTCTGGCCCATGGAGGCGAACTGGGCCACCAGCGGCAGGAAGTCACGGCCGGCCGGCCGCGTGACCAGCACCGCCGCCCCCACGCCGGCCAGGATCGCCAGCAGCGAGGCCACGCCCACCACCAGCAGATGACGGCCGAGCAGCGTCAGGAAGTCGGTTCGCCGGTAGATCACCTCGCGTGCGTCGGGCTCGATCCAGCGGTACACCCCCTCCATCTCCGCCATGCCCAGGCTGGCCAGCAGCAACAGGGCGAGCCAGGCGGCAGGCCGCCACCAGCGTCGCACCCCGCTGGCACGCTCCCCGGGCGACACCTCACTCATGCTGCCGGCTCCCCACCAGGCGCCGCAACGAGAGCTCACCCACCGGCATGTCCTCGTCGTCGACCACCGTGAGTCGGTCGGCATGCTCACGGAACATCACCGCCAGCGCCTGACGCAGGGTCGCCCCCCGATGCACCCTCGCCCGGGAGATCAACCGCGGCGAGAGCGGCAGCATCCGATCCCCCACCCGGACCAGCGCTGCCTCCTTGAGGCCACGATCGTCGCCACCCAGCAGCGAGGCGACGAAGTCGTCGGCCGGTTCGCGCAGCAGCTCGAGCGGCGCCCCCTGCTGGACGATGCGGCCGGCGTCCATCACCACCAGCCGGTCGGCCAGGCGCAGCGCCTCGTCCATGTCATGGGTGACGAAGACGATGGTCTTGTGCAGCCGCGACTGCAGGTCGCGCAGCTCCTCCTGCAGCGTCTCCCGGGTGATGGGATCCAGCGCCCCGAAGGGCTCGTCCATCAGCAGGATCTCGGGATCGGCGGCCAGGGCGCGGGCGACACCGACGCGCTGGGCCTGGCCGCCGGAGAGCTGGTGGGGATACTTGCCGGCGAAGCTCTCCATGGGCAGCCCCAGCAGGGTCATCAGCTCCTCGACCCGCGCCTGGACCCTGGTTCGCGGCCACTTCAACAGCCGGGGCACCAGCCCGATGTTGCGGGCCACCGTCCAGTGCGGAAAGAGCCCGGTGCTCTGGATGACGTAGCCGATGCGTCGCCGCAGGGCCTGCTCGTCGAAGTTGCGCACCGGCTGACCATCGAGGTGGATCTCGCCCGCGCCGTGCTCGATGAGCCGGTTGATCATGCGCAGCGTCGTCGACTTGCCGCAGCCGGAGGTTCCCACCAGGGCACAGAGTTCACCCCGCTCGACGCGCAGCGAGATGCCATCCACGGCGATCTCGGTGCCGAAGCGCCGGGTCACGTCGAACAGCTCGATCATCGCCCCCCTCCCGGGTGCAGTCGTTCGGTCAGGGCGCCCAGCAGCGCATCCGCCACCAGTGCCATGACGAGGATCGGCAGGGCCCCCAGCAGCACCAGGTCCATGGCCGCCTGCCCCAGCCCCTGGAAGATGAAGCCGCCCAGCCCGCCGGCACCGATCAGGGCGGCGACCGCGGTGAGGCCGATGGCCTGCACCGTGGTGATACGAACCCCTTCCAGCATCACCGGCAGGGCCAGGGGCAGGCGTACCTGGAGGAACACCTGCCCGCGGCTCATGCCCATCCCCCGGGCCGACTCGACCACCCCGGGGTCCACGCCCTCCAGGGCCACGAAGGTGTTGCGCACCATGGGCAGCAGGCTGTAGCCCAACAGGGCGAGGAAGGCCGGCGCCCAGCCGATGCCGCGAACCCCCAGCGCCGCCAGCCAGTCGACGTTGGCCGACAGCCAGGCGAGTGGCGCCAGCAGCAGGCCGAACAGGGCCAGGCTGGGAA
The DNA here is from genome assembly GCF_049166755.1 of Halomonas terrestris. Classification (NCBI taxonomy): domain Bacteria; kingdom Pseudomonadati; phylum Pseudomonadota; class Gammaproteobacteria; order Oceanospirillales; family Halomonadaceae; genus Halomonas; species Halomonas terrestris. The sequence goes on along the minus strand of NZ_JBMHFZ010000001.1, from coordinate 58,075 downwards.
TGGTCTGCAGGAAGTTGAGCACGCCGAAACCGGCCTTCTGTAGGCCGGCATGACGGCGCATCAGCAGTGCCAGGGAGACCCCGAGCAGCAGGCTGGCTGCCACGGCCGCGCCCACCAGGGCCAGGTGGTGCCACACCGCCGCGGCGAACTGATCACTGCGGCCGCGATACTCCCGCAGCAGGGCCAGGGGCTCCAGCCAGGTCACCAGGGCGAACCACCAGGCGGCCAGCACCGGCAGCAGCAGCCCCCAGCCCACCAGCCGCGGCAGGTCCAGCCGGGAGCGCAGCTCGACCAGCGCCAGCAGGAGCAGGAAGAGCAGCCCCCAGGAGGCAGCGCCGAGGCCCAGTCGCGCCTGGGGCAGGTCGGGATCGATGAGCCGCATGGCGGCGAGGCCCAGCCAGGCCGGCAGCAGCATCAGCAGCAGCACGACCAGGGCCAGGGCGAACCCCAGTCGCCCCGGCGTCGGACGCCAGGCCAGGGCCGTCACCGCCAGCAGGGGCAGACAGCCGGCCAGGGCCCCGGCCCAGCCGGTCACCTCATGGGCACGAAAGCCGGTGCCGGGCACGATGCGGTTGGGCGCCACGCTGACCACCTCGAGCCCCAGCCAGGCGGCCAGGGCAACCAGCATCAGCAGCGGCAATACCCGGTTGGGCCCCGGCGCCTCCCTGCGCATGCCGCGCCTCAAGCGTCCAGGTCGTCGAGGAAGTCCGCCGCCACCTGGCGGGGATCGAGGCCGTTGACCGCCACCTCGCCGTTGAGACGCTGCAGGGTCTCGAGGTCAAGAGCCTCGAAGAGCGGCGCCAGCAGCGACTCGATCTCCGGGTAGGCCTCCAGCACCTCCTCGCGCACCACCGGGGCGGGCTGGTAGACCGGCTGCACGCCCAGGGTGTCCTCGAGCACCACCAGGCCCAGGGCACCCAGGCCGCCGTCGGTGCCGTAGGTCATGGCCGCATTGACACCGCTGGTCTGCTGGGCGGCGGCACGCATGGTCGCCGCGGTGTTGCCCCCGGAGAGCACCAGCAGCTGATCCTCGGAGAGCTCGAAGCCGTAGGCCTGCTGGAAGGCGGGGAGCGCCTGCCGGGACTCGACGAACTCGGCGCTCGCCGCGAACTTGAATTCACCCCCCTCGGCGAGGTAGTCGGCCAGGTCCTCGAGGGTCGCCAGGCCATGCTCCCGGGCCAGCTCGCCGCGCACACTCATCGCCCAGGTATTGTTGGCGTTGGCCGGCGTCAGCCACACCAGGCCGTTGTCGGCATCGCGCTCGCGCACCGTCTCGAAGGCCCGCTCGGCATCGTGCCAGACGTCGCTGTCGGTCATGTCGAAGAAGAAGGCGCCGTTGCCGGTGTACTCGGGGTAGAGGTCGATCTCGCCGGCCAGCAGCGCCTCGCGCACGATGCTGGTGCCGCCCAGCTGCAGGCGATCCTCCACCTCGATGCCTCCGGCCTCGAGCCGCTGCAGAATCAGCTGGCCGAGCACCGAGCCCTCGGTGTCGATCTTCGAGGCGACCACCACGGGATCATCGGCCTGGGCCGAGGACAACGTCAGGAGGGCGCCGGCGGCCAGTGTCACGAGTCCGTTCAGGGTGCGGTTCATGCAAACCCCCCGTATGCTGGTGAATGTACCCAGAGTATAAGGCCTGTATAGCTTGGCTGTCAGACAGCCGACTCAACGTGGGACCCTCGACCATGACCGCGCCGCACCACGACCTGCTCGATCGCTGCCACGACCCGCTGGTTCGAGACCTGGCCTGGCTCCTGCTGGCGCCCGACCTGCTCGACATGCCCTGGCTCGGGCGGCCGACCCGCGACGAGCTGGGGCTCGCCGACGACACGGCCCTGGCCGGCTGGCTCGACGAACGGGAAGCGACTGCCGAGGCACTGGCGAACCATGTCGGCACATCGCGCCACGGGCGCATGGGGCTCTACCACGAGAGCCTCTGGCAGTTCCTGCTGGCGACGGCGCCGGATACCCGCCTGCTGGCCCACAACCTGCGCATCCACCGGGACAAGGTGACCCTGGGCGAGCTCGACCTGCTCTATCGCCACCACCGGGACCCGACACCCGTGCACCTGGAGGTGGCCATCAAGTTCTACCTGGGCCTGCCCGAGGGGCCCGGCGCGCCCTCCGACCAGACCCGCTGGATCGGCCCCGGCGGTGCCGACAGCCTGGCCGCCAAGCGGGAGCACCTCCACCGCCACCAGCTTCGCCTGACCGAGACCAGGGAGGCACGCGAGGCCATCCGCGCCCTGATGCTGCCCGACATGTCCGGCACCAGCCGGGCACCGGCCCTCCACCGGCGGCTGGCCATCCCCGGAGTGCTCTTCTACCCCTGGCACGCCCCCCTGCCTCCTCCGCGAGAGGCCACCGACGACCACCTGCGGGGCACCTGGCTATCCTGGTGCGACTGGCGGGGCTACCGCGACGGCCTGGCCCGCGACACCCGCGGTGCCTGGCTGCGCAAGCCCCACTGGCTCGCCCTGCCCCGCCCCGACGCCCTGCTCCCGCTGCGTGACCTCGAGTCGCGACTGGCCCAGCACTTCAGCCGGCCCGCACCGCCGGTGCAGATCGCGCTGCACCACCCGGACACCGGCTGGCGGCGCCTCTTCCTGGTCGACGACGACTGGCCACGGCAGATCCCGCTGCCGCCACGCCCCGTCGGCGGCGCACTGCACGGCAGTGACGGCTGACGGGGCGAGGCGCCTTGGTGCGAACGATATCGCGGGGCCATCGGCAACGGCATCGTCGGCGAGCAGGATACGGCAGGAAAGCGCCATGCAGGACGCCCGGCCACCGGGAGGCGAGCCGGGCGTCCTGCTGCGGGCGGACGGAAGGCGGCGACGTCAGGCGTCGGGCTTCTCGAACACCCAGGTCGTGCCTTCGCGGGAATCCTTGAGCACGATGCCCAGCGCGGCGAGCTCGTCGCGAATCCCGTCGGCCGTGGCGAAGTCCTTCGCCTTCTTGGCGGCGGCGCGCTGGTCGATCTTCGCCTGGATCTCGGCTTCCGAGAGCGGCAGGTCATCGGCACCGCCCTTGAGGAAGGCGGCCGGGTCCTGCTGCAGCAGGCCCAGGATGCCGCCCAGGCGCCGGAGCTCCGCCGCCAGCGCCGGCGCCTGCCCGGGCGCCTCCTTCCTGGCCCGGTTGAGCTCGCGGGCCAGGTCGAAGAGCACCGAGAGCGCCTCGGGGGTGTTGAAGTCGTCGTCCATGGCGGCGACAAAGCGCTCGTCGAAGCGGCCATCCACCTCCCCTTCCACGGGCTCCAGGCCTTCCAGGGCGTTGTAGAAGCGTTCGAGCGACTTGCGCGCCTCGGCCAGCGACTCCGGGGCGTAGTTGATGGGGCTGCGATAGTGGCTGGCGACCAGCAGGTAGCGCACCACCTCGGGGTCGTGGTGCTCCAGCACCTCGCGGATGGTGAAGAAGTTGCCCAGCGACTTGGACATCTTCTCCTGGTTCACCCGCACCGCACCGGCATGCATCCAGGTGTTGACGTAGGGCTTGCCGGTGGCCGCCTCGCTCTGGGCGATCTCGTTCTCGTGGTGGGGAAAGGTCAGGTCCGGGCCGCCGCCGTGGATGTCGAAGGTCTCTCCCAGGCAGCAGGTGGACATGGCCGAGCACTCGATGTGCCAGCCGGGACGCCCCTCGCCCCACGGCGAGGACCAGCTCTCCTCGCCGGGCTTGGCCGCCTTCCACAACACGAAATCGAGCGGGTCCTCCTTGTGCTCGTCGACCTCGACCCGGGCGCCGGAACGCATCTCGTCGAGGTCGCGGTTGTTGAGCTTGCCGTAGCCCTCGAACCGGCGCACCCGGTAGTAGACGTCGCCATTGTCGGCGGCGTAGGCATAGCCCTTGGCGATCAGGGTCTCGATCATGGCGATGATCTCGCCGATATGGCCGGTGGCGCGGGGCTCGTGGTCCGGGCGCAGCACGAACAGCCGCGACTCGTCCTCGTGCATGGCGGCGATCATTCGCTCGGTGAGCGAAGCAATCGACTCGCCGTTCTCCTCGGCGCGCCTGAGGATCTTGTCGTCGATGTCGGTGATGTTGCGCACGTAGTTGACGTCATAGCCGCGATGGCGCAGGTAGCGGGTGATCACGTCGAAGGCCACCATCACCCTGGCGTGGCCCAGATGGCAGTAGTCGTAGACGGTCATGCCGCAGACGTACATGCGGATCCGACCCGGCTCGATGGGCGTGAAGGCTTCCTTGCGGCGCGTCAGCGTGTTGTAGATCTGCATGTCATCCCTTCTTCTGGCCTTGCTCTTTCTTCTGGACCTTGGCCCAGCTGTCCTTGAGACCCACGGTGCGGTTGAACACCCGCCTGCCGTCCCGACAGGCGTGGCGATCGGCGCAGAAGTAGCCGACCCGTTCGAACTGGAAGCGGCTCTCGGGCGCCACCTCGGCCAGGCTCGGCTCGCCGATGGCCTGGCAGACCACCAGGGACGCGGGATTCAGGTGGTCGAGGAAGTCGGCATCCTTGTCGCGATCGGGCTGCTCCTCGAGGAACAGGTTGTCGTAGAGCCGCACCTCCATGGGCACGCCATGGACGGCGCTGACCCAGTGGATCACGCCCTTGACCTTGCGGCCCTCCGGGTTCCTGCCCAGGGTGTCGAAGTCCACCGAGCAGTGCAGCTCGCTGACCTCGCCGGCGGCATCCTTGATCACCTCGTCGCAACGGATCACGTAGCTGTTGCGCAGCCGCACCTCCTTGCCCGGCGCCAGGCGGAAGAACTTCTTCGGCGGCTCCTCCATGAAGTCGTCCCGGTCAATGTACAGCTCCCGTGTTAACGGAATCCGGCGCACGCCCATGTCGTCCCGGGCCGGGTGGCCGGGCACCTCGTAGACCTCCTCGAAGTCCTCGGCCACGTTGGTCAGCACGACCTTCAGCGGCTTGAGCACGGCCATGGCGCGCGGCGCGTTGTCCTCGAGGTCGGCGCGGATGGCGTGATAGAGCATGGCGATATCGACCAGGCCGCCATCGGCACGGGTCACGCCGATCATCTCGCAGAACTTGCGGATCGACGCCGGGGTATAGCCGCGCCGACGCATGCCGGAGATCGTCGGCAGGCGCGGATCGTCCCAGCCATCGACGATCCCCTCGTCCACCAGCAGCTTGAGCTTGCGCTTGGAGGTCAGGGTGTAGTTGAGGTTGAGCCGGGCGAACTCGATCTGGCGAGGCGTCACCGGCACCGGCAGGTTGTCGAGAAACCACTCGTAGAGCGGGCGATGGTCCTCGAACTCCAGGGTGCATATCGAGTGGGTCACGCCCTCGATGGCATCCGACTGGCCATGGGTGAAGTCATAGGAGGGGTAGATCTTCCACTTGTCGCCGGTCTGGTGGTGGTGAGCGTGGCGGATGCGGTAGAGGATCGGGTCGCGCAGGTTGATGTTGGGCGACGCCATGTCGATCTTCGCCCGCAGCACCTTCTCGCCCTCGGCGAACTCGCCGACGCGCATGCGCTCGAGCAGGTCGAGATTCTCGTCGGCACTGCGCTCGCGGTAGGGGCTGGGCCGCCCCGGCTCGGTCAGGGTGCCGCGGTACTCGCGGATCTCCTCGGGCGAGAGGTCATCCACGTAGGCCTTCCCCTCGCGCACCAGGTGCTGGGCCCAGGCGTAGAGCTGGTCGAAGTAGTCCGAGGCGAAGCGTACCGGGCCGGCCCACTCGAAGCCCAGCCAGCTGACGTCCTCCTTGATGGCATCGATGTAGGCCTGCTCCTCCTTGGCCGGGTTGGTGTCATCAAAGCGCAGGTGACAGTCGCCACCGAACTGCTCGGCCAGCCCGAAGTTCAGGCAGATCGACTTGGCGTGGCCGATATGCAGGAAGCCGTTGGGCTCCGGGGGGAAGCGGGTCACGATCTTCCCGCTACGGCCGGACTCGATCTCCTCGCGGATCTGGTTGCGGATGAAATTCGGCGCGCTGGTGGTGTCGGTGGACATGTCGAAAAAGACGACCTCTGGTTTGGGAGGGGGCGGAGCGGTGCTGCAGGAGACGCCTGCTCTGCTCGGAGCTGATCCGGCGATAAGCCTGCGAGGAGGCGCTGTGAACCCATCCCTGGGCGCTACCGACGCCATCCCTGGCGTAGGACCTCCTCTTCGGCTTATCCCCGGCGCCCCTCACCGCAGGCCTCCGCGAACACCCCCGGTTCGAGCGGACTCGCTTCGCGCATGGAAGCAAAACCGGTATTATAGCGCCACGTCCATGGGCAACGCCAAGGCAGCGCCCCTTTACCGCACAGGAACTTATCGATGATCGTTCTGCAGACCAACTTCGGCGACATCACCGTCGAGCTCGACCACGAGAAGGCCCCGAAGACCGCCGCCAACTTCGAGCAGTACGTGCGCGACGGCTTCTACGACGGCACCCTCTTCCACCGTGTGATCGACGGCTTCATGGTCCAGGGCGGCGGCTTCGATATCGACTTCAACCAGAAGCCGACCCGGGATCCCATCGAGAATGAGGCCGACAACGGGCTCGCCAATGCCACCGGCACCCTGGCCATGGCGCGCACCCAGGATCCCCACTCGGCCACCGCCCAGTTCTTCATCAACGTGGGCGACAACGACTTCCTCAACCACAGCGGCAAGTCCATCCAGGGCTGGGGCTACTGCGTGTTCGGCAAGGTGGTCGACGGCATGGACGTGGTCGAGAAGATCAAGGCCGTGCCCACCACCCGCCGCGGCATGCACGCCGACGTGCCCGCCGATGACGTCATCATCCAGCGCGCCTACGTCAAGGACGAGGCCGACGCCTGATTCCTTCGCCGACCGGTCACACGCCCGCCCGACGCGGGCGTGCTGCATCCTGCCCGGGTCACCGAGCACCAAGCGAGAATCCCCCATGACCACGCTGCTGATAGCCGACCTGCACCTGCACCCCGGCGCCCCCGACATCACCGACGGCTTCCTGCGCTGGCTCGATGAGCACGCCCGGGGAGCCGACGCCCTGTATATCCTGGGCGACTTCTTCGAGGCCTGGATCGGCGACGACCTGCTCGACCTGGCGGGCCACGAGCCCACCGGCAACGCCGACCTGGCCGCGCGCATCGCCCGGGCGCTCAAGCGTCTCGCGGACGATGGCACCGCCCTCTACCTGATGCACGGCAATCGCGACTTCCTGCTGGGTCGCCGATTCGCCGACGAGGCCGGCGCCTCCCTGCTCCCCGACCCCGCAGTGGTCGAGCTCGGCGGGAAGCGCGTGCTGCTGATGCACGGCGACAGCCTCTGTACCCGCGACGAGGCCTACCAGACCTTCCGCGCCCAGGCACGCCACCCCCTCTGGCAGGAGCAGGTGCTGTCGATGCCGATCGACCAGCGCCTCGCCCTGGCCAGGCAGCTGCGCGAGCAGTCCGGCGAGGCCACCTCCAACAAGGCCGAGGACATCATGGACGTGACCCCGGACGAGGTGGCCAGGGTGATGGCCGAGCACGGCGTGACGACGCTGATCCACGGCCACACCCACCGCCCCGCCGTGCACGAGCTCGAGGTGGACGACCAGCCCGCCCGGCGCTTCGTGCTCGGCGACTGGCAGCCGGGCCGGGGCTGGGAGATCGTGATCGAAGACGACGGCGAGCCCGAGCTGCGGGCGTTCAGTCTCTAGGGTCTAGGCGGATCCTGCGGCCCCACGAACATCACTACGGGGGCAGCATCGTTCACCGAAGAGGGCGCCGAGACTGCCATCTACCCATGCCCAACATATTGATAATGCCACAATATTTCTGGAGATGGGTCGGTCTGCCCCCCCTAGGGCCTCCTAGCGCTGGCAACCCGCCAGCGTAGCGACCTCACCAAGCTGATTGTTCAGCAAGATTTCTGGAGATTCCCCAGGGTTAGCGCCCAGCGAGAGACAGGCATTCCCGAAGCGCGGCTTCCCACTCTTCCACTCCGGGGAGGCTGCCCGCCTCGCCGATCACCTCCAGCCGTGAATCCCGCCGCCAGGCGCTGGCGGTCAGGCTGACCGTGCCCTCGGCGCGGTTGTAGAGCTTCCAGCCCGCCTCGGTGTGCAGCACCCCCTTGACCCGCAGCCCGCGAGGCAGGCGCCCGAGCAGCGCCGTGATCCGGTCGAGGTCGAAGACGTCGTCGGGGTGCCAGCGCCAGCCCAGGGTCGCATAACCGAGCGACTCGCCGACACTGCGCTGTGGCCGCCCCGCTTCGGGGCGCAGCTCGGCAGAGTCGTCGAGCATCACCACGTCGCGCGCCGTATCGCGCAATGCGCGATGCGAGCGGCTCTCCTTCGCCGCGGCCTCGCCTGGGCGGACACCGCTCTCGAGCAGCAGCGCCACCGGCAAGGCCCCATGCTGCACTTCGGCGACCCAGCGCCGTGGCGGCCAGTGCCCCTCGACCAGCTGCCGGGCGGCCTCGATCTGCGCCGCCGTCGCCAGGTCGGTCATGGTCAGGGCCACGGCATCGGCCATCTCGAGCTGGTCGCGGAAGGTCTCGTGCTCCCGGGCCCGAGGGTCGTCCAGGCGCCGCGGGTCGAGCGACACGATGAGGTCGCGCACGTCGAGCACGCCGCGGAAGGCCTCGCCGCGCAGCACCTCGAGCAACCCCGCGGGATGGCCGAGCCCCGACGGCTCGATGATCAACCGATCGGGACGATGGCGATGCAGCAGGTTGACCAGGGTCGCCTGCATCACGAAGGCGAGCTGGCAGCAGAGACACCCCCCGGGCAGCCCCTTGACCACCAGGTCGTCACGCTCCGCGAACATCGCCTGGTCGATGCCCACCTGGCCGAACTCGTTGATCAGCACCGCCCAGCGCTCTTCCGCTGGCTTCTGCTCGATCAGCCGATGGATCAGGGTGCTCTTGCCGCTGCCGAGAAAGCCGGTGATCAGGTGAACCGCGACGTTGGAGACGGGGGTCGACATAGGACATGAACCCTGGGGAGACCTTGATTGTTACAAGATAACATTATCATTCCCGCGACGTCACCGTCGGCGAGCCCCGTCTCGTCGAGCACGACCGGGCGACAGGCATGCGGCGGGCCTTGGACAAGATAACGGTATAAAAGCGAAGGGAAAAAGAGGGGCGCCGCAGCGCCCCTCTGATCGGCGTCGCCGGGGGTCAGCGTCGCTCGATCTCGGCCCGGTCGCGCAGGTCGTCGAGCAGCCCCTGGATGGCCGCCTGGGCCCGCAGCCGCTCCGCCATGCGCGCCACGAACAGCTCGACCTCGCTGTCGACCTCACCCGGCTCGACCCGATCCAGGGCGATCAGCACCACGCGGTCGCCGGCGACGGCATGGCCGAAGACCGGCTCCTCGCCCTCCGGGGCCGGCAGGCGGAACGCTGCCTGCAGCACCGGCTCGGGCAAGCCGCCGGCATCCTGACGGCTCACCCCCTCCGCCTGCTGCCAGTCGATCTCGGGCGCCACTCCGGCACGCAGCTGCTCGACACGCTCGGCGGCGAGCTCGATCAACGCCTCGCGGCGCAGGGTCGCCTCGACGCTGGCACGCACCCGATCGCGAACCTCGTCGAGTTCGAGCACGGTGGGCTCGCGGTGATCCACCACCCGGAGCACCATCCGGCGATCCTCGTCGAGCTCGATCACCTCGCTGTTGTAGCCTTCCTCGAGCACGTCGGCACTGAATGCCTCGGTCATGACACCCGGCTCGGAGAGCACGCCATCGACGTCATCGCGGGAGACCCAGTCGCTGGTCCGGAGCTCCAGGCCGATGTCGTCGGCCACGCTCTGCAGGTCGTCGGCGGCGAAACTCTCGTCGATCAGGCGCTGGACCCGCTCGTTGAACTCCCCGGAGACGCGGGACAGCGCCTCCTCGCGACGCAGGTCATCGCGCACCGTCTCGAAGGGCTCGCGCTCCAGCGCCGTGACCTGGAGCAGGTGCAGGCCGTTGTCGGTCTCGACGATGTCGGAGACCTGGCCCTCGCCCAGGGCGAAGGCGGCCTCCTCGAAGGCCTCGCCGAAGAAGCCGCGACTGATCACGCCCAGGTCACCGCCCTGCTCCGCCGAGACGGCATCGTCAGAGACCTCGGCCGCCAGGTCGGCGAATGCCTCGCCATCGGCCAGCCGCTCGCGCACCGCCTCGAGCTCGGCCACGGCCTCCTCGCGGGAGCGCTCGCCGTTGAAGGTCAGCATGATGTGGGAGACCCGGCGATCGGCATCCCGCGTGCGCGCCTGCCAGCGGTCGCGCAGGGCCTGCTCGTCGACCTCGACCTCGTCGGCCATCTCCTGGCGGTCGATGACCACGTACGCCAGGCGTACCTGCTCGGGCCGCTGGTAGCTCTCGGCATTGGCCTGGTAGTACTCCTGCATCGCCTCCTCGCTGACGTCGACTGCGTCATCGAGGTCGTCCGCGGTGAGGGCATGGTGACGGAAGCTGCGGGTCTGCCGCTGCAGGGCAGCCAGGGTCTCCTGCTCGGAAGGCAGCGTGAAGTCGCTGAAGGCGAGCCCCTGCTGCAGCTGCTGGCGCTTCATGTCGACGCGCAGCTCCTCCCGGAAGGAGAGCGGAGTGTAGCCGGCACTGGCCAGCCGGTTGCGGAACAGCTCGCTGGAGAATCGGCCTTCCTGGTCCTGGAACTCCGGCAAGGAGACGATCAGCTGGTCGAGCTGGTCCTCGGAGAGGTACAGCCCGCCCTCCTCGGCGTACTGGGTCAGCAGCCGGTCGGTGATCAGCTGGTCCAGCATCTGGTTGCGCAGGGCCCGCTCCTGCTCCGGCGGCACCTGGCCGCTGCGGATGGCACGCTGCACCTCCATCTCGAGCTGCTGGCGGGTGATCGGCTCACCGTTGACCTCGACGATGTCATCACCACCACCGCCGAACAGCCCCACCAGGGACTCCACGCCGAAAAGTGCCATGGTCACGACCACGGCACCGATGATGATCTTGGCGCCCCAGCTCCTGGAGCGATCTCGAATACTTTGCAGCATGCAGGCCTCGGCTGATGATATTGGCAAGGACGCGCCACATTATACGCATCGCGGGGATGCTCGCGACCATCCGGGCACCGGCACTCGCGGTACCGCTGGAACGAAGACAGGCGCACCGCCGGGGCGATGCGCCTGTAGGAAGATCAACCGTCAGTGGTGCAGGCGACACCCTGCACTCAGTTGACGGAATCCTTGAGCGCCTTGCCGGCCTTGAAGCTCGGCACCTTGGCAGCGCTGATCTCGATCGGCTGGCCGGTCTGCGGGTTGCGGCCGGTACGAGCAGCGCGCTCCTTGACGGCGAAGGTACCGAAGCCCACCAGAGAGACGCTCTCGCCCTTCTTGAGGCTCTCGGCCACGGCGTCGACCATGGCGTCCAGAGCACGGGAAGCGGCCGCCTTGGGAATATCGGCAGACGCAGCGATGGCTTCGATCAGCTCGGATTTGTTCACACTTCACCCCTTGACTGTTTCGGAAAATGACTCTAATCGGCGCGACTTTCGGCTGACTAACGCGATCAAAGCATGGCGCAATTTATAGCAATGCGATGAAACATCTGTCAAGTAACCTCACGCGCCAACCCCCATCATATCGGGGTTTTCACTCCGATATGATGGATTTTTTATCGTTAATGCGTGCTGATCATCGAGTGCGAAGAGGCTGAGTCGTCCGACCGGGATTCCTCGCTTGATGCATCCGGCTTCTCGGCCAGCGCCACCTCCATGACCTCATCGATCCAGCGAACGGGTCTGATGTCGAGTGCTTCCTTGATATTGTCCGGAACCTCCTTGAGGTCCCGGCGATTCTCTTCGGGCACCAGCACGATCTTTATACCACCACGCCGGGCGGCCAGCAATTTCTCCTTCAGGCCGCCGATCGGCATCACCTCGCCGCGCAGGTTGACCTCGCCGGTCATGGCCACGTCGCAGCGCACCGGGCGCCCCGTGTAGGCCGACACCATGGCCGTCACCATGGCGATGCCGGCACTGGGGCCGTCCTTGGGCGTGGCCCCCTCGGGCACGTGGATGTGCAGGTCCTCCTTCTCGAAGCGTTCCGGATCGATGCCCAGGCCCAGGGCGCGGGCACGCACCACCGTGTGGGCGGCGCTCACCGACTCCTTCATCACGTCGCCCAGCGAGCCGGTCTTGTTGATGCGCCCCTTGCCGGGGGTGACCACCGACTCGATGTTGAGCAGCTCGCCACCCACCGAGGTCCAGGCCAGGCCGGTCACGCGGCCCACCTGGTCCTCCTGGTCGGCCAGACCATAACTGTAGCGGCGCACCCCCGCGTAGGATTCGACATCCGCGGCGGCCAGCACCACCGGGGCCTGGGCACCCTCCTTGCTCTCCTTCTCCAGGCGCTCGCGCAATACCTTGCGGCACACCTTGGCGATCTGGCGCTCCAGCTCGCGAACCCCGGCCTCGCGGCTGTAGTAGCGGATCAGCTCGAGCAGCGCCTCGTCGGAGAAGGCCAGCTCGTCGTCCTTGAACCCGTTGGCCTTGAGCTGCTTGGGCACCAGGTAGCGCTTGGCGATGGCCAGCTTCTCGTCCTCGGTGTAGCCCGGCAGGCGGATCACCTCCATGCGGTCGAGCAGCGGCCCGGGGATGTTCATCGAGTTGGCGGTACAGATGAACAGCGTCTCGGAGAGGTCGTAGTCCAGCTCCAGGTAATGATCGCTGAAGGTGTCGTTCTGCTCCGGGTCGAGCACCTCGAGCAGTGCCGACGCCGGATCGCCCCGGTGATCCATGCCGATCTTGTCGACCTCGTCGAGCAGGAACAGCGGGTTCTTGACGCCGGCCCTGGCCATGCGCTGGATCATCTTGCCGGGCAGCGAACCGATGTAGGTGCGGCGGTGGCCGCGAATCTCGGACTCGTCACGCACCCCGCCCAATGCCAGGCGAACGTACTTGCGATTGGTGGCCCGGGCGATGGACTGTCCCAGGGAGGTCTTGCCGACGCCGGGCGGGCCCACCAGGCAGAGCACCGGTCCCTTGAGCTTCTTCACCCGCTTGTGCACCGCCAGGTACTCGAGGATGCGCGCCTTGACCTCGTCGAGTCCGTAGTGATCCTCGTCGAGCACCTTCTGGGCATGCGCCAGGTCATGCTTGACCCGGGTACGCTTCTTCCAGGGCACCGAGACCAGCCAGTCGAGGTAGGAGCGCACCACCGTGGCCTCGGCGGAGGACGGCGACATCATCTTCAGCTTGCCGAGCTCCTGGTTCGCCTTGTCGGCCGCCTCCTTGGGCATGCCGGAGTCCTTGATCGCCTGCTCGTACTTGTCCGCCTCGTTGGGCACGTTCTCGAGCTCGCCCATCTCCTTCTGGATGGCCTTCATCTGCTCGTTGAGGTAGTACTCGCGCTGGGACTTCTCCATCTGGTCCTTGACCCGCGAGCGGATGCGCTTCTCGACCTGCAGCAGGTCGATCTCGGACTCGATCAGCGCCATCAGGTGCTCGATGCGGTCGCGCACCCGGTCCATCTCCAGCAGCTGCTGCTTGTCGTCGATCTTCAGCGAGAGGTGGGCACAGATGGTGTCCACCAGGCGGCTGGGATCCTCGATGCCCGAGAGGGAGTTGAGCACCTCGTTGGGCACCTTCTTGGACATCTTGACGTACTGCTCGAACTGGTTGAGCAGCACCCGCACCAGGGCTTCCTGCTCGCGCTCGCTGAGCGGCTCGCTCTCGCGCAGGGTCACCTCGGCCCGGCTGTAGCCCTCGTCGACCACCAGGATCTCGCCGACGTCGGCGCGGGAGGTCCCCTCGATCAGCACCTTGACGGTGCCGTCCGGCAGCTTGAGCAGCTGCATGATCTCGGCCACGGTACCGATGGAGAACAGATCCTCCCCGTCCGGATCATCCTTGCTGGCCTCGCGCTGGGCCACCAGCAGGACACGCTTGTCGGCGGCCATGGCCGCCTCGAGGGCCTGGATCGACTTCTCGCGGCCCACGAACAGTGGAATGACCATCTGCGGGTAGACGACCACGTCCCGCAGCGGCAAAAGGGGCAGACTCAGGGTCTGTTCGGCGTTCTGCTGCATCGCAGACGTTCCTCAAACGAAATCGGGTGGATACGAACTCTTGGGATACACGGGGAATGGGGGCGGCGACGCGGCTTTGCAAGGCAGGGCCCACCAGGAGGGCACAAAAAGAAACGGGAGCCAATCCATCACGCGAGGCACCGGGGGCGCCGCGAGGGCGCCCGAGTCGGCACGTCACGAATGAATTCGCTCCCGCATCGGGCCGTGAGGCCTAGCCGCCGGTGCCGTCGCTCCGTGGCTCTTCCTGTTGCGAGTAGATCAGCAGCGGCTCGCTCTCGCCGGCGATCACCGAGGCATCGATGACCACCTTGCTGACCCCCTCCAGCGAGGGAATCTCGTACATGGTATCGAGCAGCACCGACTCGAGGATCGAGCGCAGGCCACGGGCCCCGGTCTTGCGCGCCATGGCCTTGCCGGCAACGGCACGCAGGGCATCGTCACGGAACTCCAGCTCGACCCCCTCCATGTCGAAGAGCCGGGCATACTGCTTGATCAGCGAGTTCTTGGGCTCGGTGAGGATCTGGATCAGCGCATCCTCGGTGAGCTCGGTGAGGGTGGCGATGACCGGCAGGCGGCCGACGAACTCGGGGATCAGGCCGAACTTGACCAGGTCCTCGGGCTCCACGTCGGCCAGCAGCTCGCCCACGCCACGCGACTCGTCCTTGCTCTTCACCTCGGCACTGAAGCCGATGCCGCCCTTTTCGGCGCGGTCGCGGATCACCCGGTCCAGGCCGGCGAAGGCGCCGCCGACGATGAACAGGATGTTGCCGGTATCGACCTGCAGGAACTCCTGCTGCGGATGCTTGCGACCGCCCTGGGGCGGTACCGAAGCGGTGGTGCCCTCGATCAGCTTGAGCAGCGCCTGCTGCACGCCCTCGCCCGAGACATCACGGGTGATGGAGGGGTTGTCCGACTTGCGCGAGATCTTGTCGATCTCGTCGATGTAGACGATGCCGCGCTGGGCCTTCTCCACATCGTAGTCGCACTTCTGCAGCAGCTTCTGGATGATGTTCTCGACATCCTCGCCGACATAGCCCGCCTCGGTGAGGGTGGTGGCGTCGGCGATGGTGAAGGGCACGTTGAGCAGCCGCGCCAGGGTCTCGGCCAGCAGCGTCTTGCCGCTGCCGGTGGGACCGATCAGCAGGATGTTCGACTTGCCCAGCTCGACGTCGTCGCCCTTCACGTCGGAGCGCAGACGCTTGTAGTGGTTGTAGACCGCCACCGACAGCACCATCTTGGCGCGGTCCTGGCCGATCACGTAGTCGTCGAGGGTGTGACGAATCTCGCGGGGAACCGGCAGACGCTCCTCATCGCTCTCGGCATCGGCATCGAGAACCTCCTCGCGAATGATGTCGTTGCACAGGTCGACACACTCATCGCAGATATAGACGGACGGGCCGGCAATCAGCTTGCGCACCTCGTTCTGGTTCTTGCCGCAGAACGAGCAGTAGAGCAGCTTGCCACCTTCGTCCTTGCCTTTGCCGTCGGCCATTCGCGTACCTCTCTCGCTTCGGCGGCCAGCTGCCGCCGTGTTCTCGACGGCGACCAGGGGCCGCCGGGAATCATGTGAATCGCGCGTGCGTGGACAGGTTTCACGCTATCAGGATGTCGGGCGCTTATCCAGCACGGCATCGATCAGGCCGTATTCGGCGGCCTGGGCACCGTTCATGAAGTTGTCGCGGTCGGTATCCCGGGCGATGGTCTCGAATTCCTGGCCGGTATGGTGCGCCAGGATCTGGTTGAGCCTGTCGCGGATACCCAGGATCTCGCGGGTATGGATCTCGATGTCCGAGGCCTGGCCCTGATAACCACCCAACGGCTGATGGATCATCATCCGCGAATTGGGCAGACAGAACCGCTTGCCCGCCGCGCCCCCGGCCAGCAGCAGCGCGCCCATGCTCGCCGCCTGGCCGATGCAGACGGTGGAGACATCGGGCTTGATGAACTGCATGGTGTCGTAGATCGACATGCCGGCGGTGACGCCACCTCCCGGGGAGTTGATGTAGAGGTGGATGTCCTTGTCCGGATTCTCGGATTCCAGGAACAGCAGCTGCGCCACGATCAGGTTGGCCATGTAGTCTTCCACCGGACCCACCAGGAAGATCACACGCTCCTTGAGCAGGCGGGAATAGATGTCATAGGCACGCTCGCCGCGCGCGCTCTGCTCGACCACCATCGGCACCAGGCCGCCGGCGTTCTGGATATCGAACTCGTTGCTCATCAGTGTGATGTCCTTGCATCCGATGAATGGAAGCGTAACGCCCCGCCGGCATCGCCGGCGGGGAAGGCACAAGGGGAGAGGACGATCAGGCCCTGCTCTCCTCGCCGTTCTCCTCGCCACTTTCCTCGGTCTCTTCGGCCTCGTCGCTCTCGGCCTGCTGGGCAGCCGCCAGCACCTGCTGGTAGCTCATCTCCGTATCCTTGACGGTGGCCTGCTCGAGCAGCTTCTCGACGGCCTTCTCCTCGAGGATAGCGGACTTGACCTGGGTCTTGAGCTGATCGTTGCCGAGGTAGTGCTCGACCACCTGCTCCGGCTCCTGGTACTGCTCGGCCAGTTCCTCGACCTTGGCCCGAATCTCGTCGTCGGTCGCGTCGAGCTCGTTCGACTTGATCACCTCGGCCAGCAGCAGGCCGACCTGAACGCGGCTCTTCGCCTGCTCGGCGAACAGCTCGTCGGGCAGCTGGGAGACATCGAAGTCCTCACCCAGGCCGAACTGCTGGGCCGCCTGCCGCTTGAGGCCATCGGTCTCCTGCTGCACCAGCGACTGGGGGACCGGGATGTCGTTGGCCTTCTGGAGCGCCTCGAGCACCTGCTGCTTGACGCGGTTCTCCACCGCCTGGCTCGCCTCGCGGGTCATGTTCCTGGTGACCTCGGCACGGAACTTCTCCAGGTCGCCGTCCTCGACGCCGAACTTGCCGACGAACTCGGCATCCACCTCCGGCAGGGCCTGGGCACTGACCTGGTGCACCTTGACCTTGAAGGTCGCTTCCTGGCCCGCCAGGTGTTCGGCCTGGTAGTCCTCGGGGAAGGTGACCTTGAGCTCCTTCTCCTCACCGGCCCTGGCGCCGACCAGCTGCTCCTCGAAACCGGGAATGAAGCTGCCGGAACCCAGCACCAGGCTGTGCCCCTCGGCACTGCCGCCCTCGAAGGGCTCGTCGCCCAGGAAGCCCTGGAAGTCGATGGTCACCTGGTCGCCGTCCTCGGCGGCACGCTCCACCGCCTCCCAGGCGGCGTTCTGCTTGCGCAGGGTCTCGACCATCTCGTCGACATCCGCTTCGGTGACCTCGACCACCGGGCGCTCCACCTCGGTACCCTCGATGGATGCCAGCTCCACTTCAGGGTAGACCTCGAGGGTCGCGGTGAATTCCAGGTCCCGGCCCGCCTCGTTGACGGTGGCCTCGATCTGCGGGAAGCCGGCCGGGTTGAGGCTCTCCTCGGTGATGGCCTGCACGTAGCGCTCGCGCATCACTTCGCCCACCACCTCGTTGCGCACGTCGCGGCCGTAACGCTGGCGGATCACCGACATCGGCACCTTGCCCTTGCGGAACCCGTCCATGCGGACGTTCTTGGCGGCGTCCTTGAGACGGGCGGCGACGGCCTCGTCGACCTCGGCGGCCGGCACCTGCACGGTGATGCGGCGTTCGATCTGGGAGGTCGTATCGACGGAAACTTGCATGAATTGTCCTCTACCGACTGGGGGCGTTCTGATGAAAGCGTGAATAGGGTCAAGGGGGAGATTCTAAGAATCCCGCCCGGTACTGGCAAGCACCATACCCGGCAAATGGGGGCGCCGGGGCGCATTGCAAGGGATTCCGGCGAAAAAGTGCGGATCGAGTGACGTCACCGGTGCAGGCGGCATCGACGCGGGAGGAACACGGGACAGGGAACGGGTCGCGCGCAACGCCCGAAGGGCGACCGCGATGCAGGATGATCCGGAGAAGACGGGGAACAGGCGAGGGTCAAGGAGTGGGGTGGATGATGGGGATCGAACCCACGACCACCGGAGCCACAATCCGGGGCTCTACCACTGAGCTACATCCACCACTGCCTTGATTGCCTGATGCCGCTACCGCTGAGGTGCCGGGATGGGGTGGATGATGGGGATCGAACCCACGACCACCGGAGCCACAATCCGGGGCTCTACCACTGAGCTACATCCACCATCTCGACACTCGCTCGACCGGGGCTCACCGCCACCGCAGGTGGCACGCCCAGCAGGACTCGAACCTGCAACCTACGGCTTAGAAGGCCGTTGCTCTATCCGGTTGAGCTATGGGCGCATTCTACGTTCCAGGACACATGACCGCAACCCTTGAGTGAAAAATAAAGCAATTCAATCAACGAGTTGTGGTCGGGGTGGAGGGATTCGAACCCCCGACATCCTGCTCCCAAAGCAGGCGCGCTACCAGACTGCGCTACACCCCGACGGTGATCAAGCGACCCTGGCGCCGCCGCAGGGGCCTCGCCAAGCGCTGCGTATTCTACGGAACTTTCCCCCGGGGTCAAGTACGAGCAGCGTCGTGCCGGGCACCACCGCTTTGCCTCAGCGGCGTGGCATGCGAAAATCGGCAGCCTTCTGCCCGCGCGGATGCCTCCGGCGCCCGCACCGCCCACCGCTCACCACCAGGGGAAGTTCGATGACAGCCCAACTGATCGATGGCAAGGCCATTGCCGCCCGAGTCCGCCAGCAGGTCGCCCGCCAGGTACAGGTGCGCCATGAGGCCGGCGCTCGCACCCCGGGCCTCGCCGTGGTGCTGGTGGGAGAGGATCCGGCCTCTGCCGTCTACGTGCGCAACAAGCACAATGCCTGCGTCGAGGCCGGCATCGAATCCTTCCGCCACCAGCTGCCGGCCGAGACCTCCCAGGCGGAACTCGAGTCGCTGGTCGACCGCCTCAACGCCGATCCGCGCGTCGACGGCATCCTGGTGCAGCTGCCGCTCCCCGAGCATCTCGACGCCCGCCCGATCCTCGAGCGCATCCTTCCCCACAAGGATATCGACGGCTTCCACCCCTACAACCTGGGGCGCCTGGCGCAACGCCTGCCGATGCTGCGCCCCTGCACCCCCAAGGGCGTGATGACCCTGCTGCAGGAAACCGGCCTGAAGGTCCGTGGCCTGGACGCCACCGTGGTGGGCGCCTCCAACATCGTCGGCCGCCCCATGGCACTCGAACTGATGCTCGCCGGCTGCACCACCACCGTCTGCCACCGGTTCACCCGCGACCTGGAGTCGCACGTGCGCCGCGCGGAGCTGCTGGTGGTCGCGGTGGGCAAGCCCGGCATCGTCAAGGGCGAGTGGGTGCGTGACGGCGCCATCGTCATCGACGTGGGCATCAACCGCCAGGAGGACGGTCGCCTGGTGGGTGACGTGGAATTCGGCCCCGCGGCCGAGCGTGCCAGCTGGATCACCCCGGTGCCCGGTGGCGTCGGCCCCATGACCGTGGCCTCGCTGCTGGAGAACACCCTGGTCGCGGCGGAACTCCACGACGCCATGGCGACCGCCCACCAGCCGGCCTGACGGCCGACACATGCACGACGGCGCACAGTCGGCTAGAATGCGCGCCCGACTCTGCCGAGACGCCCACCCACCGCAGCGAGAGATCCGTCGATGAGCGACAAGATGAACGTGGAAAGCTTCAACCTGGATCACACCAGGGTGAAGGCCCCCTATGTCCGCCTGGCCGACATCAAGACCGGCGAGAACGGCGATCGCATCCACAAGTACGACATGCGCATCTGCCAGCCCAACCGGGAGCACATGGAGATGCCGGCGCTGCACTCCCTGGAACACCTGATGGCCGAGCTGTCGCGCAACCACTCCGATCGCATCGTCGACATCAGCCCCATGGGCTGCCAGACCGGCTTCTACGTGGCACTGATCAACCACGACGACTACGACGACGTGCTGACGCTGCTGCAGAAGACCCTGGAGGACGTCCTCGAAGCCGACGAGGTGCCCGCCTGCAACGAGATGCAGTGCGGCTGGGCCGCCAGCCACAGCCTGGAGGGTGCCAAGCAGATCGCCCGCGGCTTCCTCGCCGGGCGCCACGAGTGGACGGACGTCTTCGCATGAAGCGCATCGGCATCATCGGTGCCATGGCCCAGGAGGTCGAGCACCTGGCCTCGCTGCTGGAAGGACGGCGTACACGCTCCCATGTCGGCTGCACCTTCCATCATGGGCGCCTCCACGGGGTCGATGTGGTGATCCTGCAATCGGGGATCGGCAAGGTCAACGCCGCCATCGGCACCACCCTGCTGCTGGATGTCTACCAGCCCGAGGCGATCATCAACACCGGCTCGGCCGGCGGCTTCGGCGAGGGGCTGGAGATCGGTGACATCGTGGTCTCCAGCGAGGTGCGCCACCACGACGTGGACGCCGTGGTCTTCGGCTACGAGCACGGCCAGGTGCCCCGGATGCCCGCTGCCTACCTGCCGGACGACCGGCTGGTCAGGGTGGCCCGCGAGAGCGTCGAGGCCCTCGGCGAGGTGCGCGTGGTCGAGGGGCTGATCGCCACCGGCGACGTCTTCATGGCCTGCCCCGAGCTGGTGTCGAAGACCCGCTCACGGTTTCCCACCATGCTCGCCGCCGAGATGGAGGCCGCGGCCATCGCCCAGACCTGCCACCTCTATGGCTGCCCGTTCGTGGTGATCCGCGCGCTCTCCGACATCGCCGGCGGCGGCGACAACCACCTCTCCTTCGCGCAGTTCCTGGAGAAGGCCGCCGACCACTCCGCCCGCATGGTCGAATCGATGGTTCACCGGCTGGCCGAGCCTCTCGACCAGGCCAGACCGCAGCCGGTCGCCGACCAGGAATAGCCCCGCGGGGGCATCCCCGCGTTTCTCCCTGCGTCGCCAGCCTGTTCGCCGAACGAGGCACCGGGGCTGCCCCCACAGGGGCAGCCTCGGCGCTTCATCCCTTCAGCTTCCACTGCAGCGTCTCGCCCGCCAGCAGCGGCACGATGCGCTGGCCACCGGCATAGGGCAGCGACTCGGGCAACTGCCAGGGCTCGCGCGCCAGGGTGATGGTGTCGGTGTTGCGCGGCAGGCCGTAGAAGTCCGGACCGAAGTGGCTGGCGAAACCCTCGAGGCGCTCCAGGGCCCCGGCCTGCTCGAAGGCCGTGGCGTAGAGCTCGATCGCCGCCGGCGCGGTATAGGCACCGGCACAGCCGCAGGCGCTCTCCTTGTCGCCCTGGGCATGGGGCGCACTGTCGGTGCCGAGGAAGAACTTGCCGCTCCCCGACGTCGCCGCCGCCAGCAGCGCCTGGCGATGGCGCTCGCGCTTGAGGATCGGCAGGCAGTAGTAGTGGGGGCGAATGCCCCCCACCAGCATGTGGTTGCGGTTGAACAGCAGGTGGTGGACGGTGATGGTGGCCGCCACGTTGGCCGGCGCCGCGGCCACGAACGCCGCCGCGTCCTCGGTGGTGATGTGCTCGAACACCACCCTGAGGTCCGGGTGACGGTCGAGCAGCGGCTTCATGACCCGCTCGATGAACACCGCCTCGCGATCGAAGATGTCGATCTCGGCGCTGGTCACCTCGCCATGCACCAGCAGCGGGATACCCAGGCGCGCCATCGCGCCGACGGCCGCGTCGCAGTTCGCCAGGTCGGTGACGCCGGAGTCCGAGTTGGTGGTGGCCCCGGCGGGATAGAGCTTGACTGCCTGCACCAGGCCGCTGGCCGCGGCCCGTTCGATCTCCTCGGCCGGGGTGTTGTCGGTGAGGTAGAGCGTCATCAACGGCTCGAAGCGGCTGCCCTCGGGCAGGACCGCCCGGATCCGCTCGCGATAGGCCCGGGCCTGCTCGACGGTCGTCACGGGCGGCTTGAGGTTGGGCATGATGATGGCGCGACCCATCTGGTGGGCACTCGCGGCCACCACGGCGGCGAGCGCCTCGCCGTCGCGCAGGTGGAGGTGCCAGTCGTCGGGGCGGGTCAGGGTGATCGAGTTCACGGCGCGTCCTGTATCGAAGTGGTCTGTCGGGCAATGCGCCCAGTATACCGGAAGCGGAGACGTCCGACTGCCGCCGGCCCGCCCTTCCCCACCCTGCCGAAGGCGTGCCGACACTTCCCCCGGCGCCGATTTGCCGTATCATGCCGGCAGATCCAACGAGGGAGACATCATGCCGAAGGTGCGCCACTACGCCGATCTGGTAGCCATCCTGGCCGGGCTCATGTGGCTGGCGGTATTCTGGTCGGTGAGCATCTCTGCCCGCATCGGCAGCCTCGAGCCCACCCTCGCCGCGATACTGGCACTGGGCAGCATGATCCTGGTGAGCTTCGCCCATCGCCCCATCCGGGTCCTGCTGCGCCGCTACCACGTGCGCAAGCGGCGCACCGAG
This sequence comes from Halomonas terrestris, assembly GCF_049166755.1. Lineage (NCBI taxonomy): Bacteria > Pseudomonadati > Pseudomonadota > Gammaproteobacteria > Oceanospirillales > Halomonadaceae > Halomonas > Halomonas terrestris. The sequence goes on along the minus strand of NZ_JBMHFZ010000001.1, from coordinate 35,831 downwards.
ATGTGGATGCACATCCTCGCCCTGCCGCTCACCCTGGCCTTCCTGCTGGGCATCGTCATCGAGAACCTCATCACCCCCCTCAGCGGCCCCCAGAAGATGCTGCTGTTCAACGTGCTGGCCACCGCGGGCTGGGGCGTCTTCGTGCTCACCCTGCTGGTCAAGTGGCTCATCCATCGCGTCAACGGCCGCCGCCAGGGCGGCAGCTGATCAGAAACGGTCGGCGCGGAAGGGCGCCATGTCGATCGACGTCGGCTCGCCGTCGATCATCTCGGCCAGCAACTTCCCGGTGGCCGGCCCCAGGGTGAACCCCTGGTGGCCGTGCCCGAACGCGAGCCAGAGCCCCTGGCGACCGGGTGCCGGGCCGATCACCGGCTTCATGTCCGGGGTGCAGGGCCGCGCGCCCTTCCAGGGCTCGGGATCGAGCCGCTCGCCCAGGGGGAAGAAGCGCCGCGCCGCCCGCTCGGCCGCGTCCAGCTGGCCATGGCGTGCCGGCGCCTCGCGGCGTGCCAGCTCGGCCCCGGTCGTCAGGCGGATGCCCGCGCGCATGGGCGCCAGCACATAGCCCACCTCGGCATCCATGGTCCAGTGGCCGAGGCGCGCCTCCCCCTGGGTGGCATAGTGCATGTGATAACCGCGCTTGACGAACAGCGGGATCGACAGCCCCTGGCGCGCCAGCCAGTCGCCCGACCAGGGCCCCATGGCCAGCACCAGCTCCCCCGCCTCCAGCGCCCCCTGGTCGGTCGCCACGCGCCACCCCGATCCCGACCGGCCGATATCCTCGACAGCGGCCCGCATCACCCGGCCACCCTCGGCCTCGAAGGCCGCGGCGTAGGCCTGGACCAGGGCCCCGGGATCGGCCACCGACCAGGCGTCCAGCCAGTGGATGGCCCCCGCCAGCCCGCCGGCCAGGTGCGGCTCCAGGGCATGCAGGGCGGCCGCGTCCAGCGGCCGGTGATTGACCTGGAAACGCGAGGCGACCTCCTCGGCCTCGCGACGCTCGGCCTCCAGTCCCTCGGCGGTGCGATAGACCTCGAGCCACCCCTCCTTGCGCACCAGCCCCTCGGCACCGGCGGCCTCGATCATCGGAGCATGGGTGTCGAGGGAGAGGGCGATGAGCGAGGCATACTCGGGCACGATGCTCTCGTAGCGACGCGGCGCGGACTGGTGCCAGTAGGCGAGCAGCGGGCTGGCCGCCCGCACCACCCCATCGATGCGATAGCGGATGTCGACGGCCCGGTTCGGCAGCACCCGCGCCAGGGTGGCCAGATCGCGCGGGAAGGCATAGGGCTTGACCGCCTCGCGCTGGATGAGGCCGGCGTTGCCGAAGGAGGTCTCGAGCCCCGGCTCGCGGCGGTCCACCAGCACCACCGAGTGGCCGCGGCGGGCCAGATGCCAGGCAATCGACACGCCGACCATGCCGGCCCCCAGTACGATGATCTCGCGAGACATCCCTCTCTCCCCGTGGTTGGCCACGCTGTCGCGGGCAATACAGAGGCTCCCCCGGCCGGGGGAGCCTGACCTGACGACCATTCTAGCAAGGGGATGACGCCGATGGAGCCGGCCCGGATCAAGTGATCGAGTGCCCGGCCGCTACCCCTCCTGCGCCCTGAGCTTGGCGCGTATGAAGTCCGAGTGGCTGACGTGGAGCAGATCGGCCAGCTGGCGGATGCGGTGCTCCTCCAGGGCATTGTGGCCGGCGTCGGCGTTGGCCAGCGCCCACATCATGTAGACCAGCTCACAGCGCTTCCCGTAGGCATAGTGTTGCTTGATCAGGCTCACGAACTGGTAATGGTCCACCGAGGTCTCGACCTCTTCGCGGGCCATCTCCATCAGCTCCTCCACCGCGGCGTCGTGCAGGTGGAGGTGGGCCTTGAGCAACTCGCGCAGGGCAGCCAGCTGCGTCGCATCGGTGTGGTAGTCGGCCCGCATCACCTCGCAGAGCAGCGCCGCGGTGGCCAGCTCCAGGGTGGGGGCGGGATCGTCGGCCGTATCGGGTTCGGCCAGGACCTGCTGGAAGAATCGCTGAATACTCGCGAGCATATCGGACTCCCTGCTGTGTCCCGACGTATGACCCGCCGCGGCCCCCGGCGTTCAGCGGCGACGGAGCCTGGCCTTCCGTGCCGCTGTCGCCACCCCGTCGAGGGGCCCTGGCAGCCCCTTGCCGCGGGTCGTCAGTAGCCCAGCACCTCCGGCAGCCAGGTCGCCACCGGGGGCGTCGCGATCAGGATCAGGATGGTGGCGAGTATCGGCACCAGGAAGGGCAGTACCGACATCACCACCTGGCTGTAGCGCAGCCGGGTGATGCCCACCATCAGGAACAGCACGTTGCCGAAGGGCGGCGTGATGACCCCCACCGACAGGGTGATGACCATGACGATGCCGAAGTGGATCGGATCCAGGCCGGCGGCCAGGGCCGCCGGGACCACGATGGGCGTGAAGATCAGGATGCTCTCGACCACCGACATGAAGCAGCCGATCAGCAGGAAGAAGAGCGCGAAGGCCAGCAGCAGCATCACCGTGGGCATGTCGATCCCCGCGACCTGGGCGGCCAGCGCCTGGGGAATGCCGATGCGCACCAGGATCCAGCCGTAGAAGCTCGACACGGCAATGATCACCAGGATCGCCACGCTGAACATCAGGGTACGGCGAAAGGCGTGGTAGAGATCCTTCAGCGACAGGTCGCGATAGACCAGCCCTCCCAGCACGATGGCGTAGAGCGATGCCACGGCGCCGGCCTCGGTGGGCGTGAAGAAGCCCGTCCAGATGCCGCCGACGATGATCGCCGGCATCATCAGCGGCAGGATGGCACGGCGACCGCTGCGCAGGACCTCGCCGGCGTCGAAGGGTGTCGGCGCCGGCATCACCACCCGCCGCGACATCACCAGCGTCATGCTCATCAGCAACAGGGCCATGAGGATGCCCGGCAGCAGTCCCGCCATGAACAGCGCCCCGATGCTCACGTTGGCCAGCCAGCCGTAGACCACCAGGGCGATGCTCGGCGGCAGGATCGGCCCGATCACGCTCGAGGCCGCGGTGACCCCGGTGGCGTAGCCCAGGTCATAGCCGCGCTCCTTCATCGCCTTGATCTCGATGCTGCCGAGGCCGGCGGCATCGGCCACCGCGGTACCCGACATGGTGGCGAAGATGGAACTCGCCACCACGTTGGCATGCCCCAGGCCGCCCCTGGTGAAGCCCACCAGGGCCGTGGCGAAGTCGAAGATCCGTGTCGTCGTCGAGCCGGTATTCATGATGTTGGCGGCGAGGATGAACAGGGGAATCGCCAGCAGGGTGAAGTTGTTGAGCGTCTGCACCATGCGCAGTGACATCAGTTCCACCGGCAGGCCGCTGGCACTGGTCACCGCCAGGGCGACGAAGGAGGTGATGCCGATGGCCACCACCACCGGCAACCCGATGATCATCAGCACCAGCAGGCCACCCACGAAGATCAGCAGCTCCAGCATCAGGGGCTCTCCTGGTGGGTGTCGGCCACCGGCTGCCAGTCGACCATGCCGCGCAGCGTCTGCCAGGCGGACAGCACGGCCATGCCGGCGAAGCCGAGGAAGATGCCGTAGTAGAGGTAACTGAAGCTGATGCCCAGGGACACCGTGCGGTTGTTGGCGCTCATGTCCGACATGATCCAGGCCCCCCAGGCGGCCAGCACGAAGAAGCCGCAGGAGAGCAGTGCAGTGAGGCGGTACTGCACGGCCCGGGCGCGACGGGACAGGCGGTGGCTGAAGAGGTCCACCAGCAGGTGCTCACCGCGCACCCAGGCCGACAGCGAACCGAAGCCCACCGCATAGATGGCCAGCAGGGACGCGATCTCCTCGGTCCAGGGCAGGCCGGCCCCGATGATGTCGCGCACCACCACGGCGGCCACGATCATGAGCAGGACGCTGGCCAGCAGCAGCACGCCGATGGCGTCGCAGACCAGGGTCACGCCCCTGAGCAGGTAGAAGGCCGTTCGGTCGACGCGGCCCCTCGGTATCCCGGAAACTTGCAACACTTGGGGTATCCCCTTTCACGAAGCAGCGGCGCCCCGAGGCGCCGCTGCGATTCCGCACGGACCGGACAGGGTCGCCGACGCTCAGTCGTCGCTGCCCAGGGCGTCTTCCATCACCCCGTCGGCCATCTCGGAGAGGATCCGCTCGATGGCCGGGAGGGCGGCCTGGCGGAAGGGCTCGACATCGGGCTCGATGACGGTCATGCCCTCCTTCTGCAGTTCCTCGAGGTAGAACTCGTCGAGCTCGCGCTCACGCTCGGTACCATGCTGGCGCGCCACATGGATCGCCTCGGTGATCAGCGCCTGATCCTCCTCGTCCAGGCCTTCCCACCAGCGCTTGCTGGCCACCCAGTTCCACGGGAACATCACGTGGCTGGTCATGATGATGTGGTCCTGGACCTCCCACAGCCGGCGGGTGTAGGGCGAGGAGAGCGAGTTCTCGTGGCCGTCGACCTGCCCGGTCTGCATCGCCAGGTAGATCTCCGGCGCCGGCACGTTGACCACCTGGGCACCGATCTCCCCCCACACCTCGAGCCACACCGGCAGCGACGGCAGGCGCAGACGGAAGCCGTCGAGATCCTCGGGTGAATGGATCGCCTTGTTGGCGGTCATGTGCCGCGGCCCGCGATGCTGGGTCCCGAAGTACTTGAGGCCGCCCTTCTCCTCGGCGATCTCGATCAAGCGCTGGCCCGAGGGACTCTCCATGTAGGCGTCGACCTCGTCCCAGGTGGAGAAGACGAAGGGCACGGTGATGGCATCGTATTCCGGCGCATACTGCTGGCGCCAGTTGCCGCCGGTGATGGAGATCTGGGTCTGGCCCAGGTTGAGCAGCTCGAGCACGGCGTTCTCGCCGCCCAGCGAACCGGCCAGGAAGGGGCGCACGTCGAAGCGACCCGGCGCCTGCTCCTCGAGGTACTCGGCGAAGCGCTCGACGGCGGCACTCTCGGAGCCCCCCTCGCTCATGGTGTTGTTGACCTGGATCTCGATGGCGCTGGCGGCCGCCAGGGGCGCCGTGAAGATGCCGAGGGTAGCCAGCGTGGCGATCAGTGATTTCCGCATCGGTTCTCTCCCTACGGGGTTCTCGTTATGGGTGCGGTGATTGTTGTGTGTCAGCCAGCAAGCGTGGCTGTGACCTGCGATGGTCCTTCGATCTTGAAACAAGCTCGAGCGAGGCTCAAATCGGCGTTGATGAAGGCTGCCTTCGCCTATCGCGATACCAGACGATACGCCCCAGGGGCCTCCGATCCCGAGAAGATTCGCGCCGCATGCGACCAAAGACCAATACCGCGGAGCGCTGGCGAGGCACTTCACTGGCATGACGACGCATCCGCCACCGGCCCTGGCCGCAGGAGAATTCACCATGCACGAAGCCCGCCCCGTCGTCTTCATCACCGGCGCCACCTCGGGGATCGGCGCCGCCTGTGCCCGGCGCTTCGCCGCCGCCGGCTGGGCGCTGGTCCTCACCGGTCGCCGCGCCGAGCGGCTCGCGGCCCTGCAGCGTGAACTCGGCAACGCGGTGCCGGTCCATGTCGCCGCGCTCGACGTCACCGACCATGCCGCCGTGGCCCGGGTCGTCGACGCGCTGCCGACCGCCTTCGCCGGCGTGCGGGTGCTGCTCAACAATGCCGGGCTGGCCCTGGGCAAGGGGCCGGCCCAGCAGGCCGATCTCGACGACTGGCACCGCATGATCGACACCAACATCAAGGGGCTGGTCAACGTCACCCGCCTGCTGCTGCCGCGCCTGATCGAGACCGGCCCCGGCGCCACGGTGATCAACATCGGCTCCATCGCCGGTCACACGCCCTACCCCGGCGGCCACGTCTACGGCGCCAGCAAGGCCTTCGTCGAGCAGTTCAGCTACAACCTGCGCTGCGATGTCAGCGGCAGCGGCGTACGCGTCACCGACCTGGCCCCGGGCATGACCGAGAGCGAGTTCACCCTGGTGCGCATGAAGGGCGACCACGACGTCGTCGACGACTACTACCGCGGTACCCGGGCCCTGCAGCCCGAGGACGTGGCCGCGCAGGCGCTGCATGTGGCCGAGCTGCCTCCCCATGTGAACATCACCCGCCTGGAGGTCACGCCGCTGTGCCAGCAGTGGTCACCCTTCACGATCCTGCGCGACGCGCCCTGAGCCCCTCGGCATCAGGGCTTCACCAGATCGTCGACCAGGTGCCGGGCGATCACCGGCAGGGTCTCGTAGCGGCGCACGCCGATCACCAGCTCGCGCCTGGCCCAGGGATCGGCGAGGGGGATGCTGTTCAGCTCCAGGTCGCGCAGGTCACGGTAGATCGTCCGCTCGGGCAGGACCCCCACGCCCATGCCGTGGTGGATCATGCGGCAGATGGCATCGAAGCTGCGCACCTGGATGCGCATGCGCAGGGTCCTGCCGGCCCGGCTGGCCTGCTCGAAGAGCAGCGACTGCAGCGAGGTGTCCTGCTGCAGGCCGATGAAGTCGAAGTCGGTGGCCTCGTGCAGGCACACCTCCTCCCGGTCGGCGAGGGGATGCCCCCGGGGCGTCATCAGCACCAGGCGGTCACTGCGGTAGGGCAGCACCTGCAGGTCGCCGGCGTCCACATGGGCGGCGAAGATGCCCACGTCGGCCATGCCATCGCGCACGGCAGCGATGACCTCCCCGCTGATCCGCTCCTGCAGGTCGATCTTGATCTGCGGGTAGCGCCGCGAGAAGGCGCTCAGGTCCTGGGGCAGGAAGGCGATGATCGCCGAGGTGTTGGAGTGGATGCGCACATGGCCGCGAATCCCCTCGCCGTACTCGCTGAGCTCCGCCTCGAGCCGCTCGATGTTCTCGAGGATACGGCGGGCATGGTGCAGGAACGCCTGGCCGGCCGGGGTCAGGTCCACCCCGCGGGAACGTCGATAGAGCAGCGAGGTCCCCACCAGGGCCTCGAGATCGCTGATGCGCTTGCTCACCGCCGCAAGCGCCAGGTGCTCCCGCTCCGCGGCGGCCGTCAGCCGCCCCTCGTCGGCGACGGAGACGAACAGCTTGAGGGTGACGAAATCGAAGCGGCGCATGGGCGCTCTCCGGCCGGGAGCTGAGGGGCGGCGATGAACGACTATCCTGACACAGGACTTCGTTGATCACGAAACCCGGATTCCCCATTGCCTAATTGCGGGTGCCCCACCGCTGACGCATCCTGACGGGACAACGTACGAGGAGTACCCCATGACGACCCCGGAGACACGCCAGCTCCCCCTGGCCGACCTGAAGGTGCTGGAGCTCGGCCAGCTCATCGCCGGCCCCTTCGCCACCAAGCTGCTCGGCGAGTTCGGCGCCGACGTGATCAAGGTCGAGCCCCCCGGCACCGGCGACCCGCTTCGCAAATGGCGAATGATCGAGGACGGCACCTCGCTCTGGTGGCACGTCCAGACCCGCAACAAGCGCTCGGTCTCGCTGGACCTGCGTTCGACCGAGGGCCAGGACCTGGTGCGCCGGCTCGCCGCCGAGGCCGACGTCCTGGTGGAGAACTTCCGTCCCGGCACCCTGGAGGGCTGGGGACTGGGCTGGGAGGAGCTGTCGGCGGCGAATCCCGGGCTGATCATGGTGCGCGTCTCCGGCTACGGCCAGACCGGCCCCTACCGCGACAAGCCCGGCTTCGGCGTCATCGGCGAGGCCATGGGCGGGTTGCGCTACCTCACCGGCCAGCCCGGCGAGCCCTCGGTCCGGGTCGGGGTCAGCATCGGCGATTCGCTGTCGGCACTCTATGCGGTGATCGGCACCCTGCTGGCCCTGCAGGAGCGCCAGCGCAGTGGCCTGGGCCAGGAGATCGACGTGGCGCTCTACGAGTCGGTCTTCGCCATGATGGAGAGCCTGCTGCCGGAGTACGACGCCAGCGGCGAGATCCGCCAGCCCAGCGGCAGCGCCCTGCCCGGCATCACCCCCTCCAACGCCTACCGCTGCCTCGAGGGCGACTACGTGCTGATCGCCGGCAACGGTGACAGCATCTTCAGGCGCCTGATGCAAGTGATCGAGCGCCCCGACCTGGGCGAGGCCCCCGAACTGGCCCACAACGACGGCCGCACCCGCCGCGCGGCGGAGATCGATGCCGCCATCGAGGCCTGGACACGCCAGCGCCCCCGCGAGGAGATCCTCGCCACGCTCGACGCCGCCCGGGTACCGGTCGGCTACCCCTATACCGCTGCCGACATCGCCACCGACCCCCACTACCTGGCGCGGGAGATGATCCAGACCTTCACCCGCCCCGACGGCCGGCCGCTCAAGGTGCCCGGGGTGCTGCCCAGGCTCAGCGCCACACCCGGACGGCTCGGCAACGGCGGCCCGGCCCTCGGCCAGCATACCGACGAGGTGCTCGACGAGCTGGGCATCGACGAGGCGACCCGCGCCAGGCTGCGCAGCGCCGGCATCATCTGACCACGACACCGGGAGAACGGCATGACACGTCTTCAGATCAACGAGGTGGCCCCCCGCGACGGCCTGCAGATCGAGGCCGCCTTCGTGCCCACCGAGGAGAAGGTCCGCTGGATCGACGCCCTCTCGGCCACCGGCCTGGCCCGCATCGAGGCCACCGCCTTCGTGTCGCCGAAGGCGGTCCCGGCGCTGGCCGACGCCGCCGAGGTGGTGGCCGGTATCACCCGCCGTCCGGGGGTCGGCATCACCGCGCTGGTGCCCAACGTGCGCGGCGCCGAGCGGGCCCTGGCCTGCGAGGTCGACGAGATCAACCTGGTGATGTCGGCAAGTGTCTCCCATGGCCGGGCCAACCTGCGCATGACGCCGGACCAGTCGCTCGAGCAGTTCGCCGCCATCGTCGAGACCGTGCGCGCCCACCCGCAGGGGCGGGATGTCTTCATCAATGCCTCGCTCTCCACCAGCTTCGGCTGCCCCTTCGAGGGCGAGGTGGCAGAGGCCCGGGTACTCGACCTGGTGGGGCGCCAGCTGGCACTCGGCGTGCAGGGCGTGACCCTGTGCGACACCACCGGCATGGCCAACCCGGCCCAGGTGGGGCGCCTCTGCGAGGCAGTGCTCGAACGCTGGCCCGACACCCCCTTCACCCTGCACTTCCACAACACCCGCGGCATGGGCCTGGCCAATGCCCTGGCCGCCTGGCAGGCCGGCATCATCCGTTTCGACGCCTCGCTGGGCGGGCTCGGCGGTTGTCCCTTCGCCCCCGGCGCCACCGGCAATGTCTGCACCGAGGACCTGGTGCACATGTTCGAGCAGATGGGAATCGCCACCGGCGTGGACCTGGACGCGCTGCTGGCGGTCTCGGCGACCCTGCCGGACCTGGTGGGACACGACACCCCGGGGCAGGTGGTCAAGGCCGGCAAGGCGGATCGCCGCTATCCGATGCCTTCCCGATGATGACGGCGCCGGTTGCTCAGCGCCCTTCTCCCGCCTCTGACAGGATATCGGCGAAATACGCCTCGAAATCGACCGGCGTCATCGGCCGGCCGAAGTGGTAGCCCTGTACCTCGTCACACTGCAGCGCGTGAAGCGGGGCCAGGAGATGCTCGCCCTCGACCCCCTCGGCGATGACCCGCAACCCCAGGCCATGGGCCATCTGGACGATCGCCTTGACGATGCTGTGGCTGTCGGGATTGCGATCCAGGTCGCGGACGAAGGATTGATCGATCTTGAGCTTGTTGACGGCGAAGTGTCTGAGGTAGCCGAGGTTGGAGTAGCCGGTACCGAAATCGTCGATGGCCAGGTTCACGCCGAGGGCTTTCAGCCGCTGCAGCGTCGCCAGCAGCCCCTCCTGACGGTGCAGCAGCATCGACTCGGTCAGCTCCAGTTCCAGGTACTCGGGCGGAAGCCCGGTGGTCGAGAGAATCTCGTCGACCAGCTCGTCCAGGTCGCCGTGGCGGAACTGCACCGCCGACAGGTTGACCGCCACGCTGAGTGGCGGCAGGCCACGCGAGCGCCATGCCATCGCCTGACGACAGGCCTCCTGCAGCACCCACTCACCGATGGGGATGATAAGGCCGCTGTCCTCGGCCAGCGGAATGAAGCGGTCCGGCGTCACCACCCCGAGTTCCGGATGGTGCCAGCGGATCAGGGCCTCGACCCCCACGACCCGCCGGCTGGCCAGGTCCAGCTGCGGCTGATAGCTCAGGCGCAGTTCATTGCGCTCAACGGCGCCGCGCAGCTTGCTCAGGATGTCCAGCCGCTCCTGGGCGCTGGCGAGCATGGCCGCCTCGAAGAAGCGGTAGGTATTCCGGCCCATGTACTTCGCAGCATACATCGCCATGTCGGCGCAGCGGAACAGCGCCCCGAAGGAACGCGCATCGCGAGCGAAGAGCGCAACCCCCATCGAGGCCGTGACGGTGAGCTCGTTACCGTCTACCGTGATCGGCCAGCCGATCACCTGGCGAAGCCGGTTCAGGCATTCCCGACAGGCCTCCTCTTCCTCCACCTCGGTGAGAAGCAGAAGGAATTCGTCCGCCCCGTAGCGACACAGCAAGTCGTGGCCCTCGATCCCGTCGCGTAGCCGCGTGCCGATCGTACGCAGCAGGGCATCGCCGGCCGCGTGGCCCAGCGAATCGTTGATGTCCTTGAAGTTGTCGAGATCCAGATAGACCAGGGCGGCGGCCACCTCATGCGGCGCTCCCTTCGCCAGACGGGCCGTCACCAGTTCCTCGAAGAGCACCTTGTTGGGCAGCCCGGTCAGCGTATCGTAATGGGCCAGACGCTCGATCTTCTGGCTGGTCAACTTGCGTTCGGTGATGTCGCGCACGAAGCAGAAGAAGGCATGGTTGGGGGGCGTGCCCAGCAGGTTGATGCTGATCTCGACATCGACAAGGCCCCCACCCCGGCGTTGCCAGCGGCTCTCGTAACGCGCCTGCCCGTGGCGGACGATCCTGGAGAGCCCCTCGACAATGGCATTGGCGTCCTGGGCCGCCTCGATGTCCGTCAACTCGAGGGCAACCAGCTCGCTACGGGGGTATCCGGTCAGGCTCACGGCAGCGTCATTCACTTCCAGGATACGGCCGCGGGCATCCAGCACCATGACGCCATCCATCGAGGTGCGGATCATCATCCCGTAACGCGCCTCGATCCGCCGATGCTCGGTCACGTCCGTGGCAATGCCGCCGCTGCCCAGCAGGTCGCCGTGCTCGTCCAGCAACGGGAAATGAATAGTTTCGAAGCAGCGCACTTCGCCGGCTACGGAAATCTCCTCGCTGACGAGGATCGGCTGTTTCTCCAACCGTGCCCGTCTATCGTGTCGCTCCAACACGCTCGCCACCGCTTCCGGCATCCGCTCATGGAAGCGGTACCCCGGGAGGCACCGGGGTTCGCTCCCCACCAGTGCCTCGCAGGCGTCATTGGCCAGGGTGAAACGACCCTCACGGTCGGTGAGAAAGATCGCCGCCGGTGAGTGCTCCACGAAGGCGGAGTTCAGGGTCTGCGTCCGTTTCAGTTCGGCCGTGCGGTCCACCACCAGGGATTCCAGGTTGCGTTCATGCCGTTTCAGGTCGCGAAACAGCAGCTGGAACGGCGAGACCAGGGCGGTGAACAGGATGGCGCGATAGAGCAGGTAGGTCGAGACGAACAGGAAGTAGTGGCCCACCTCGTTGGCCATGCCGAACACATCCGCATAGCGGGTAAAGGCGACACTGCTCAAGGCACTGAAGAGAATCGCCGCCAGCAGTAGATGCAGCACATCGGGGTCGAAGCGCTCCCGGTGATGGAGCAACAGCACCATGCTGGCCACGAGCACGGCGATGGTCACGTATTCGCTGATGATCTTGAACGGCGTCAGCCCCTGACCGTCGAGGAAGCTATCGGGAAAGTGCCCGGTGAAGATGCTGACACCAATCGCCAGACCGGCCAGGGCGAAGCCGTAGGCCATGGCCGTCGCCCGGGGCGTCCGATTCGCAGAGTAGGCGGCGATCACAAAGGCCCCCGCTTCCAGGTAGCGAAAGCCGATCCACAGCTGCGTCGGCAGATTGGCGTCATCGCCAGGAAACACGCCCATGCCGCGGTAGGCCAGCACGTGCAGCAGCTCGAGCACCGCGATGGCGGCGCTGGCCACGCCGATCGTGGTGAAGAAGCCATGGGCAGCCCAGTGTCGCGTGTGCCAGGCCAGGGTAAAGATACCGGCCAGCACGACGACGCGACTCAGATCGACCAGGGTGTGGAAGAGCAGATAGTTGTGGCCAGCCACCCAGTGCAGCACGAGCAGAAAGAGCATCAGGGAGGCCACCTGAGGCCAACCGATCACACGAGCGATGTTCATCCGTGACAGTGATCCCTGTGGGCAGTCGACCGGGGTGTCATGGGGCAGACGAAGCTTCTCGATACCCTACCGATGGTAACAATCACCATCCCATCGATTTTGACTGATATCAAGAGAAGCTTGCCATGCCTGCCCCTGAACGCAAGGGGATGGGTACCGCCGATGGACGCTCGTCACGGCGATTTGGCAATCGCTTCCACGACAAAATCACGCGCGACGCCGATATGGTAGTCGATGGCGGCGCGACAGCGGAGGGGGTCCCGGCTCGCCAGCGCCTCGAGCAGCAGGTGGTGGCTGGTGGAGATGCTGTCGGGGTCCTCGTGGGTCTTGGCGATCAACGCGATGCAGAGCCTCAGCTCATGGGCCAGGCCGTCGAAGCTCTGGAGCAGGCGTCGGTTGCCGGCCAGCGCGATCATCAGCCGGTGGAAGGCCAGGTCCTCCTCGATGCGGCGACTCTCGCTCTCCCCGGCCGCCGCCTCGCACAGCCGCTCGACCTGGCGGGTCAGGGCCGCCTCGGCCTCGGCGTCGTAGCGCAGCGCCAGGCGCTCGATGGCGTGTCGCTCCAGGCACAGCCGGAGGTCGAAGACATCCCCCAGCTCGTCGGCATCCAGCGCCCTGACGAAGAAACCCTTGCGCGGCAGCGACACCAGCAGCCCGCGGCTCTCCAGCAGGCGCGCGGCCTCACGCACCGGGGCACGGCTCACCCCCAGGTCACGGGCCAGCTGCACCTCGGAGAGGCGCTCGCCGGGGGCATACTCCTGGTCGATGATCGCCTGGGTCAGGTAATCCGCCACCTGCTCCACCAGGTTCCGCGGCTGGATCAGGCGGGATGGGCCACTCATCGGCGGGGACCCCATGGCAGCATCCCCGACGGGGTGTCGTTGTGGTGCTCGTTCACGTCTCGCTCCATTCCACCGGCCCCCAGGCGGGGCCGTCATGGGCCAAGTATGGCGCAAGGGAGCGCAATGTCGACCGTCGATTGCCGACTGTCGACAGTTCTCGGGACCACTGCTAAGGTCAAACAGGCTGCTTCGCTACCTTTCCCACAACAATCGCAACAAGCAAGGGACGGACACGATGAAGAAACCACTGGCCATCGCCATCGCTGCGGCGGCAGTCGCCGCTGCCGCCGCCCACGCCGACGAGCCCAGGGCCGGCGGCGTGATCGACACCATCATCCAGCCCGAGCCGCCGGGCCTGGTGCTGGGGATGATCCAGAACGCCCCCACCCGTACCGTGGCCGGCAACATCTACGAGGGCCTGCTGCGCTATACCACCGACCTGGAGCCCCGGCCCCAGCTCGCCGAATCCTGGGAGGTCAGCGACGACGGGCGCACCTGGACCTTCCACCTGCGCGACGACGTCAGCTGGCACGATGGCGAACCCTTCACCGCCGAGGACGTGGTCTTCTCCGCCGATGTCTTCCACCGCGAACTCAACCCCAGCGCCCGGGCCGTGCTGCAGCACGTGGACTCCATCGAGGCCACCGACGACCACACCGTCGTCTTCACCCTCGAGAAGCCCTTCGGCCCCTTCCTGATCTCCTTCGAGGCCGGCACCTTCACCATGGTGCCCAAGCACATCTACGAGGGCACCGAGTTCCGCGACAACGAGGCGAACAACCATCCCATCGGCACCGGGCCCTTCAAGTTCGACAACTGGGACCGCGGCACCGTCATCCAGCTGGTGAAGAACGAGGAGTACTACGAGGAGGGCCAGCCCTACCTCGACGGCATCAACTGGCACATCATCCCGGATGGCGCCTCCCGCGCGGTGGCCTACGAGAACGGCACCGTCGACGTGCTGCCCTACGGCACCGTCGAGAACTTCGACATCCCGCGCCTCACGGAGATGGACAACACCTGCGTGACCGAGGAGGGGCACGAATACTTCAGCCCCTTCGCCATGCTGTGGATGAACAACCGCGAGGGCCCCACCGCCGACAAGCGCTTCCGCCAGGCGGTGATGCATGCCATGGACCGCGAGTTCGCCCGCAACGTGCTGTGGAACGGGCTGGGCAAGGTCCCCCTGGGTGCCTTCGGCTCCAACGCCAGGTTCCAGAACCCGGACCTCGACCCCTACGACCACGATCCGGATCGCGCCCGCGAACTGCTCGACGAGATGGGCTATGACGGCGAGGAGGTGCGCCTGCTGCCCCTGCCCTACGGCGAGACCTGGACGCGCTGGGCCGAGGCCGTGCAGCAGAACCTGAAGGAAGTGGGCATCAACGTGCGCACCGAGGCCACCGACGTGGGCGGCTGGAACCAGCGCCTCGGCGACTGGGACTACGACCTCGCCTTCACCTACCTCTACCAGTATGGCGACCCGGCGCTGGGGATCTCGCGCACCTACCTCTCCAGCAACATCGAGAAGGGCTCGCCCTGGAACAACGTCGAGGGCTACGAGAACGAGCGCGTCGACGCGCTGTTCAACGAGGCCGCCACCGCCTTCCCCGACGAGGAGCGCGAGGCCCTCTACCACGAGGTGCAGGAGCTCCTGCAGGAAGACGTGCCGGTCGGCTGGCTGCTGGAGCTCGGCTTCCCGACGATCTACCGTTGCGACGTCAAGGACCTGGTGACCTCGGGCGTGGGCGTCAACGACGGCTTCAAGGATGCCTGGCTCGATCGCTGAACGGTGGTGCAGGCCGGCATGACGGGGGGCGGCAGGGGCCGCCCCTCCCCGCTCCCCATCACGACCCTCCCCTTGCCCGAGGCCCTCGCATGCTCTATGCCCGACTGATCACGATGCGGCTGCTGAAGGCCGTGATCGTGCTGTTCATGATCATCATCTTCAACTTCATCCTGATCCAGCTGGCCCCCGGCGACCCCGCCGCCATCCTCGCCGGCGAGGCGGGCGCCACCGACGAGGAGTTCCTGCGCCAGCTGCGCGAGCGCTTCGGCCTCGACCAGCCCGTCCACGTTCAACTGTGGCGCTATGTCTCCGGCGTCGCCATGCTCGACTTCGGCTTCTCCTATCGCCAGCAGATGCCGGTGCTCGACCTCATCCTGGCCCGCCTGCCGGCCACCCTGCTGCTCACCGGCACCGCCTTCGTGCTGTCGCTGGTGCTGGGTATCGTTGCCGGCTCGCTGGCCGCCGCCCGGGTCAAGAAGCCCTCGGGCTCGATCATCATGGCCCTGGCCCTGGTGTTCTATGCCACCCCGCTGTTCTGGGTCGCGCTGATGTCGGTGGTGCTGTTCTCGGTCTACCTCGACCTGCTGCCGGCCTACGGCATGTTCACCGTGGGCGCCGGGCACACCGGCCTGGCACTGGTGCTCGACGTCGGCAGACACCTGGTGCTGCCGGCCACCACCCTGGCGCTGTTCTTCATGGCCATCTACACGCGGATGACCCGCGCCTCGATGCTCGAGGCCAGCCAGCAGGACTACGTCAAGACCGCCCGGGCCAAGGGGCTGAAGAACGGCGTGATCCAGCGCCGCCACATCCTGCGCAACGCCCTGCTGCCGATCATCACCCTGGCCGGCCTGCAGGCGGGCCAGATGGTGGGCGGGGCCATCCTCACCGAGACGGTGTTCGCCTGGCCCGGCATCGGCCGGCTGATGTTCGAGGCCCTGCAGCAGCGCGACTACAACCTGCTGCTGGGTATCTTCTTCTTCTCGGCGGCCCTGGTGATCGTGTTCAACATCATCACCGACCTCGTCTACCGCCTGGCCGACCCGCGCATCAAGGAGGCGTCATGAGTTTCTTCGCCCGCTTCGCCCAGAACCGCGGTGCCCTGGTGGGGCTGATCATCCTGGTGGCGATCATCCTGATGGCGATACTCGCCCCCTTCCTGTTTCCCGAGTCTCCCTGGCGCATGGTCCAGCGCCCCTTCCTCGCCCCCCTGGAGGTCGAGGGCTTCTGGCTCGGCACCGACACCATGGGGCGCAACGTCGCCGCCGGGCTGATGCACGGGGCCTGGGTGTCGCTGCTGATCGGGCTGGTGTCGACCACGGTGGCCCTGGCCATCGGCGTGCCGCTGGGCGCCATCGCCGGCTACTATGGCGGCCTGGTCGACGACGCCCTGATGCGCTTCACCGAGTTCTTCCAGACCATCCCCAACTTCGCCCTGGCCATCGTGCTGGTGGCGATCATGCAGCCCAGCATCGTCTCCATCGTGCTGGCCATCGCCATCGTCAGCTGGCCACCGGTGGCGCGCCTGGTGCGGGCCGAGTTCATGTCGCTGCGCCATCGCGAATATGTCGAGGCGGCACGGCTGGTCGGCCAGACCAACCGGACCATCATCCTGCGCCAGATCCTGCCCAACACCCTGTCGCCGATCATCGTGCTGGCCTCGCTGATGGTGGCCACCGCCATCCTGCTGGAGTCCGCCCTCTCGTTCCTGGGACTCGGCGATCCCAACGTGATGTCCTGGGGCTACATGATCGGCGCGGCACGCACGGTGATCCGCCAGGCCTGGTGGCTCAGCTTCTTCCCCGGGGTGGCGATCCTGCTCACCGTTCTCGCCCTCAACCTGGTGGGTGAAGGCCTGGACGATGCCCTGAACCCCAAGCTTGCCCGCGAACGCTCCTGAAGAGAGGAAACCCCATGCCCGATACCCTGCTGAGCATTCGCGACCTCACCATCGCCCTCCCCAGGGGCGCCGACCGCGACTTCGCCGTCGAGGACGTCAGCTACGACGTCGAGCGCGGCGAGATCATGTGCGTGGTCGGCGAGTCTGGCTCCGGCAAGTCGATGGCCGCCAATGCCCTCATGGGCCTGCTGCCCAAGGGCGTGCGGGCGACCCGCGGCGAGGTGATCTTCGACGGCCAGGACCTGCTGTCGCTCACCGAGAAACAGCATCGACAGCTGCGCGGCCTGCGCATCGGCATGATCTTCCAGGAGCCGATGACCGCCCTCAACCCCTTGATGCGGGTCGGCGCACAGATCAGCGAGGTGTTCGAGGCCCACCGCCGGCTGACCCCCAGACAGCGCGCGGATCGTGCCCTGGAGCTGCTGATCGAGGTGGGCATCCCCCAGCCCGAGAAGGCCATCCGCGCCTACCCCTTCGAGCTCTCCGGCGGCCAGCGCCAGCGGGTGATGATCGCCATGGCCCTGGCCCTGGAGCCGGAGCTGCTGATCGCCGACGAACCCACCACCGCACTTGATGTCACCACCCAGGCGCAGATCCTCGACCTGATCGGCGACCTGCAGCGCCGCCGCGGCATGGCGGTGATGTTCATCACCCATGACTTCGGCGTCGTGGCCGAGATCGCCACCCGGGTCTGCGTCATGCGCGAGGGACACATCGTCGAGCTCGGCGTGGCCCGGGAGGTGCTCGACAACCCCCGGCATGCCTACACCCGGGCACTGATCGACGCCATACCCAGCAACGCCATGCCGGCCGCCCGCGAGGCCGACCAGGGCGCCCCGCTGCTCGAGGTCAGGCAGCTGCACAAGGTGTTCCGCTCCCGCGGGGGACTGTTCAAGCCCGCCCGCGAGGTGCGCGCCCTGGACGATGTCAGCTTCTCCATGGCGCGCGGCGAGACGGTGGGGATCGTCGGCGAGTCGGGCTCCGGCAAGTCGACCCTGGGGCGCTGCGTGGTGCGCCTGGAGCGACCGGACAGCGGCGAGCTGCTGCTCGACGGCGTCGACTTCACCAGCCTCAGGGGCGAGACCCTGCGCCGCGAGCGCCGGCGGGTACAGATGATCTTCCAGGACCCCTATGCCTCCCTCAACCCGCGCATCCGGGTCGGCATGGCCATCGCCCAGGGCCCCATCGCCAACGGCGTGCCCAGGCGACAGGCGCTGGAGGAGGCCGGTGACCTCCTCGACCTGGTCGGCCTCGGCGCCGCCTCGGCCGAGCGCTTCCCCCACGAGTTCTCCGGCGGCCAGCGCCAGCGCATCGGCATCGCCCGGGCGCTGGCGCTGAACCCCGAGCTGATCGTCGCCGACGAGGCGGTCTCGGCGCTGGACGTCTCGATCCAGGCCCAGATCCTCGAGCTCCTCGAGGACCTCAAGCAGAAACTCTCGCTGTCGCTGCTGTTCATCACCCACGACCTGCGGGTGGCCGCCCAGATCTGTGACCACATCATCGTCATGCAGAACGGCCGCATCGTGGAGCACGGCACCGCCGAAGCGGTCTTCCTCTCGCCCCGCGAGGCCTACACCCGCGAGCTGCTCGACGCCATTCCCGGCCGCGCCCAGGAGCTGGCCAGCGCCTAAGCCCGCTTTGGGGTCTGACCCTGCAGTATACTTCGGGGTCTGACCCCGCACGATCAGGAGCCCGAATCAGGTATGGATGCACTACTCGAAGAGATCACCGCCATCGTCGGCGCCGGCAATGTCCTCACCGGCGACGACGTCAACGCGCGTCGCGTCGATTGGCTGAGCGGCGCCCCCTGCCGTGCCGGGGCCATCGTGCGCCCCGCCGACACCGCCGAGCTCGCCGCGGTGATGCGCGCCTGTCACGCCGCACGGCAGCCGGTGGTCACCCATGGCGGCCTGACGGGACTGGTGCATGGTGCCGAGGCCGCCCCCGACGAGCTCGCGATCTCGCTGGAACGCCTGGCCACCATCGAAGCCGTCGACCCGGTGGGCGGCACCCTGACGGTCCAGGCCGGCGCCCCGCTGCAGGCGGTCCAGGAGGCGGCCGAAGCGGTCGGCCTGCAGTTCGCCCTCGACCTCGGCGCCCGCGGGAGCTGCACCATCGGCGGCAACATCGCCACCAACGCCGGCGGCATCCGGGTGATCCGCTACGGCATGATGCGCCAGCAGGTGCTCGGGCTGGAGGCGGTGCTGGCCGACGGCCGCGTGGTCAGATCCATGAACCGCATGCTCAAGAACAATGCCGGCTTCGACCTCAAGCAGCTGTTCATCGGCAGCGAGGGCACCCTGGGGATCGTCACCCGGGCGGTGCTGCGCCTCCAGCCACCGACCCCGGATGTCCAGACCGCCCTGGTCGCCTGCCCCTCCTTCGCGGCGCTGACCGGCCTGCTCGGGCACCTGGGTCGGGCACTGGGCGGCAGCCTGGCCGCCTTCGAGGTGATGTGGCAGAGCCATTACCGGCTGCTGACCGAGGAGAGCGGACGCCACACCCCGCCACTCGCCACCGACGCCCCCTTCTACGTGATCCTCGAATCCCTGGGCACCGACCCGGAAAGCCACGGCGCCCTCTTCTCCCGCGCCCTGGCATCCGCCCTGGACGCGGCGCTGATCGGCGACGCCGTGATCGCCCACTCCGAGGCCCAGCGCCAGGGCATCTGGGCGATCCGCGAGGACATCGAGGGATTGATCCAGGCCCTCGCTCCGCTGTTCACCTTCGATGTCAGCCTGCCGATTCCCGAGATGGCCGGCTACGTCGACGCCCTGGAGCAGGCCCTGGCCCGCGAGCGCCCCGGTGCCCGCATGGTCACCTTCGGCCACCTGGGCGACGGCAACCTGCATATCTCCATCGGCGCCGGGGACGCCGGCGCCGGGACGCGTCGCGCCGTGGAACGGCTGGTCTACGCACCGCTGGCCGACCTCGGCGGCTCGATCTCCGCCGAGCACGGCATCGGCCTGGAGAAGCGCGACTACCTGAAGCTGTCGCGCACCCCCGAGGAGATCGCCCTGATGCGCACCCTCAAGCAGGCCCTGGATCCCCTGGAGCTGCTCAACCGCCACAAGGTGCTGCCCCCCTGATGCGCGGCCACACCATTCAGCTTCGCCCCTCACTATGCGACAGTGACCCTTCAACACCGGTGATTCCACGGAGACCCCATGCCCCGTTTCCCCGACCACCTGCTGGGCGACGGCCCGACCAACCCCTTCCCCGGCATCCGCGTGCTGGAGCGTCGGCTGGGCCGCGAGATTCCCCATCGCCTGGGTTCCAACGAGGGCCTCGACATGCCCCATGACGCCCTGCGCCGGCATTTCGGCGACGCCATGGTCGAACATGTCTACTGCTATGGCGACGCCGAGGCCCTGGGCATCCGCCAGCGCCTGGCCGACCAGCAGGGCCTCCCGCTCGAGGCCATGCTGGTGGATGCCGGTGCCGACAGCCTGATCGCCCTGGCGCTTCGCACCGTGGCCACCGCCGGCTGCAGCGTCGTGGGCACCAGCGGCACCTACCCCACCTTCGGCTACTTTGCCCGCGGCCAGGGCTGCCGCCTGGTCGAGGTGGCCTATGACGAGGGTCCCGGCCGCCTGGCCCCGGACCTCGAGGCGCTGCTGGGCGCCGCCCGCCGGCATGATGCCCGCCTGGTCTACCTGGCCAACCCCGACAACCCCAGCGGGCACCTTCACGACGACGACGCCATCCGCCAGCTGCGCGCCGAACTGCCCGACGACTGCTGGCTGCTGCTCGACGAGGCCTACCACGACTTCCGCGAGGATGCCGACGGCCCCTTTTCCCGCGAGGTGCTGCCCGGGGTGATCCGACTGAGGACCCTGTCCAAGGCCCACGGCCTGGCCGGCCTGCGCGTCGGTTACGCCATCGCCGAACCCGAGACCCTGGCGATGATGATGAAGGTGCGCATCCACTACGCCGTGTCGACGCTCTCCCAGGCCGCCGCCGAAGTGGTGCTCGACCACCCCCGGGAAAGCCGGGCGCATGTCGCCGCCGTCCTCGAACGCCGGCAGCGCCTGGCGGACCACCTGCGCGGCCTCGGCGCCGAGGTGCTGCCCAGCGCCACCAACTTCATCGCCATCCGCCTGCCCGACGCCGACCTGGCCGAGCGCATCAACCGCGAGCTGCTGGAGGCAGGGCGACTGATCGCCCGTCCCGCCAATCCCGGTCTCGGCCATGTCCTGCGCATCACCGCCGTGGAGGACGCCCTGGTGCCCGGTCGGCTGGCGATCCTGGAAGAGGCGCTGGCGTCACGCTGACCGGCGCCAGCCCCCTTCGCCTCGCCACGCGGGCGGCCCTCGGGGCCGCCCGTTTCGCGTTCATGGCAGGCCGGTTGGCAAGCCCCGGAAACTGATCCATACTCGGAATACTCGTCAGGCAGGTATCCTGTCATACCATACGACGGTGGCCGGCCATGGCCAGCCGATGCCGGACGTGCACGACACCAACAACCGATACCAACCACCAGGGACCGGACATGCGACTGCACAACAAGACCGCCCTGATCACCGCCGCCGCCCAGGGCATCGGCCGCGCCACCGCCCTGCGCTTCGCCGCGGAGGGGGCCCGCGTGATCGCCACCGACATCGACGCGGAGAAGCTGCAGGAACTCGACGCCACGCCGGGCATCGAGACCCGCCGCCTCGACGTGCTCGACCCCGCCGCGATCACCGCCCTGGCCGAGGCACTGCCGGCGCCGGACATCCTGTTCAACTGCGCCGGTTTCGTTGCCGACGGTGCCCTGCTCGAGTGCGAGGAGGCCGACTGGGAACGCTCCCTGTCGCTGAACGTCACCGCCATGTATCGCCTGATCCGTGCCCTGTTGCCCGGCATGCTCGCGCGTGGCGGCGGCAGCATCATCAACATGGCGTCGGTGGCCTCGAGCCTCAAGGGCGTACCCAACCGCTTCGCCTACGGCACCTCCAAGGCCGCGGTGATCGGCCTCACCAAGTCGGTGGCCGCCGATTACGTGGCCCGCGGCATCCGCTGCAACGCGATCTGCCCGGGCACCGTCGACTCGCCGTCGCTGCGCCAGCGCATCCGCGACCAGGCGACTCGCCAGGGCCTGTCGGAGGAGGAGGTCTACCGGGCCTTCACCGACCGGCAGCCACTGGGTCGGCTCGGCACCCCCGAGGAGATCGCCGCCCTGGCCACCTACCTGGCGTCGGACGAGTCGGGCTACACCACCGGCACGGCCCAGATCATCGATGGTGGCTGGCTCAGCTGAAGCCACTTCCCCGGCAGACACCCCCGAACGACAAGGAACCCCACGACATGAAACTGCTGCGCTTCGGCCCCAGGGGCCACGAGAAACCCGGCATGCTGGACGCCACCGGCGTGATCCGCGACCTCTCGGCCCATGTCCCCGACATCGACGGCCCCCACCTGGGGCGCGACCGCCTGGCGATGCTGGCCGGCCTCGACCCGAGCCGACTGCCCGAGGTGCCCGCCGACACCCGTCTCGGCCCCTGTGTCGGCCGTGTCGGCAAGTTCATCTGCATCGGGCTCAACTACTCGGATCACGCCGCCGAGACCGGCGCCGAGGTTCCCCCGGAACCGGTGGTCTTCAACAAGTGGACCAGTGCCATCTGCGGCCCGGATGACGATGTCATCATCCCCCGCGGCTCGCGGAAGACCGACTGGGAGGTCGAGCTCGGCGTGGTGATCGGCAAGGCCGCGCGCTACGTCGACGAGGCCGATGCCCTGGACCATGTCGCCGGCTACTGCGTGATCAACGACATCTCGGAGCGGGAGTACCAGCTCGAGCGCAGCGGCACCTGGGACAAGGGCAAGGGCTGCGACACCTTCGGCCCCATGGGCCCCTGGCTGGTCACGCCGGACGAGATCGCCGACCCGCACGACCTGGCCATGTGGCTCGAGGTCGACGGCCACCGCTACCAGGACGGCAGCAGCCGCACCATGGTCTACCGCATCCCCTTCCTGATCAGCTATCTCAGCCGCTTCATGAGCCTGCAGCCCGGGGACGTCATCTCCACCGGCACCCCGCCCGGGGTGGGCATGGGCCAGACCCCGCCGGTCTACCTGCGTCCCGGCCAGCGCATGCGGCTGGGCATCGAGGGGCTGGGCGAGCAGTGCCAGTCGCTGGTCACCGAGGAGCCGGGCTGAAGCGCCCGGCCGCCATCGATCCCCTGCCAGGAGCCAGACGATGACCCAACCCATTGCCAGCGATGCCGGGCGGCTCGCCACCTTGCGAGTGCACCCCGCCGACAATGTCCGCGTGGCACTCAAGGACCTGCCCGAGGGCTGCGAGGTGGAGGGCGACGGTCGCCGAATCCGCCTGGCCGAGGCCGTTCGCCACAAGCACAAGTTCGCCCTGCAGCCGCTGGCGGCGGGTGACAGCGTGATCATGTACGGCGTCACCGTCGGCCGTGCGACCCGTCCCATCGCCGAGGGGACCGCCATCACCACCGAGAACACCGAACACGGCACGGCCACCACCACGCCCCAGGCGCGACGCGGCCACTGGCAGGCACCGGATACCGGCGCCTTCGCCGGCGCCACCTTCGAAGGCTACCACCGCCCCGATGGCCGGGTCGGCACCGCCAATGTCTGGCTGGTGGTCCCCCTGGTGTTCTGCGAGAACCGCAATATCGAGGTGCTGCGCCAGAGCGTCGCCGATGCCCTGGGCGAGGACCCCTACCGCGACTACAAGCGCATGGCCCGGGAGCTGCTCCACGGCACGACGCAGGCCGAGGAGGCCGCCCTGCCCCGCGAGCGGCTCTTTCCCAACGTCGACGGCGTGCGCTTCCTGACCCACACCCTGGGTTGCGGTGGCACCGACGAGGATGCCCAGGCGCTCTGCCGGCTGCTGGCGGGCTACATCTGCCATCCCAACGTGGCCGGCGCCACCGTGCTCAGCCTGGGTTGCCAGAAGGCCCAGATCGAGATGC
The DNA here is from genome assembly GCF_049166755.1 of Halomonas terrestris. Lineage (NCBI taxonomy): Bacteria > Pseudomonadati > Pseudomonadota > Gammaproteobacteria > Oceanospirillales > Halomonadaceae > Halomonas > Halomonas terrestris. Next base: position 12,161 of record NZ_JBMHFZ010000001.1, on the reverse strand, counting down.
TCAGGAGCGCCGTCGCGGCGCGCGACCCGCAGGGGCTGCGCCCGGTGCACTACCTGGAACAGCAGGCGAGCGCCAGCGAGGAGGCGCTGATCCGCGAGGCGCTGACCACCATCTTCGACGGGCTCGCCGAGGCCAACCGGGTCGAACGGAGCGCCGCGCCCCTCGGCGAACTCTGCATCGGGGTGGAGTGCGGCGGCTCCGACGGCTTCTCGGGACTGTCGGCCAACCCCCTGGTGGGGGCGGTGATCGATCGCCTGGTGGCGCTGGGCGGCAGCGGCATGCTCAGCGAGTTCCCCGAGCTGTGCGGCGTCGAGCACGAACTGATCGCCCGTTGTCGCGATGACCGGGTCGCCGAGCGCTTCACGGCACTGATGGACGCCTACCAGCGCCATGCCGCCCGGGTCGGCGCCGACTTCTCCATGAATCCCTCGCCGGGCAACATCCGCGACGGCCTGATCACCGACGCCATGAAGTCCGCCGGTGCCGCCAAGAAGGGGGGCGACAGCCCCATCGTCGACGTGCTCGACTACACCGAGCCACAGACGCGCAAGGGGCTCAACCTGCTCTGCAGCCCGGGCAACGACGTCGAATCCACCACCGCCCTGGCCGGCTCCGGCGCCAACCTGATCCTGTTCACCACCGGCCTCGGCACCCCCACGGGCAACCCGGTCACCCCGGTGCTGAAGATCTCGAGCAACAGCGAGCTGGCCAGGCGCATGGCCGATGTCATCGACTTCGATGCCGGGCCGATCATCCGCGGCGAGGCGACGATCGACGAGCTCGCCGACCGGCTGCTGCAGCAGTGCATCGACACCGCCTCGGGGCGCTATCGCCCCCGGGCCGTGTCGCTGGCCCAGTACGACTTCATCCCCTGGAAGCGCGGCGTCTCGCTCTGAGCCCCGGAGGACTCCACCGGGGCGCCTGACGGCGCCGATCGCTCGGCGGAGCCAAGCTCCCGCAAGGCAGGGAATCGACCACCCCATGGAGCCAGCTCCCCCAGGGGCGGGGATCTGCCTCCCTGTGGGAGCCGCGCTATGCGGGGCGATTCGCCGCGAAGCGGCGCTGGCGGTCCTGCCCCCCGTCGGTAACACCTGACCGGCTTACCCCGCGTCGGAAAGGCGCTTCTTGAGCTGCATGTAGGTGCCGTAGTGACGATCGAGGTGGCGGCGCATGGCGGCCTCGGCGGCATCCGGGTCGCGGGATTCGATGGCCTCGACGATCTCGGTGTGGGCCGCCAGCGCCGCCTTGTCCTCGCCCTTCTGCTGCAGCACCTGGGCCCGGCGATCGTCGAGCCACTCGGAGAGTGCGACGTGGATGGCATCGAAGATGGGGTTCTGGCCGATGCTGGCCAGCACGCCATGGAAGTCGTTGTCGGAGCGCTTGAAACGCGCCTCGTCGCCCAGGGCGTCGCGGTTGTCCTGCAGGGCATCGCGCAGGTGCGCGAGGTCCTCGTCGCTGGCGTGGCGAGCGGCATAGCGCGCCAGGGAGATCTCGAACAGCGCGCGGGCCTCCTGGAAGTACTGCTGCCCGTCGGGCTTGGAGAGCAGTTGCCGGGTCACGCCGGACAGGCGCGCCATCACCGCCTCGGCAGTCGGCCGGATCACCCTTGCCCGGGTGCCGCTGTTGATGGCGACCAGCCCCAGCTGCTGGAGATGGAAGAGCGCTTCGCGTACCGCCGGGCGGCCGACGCCGAACTGCTCCATCAGCTCCCTTTCCGACGGCAGCTGGTCGTTCTCGCTGAGCCGCCCCTCGAGGATCTCCGCCTCGAGCTGTTCGGAAACCTGTTCGGAAAGCGTCTTGCGCTCCACCCGGTATCTGGTCATGCACCCTCACTCCTGACTGTGCGAAACGGGATCGTGGACGTCACCCCACTCGTTGCGGCCATTTTACCGCATTCTGCAGGCATATCCTGTCACTCCAGCCGCGTCGGCGGCACGACGTCGAATGCGTCGGCCAGCGCGGCGTAGGCGGCCTGGTTGGCGCTGTCGAGGGGAATCCCCTCGGCATCGCGTCGTGCCAGGCAGCGCCACTCGCGGTCCCCCGGCGCCAGCACCTCGGCACCGGGAGCGGCCGGCTGGGCCCGCAGGTCGGCCAGGTAGTCGGCCAGGCAGGCGGCAAAGGTCGCCTCGTCGACGAAGGCCGCCGGGTTCAGCGCCAGGAAGAAGTGCCCGACGCCGCGGGGCGTGGCCATGTCCGGCCCCCCCATGGGCAGCAGGCGGAAGCCGTTGAGCATGCCGGAAAGCGTCGAGCTCAGCACCTCGACCATGCCGCCGAGACCCGCCCCCTTGAAGCCGAAGTCGCTGCCGCCCAGGGGCAGCAGGGCCGCGACCTCGGCCGGTATCCGGGTCACGTGCCCCTCGGCGTCGGCGGCGACCTGGTCCGGCAGTTCGCGTCCGATGGCCCCGTACTGCTGGACGCGGTTCCAGGGCACCGAGCTGGTGGCCATGTCCAGCAGGTAGGGCGACTGCCCCGCCACCGGCGCCGCGAAGGCGATGGGGTTGGTGCCATGGAAGGGCGCCAGGCCCTCGTGGAGCAGGACGAAGGGGTCCGAATTGCACACCGCCAGGCCGATCATGCCGCGCTCGGCGGCGGCCAGCGCATAGCAGCCGGCGGCGCCGAAGTGGGAGGAGTGCCCCACCGCCACCGCCCCCATGCCGACCTCCCCGGCCATCGTCACCGCATGCTCCATGGCGGTGTAGCCGGCCAGGTGGCCGAAGCCGTCGCCGGCATCCAGGAAGCCGGTGGCCGGCAGGCGCCGGGTGAAGCGCATCTCGGGCGCCCCCTGGATGCGCCCCCCCTGCAGCGCCTTGATGTAGTGCGGCAGCAGCCGCAGGCCGTGGCTGTCGGTGCCCATGCGCGAGGCGGTGACCAGGGCGCGGGTCACGGCGGACGAGGATGCCGCGTCGGCGCCGGCCCGGCGCAGCACCTCCAGCATGAAGCGCTCGAGGTCGGCAACGGCGAGGCGAAAGTCCGTCTGGTGGTCCGTCATGGGCGGTACGCGTCCTTCAGTGGGATCAACGGTAGATGAGGGTCGGCAGCCACATGGAGATCGCCGGGACGAAAGTCACCAGCAGCAGCGCGATCACCAGCGGCACGAGGAACGGCAGGGTGCCGTGCATGCACTTCTCGAAGGAGATGTGCGAGACGCGGGACAGCACATAGAGCACCATGCCGACCGGGGGCGTGAGCAGGCCGATCATCAGGTTGAGCACCATGATCACCCCGAAGTGCACCGGATCGACACCGGCCGCCACCACCACCGGCAGCAGCACCGGCACCAGGATGGTGATGGCGGCGATGGTCTCCATGAAGCACCCGACCACGATCAGCACCAGGTTGGCGAACAGCAGCACGGCAAACTGGTTGTCCGAGAAGGGCCCCATCAGCGCCACCACGTGCTGGGTCACCTGGTTGCTGGTGAGGATCCAGGCGAAGATCGACGCCCCGGCCACGATGAACAGGATGATCGCCGTGGTCTCGATGGTCTCCATGCTCACCCGCATCAGGCGCCGCCAGGTCAGGGTGCGATACACCACGGTGCCCAGGAAGAGTGCGTAGATGACCGCGGCGATGGCCGCCTCGGTGGGCGTGAAGGCGCCGGTGATGATACCGCCGACGATGATCACCGGCGTCAGCAGGGAGAGGAACGCCCGTTTGGCGGCGTGGCCGAGGAAACGCACGGAGAAGCTGGCATCACGCGGGTAGCCGCGCCGCCGGGCGAGCACCGTGATCATCACCATCAGTACCGCCCCCATCAGCAGCCCGGGAATCAGGCCGGCGGCGAACAGCTGCCCCACCGAGGCGGAAGCCATGACCCCGTAGATCACCATCGGCAGGCTGGGGGGAATGATCGGGCCGATAGTGGATGACGCCGCGGTGATGCCGACGGCGAACCCCTGGTCGTAGCCGGCATCGCGCATCGCCTTGATCTCGATGGTCCCCAGCCCGCCGGCGTCGGCCACCGCGGCGCCGGACATGCCCGAGAAGACGATGCTGGCGCCGACATTGACGTGACCCAGCCCCCCGCGCATCCAGCCCATCAGGGCCTTGGCAAAGTCGAAGATACGGGTGGTGATACCGCCGTTGTTCATCAGGTTGCCGGCAAGGATGAAGAACGGAATCGCCAGCAGCGGGAAGCTGTCGACGCCGTTGATCATGCGATGGGCCACCACCACGTCGGGGACCTGGCCGCTCAGGTAGATGTACATCAGGCACGAGCCGGCCAGGGCCATGGCGATGGGAATCCCCACCAGCAGCATGGTGAACAGGCTGACGAAGAGGAAGGTGAGGTAATGTCCCTGGATGGCCAGGAACAGGCACAGCGCAACGGCCAGGGCGGCGATGACGGGGGGCACCAGAAGCCCTCGCCGCGTGGTAAGCAGGGTGGTCGTCATGCACGGTCTCCGGGGCTGGCGATAGGCAGGGTCATGGTTCGTCGTCCGTGAAGAGGATCTCGCTGGTGCCCTCCCGGCAATGACGGATGGCCACCTGGATCGACCGCAGCAGCATCAGCACGAAGCCGGCGAAGACGACGTAGTAGAGATAGCTCTTGGGAATGTCCACCGAGACCATCATGGCACTGGTGCGGTCGGCCAGCTGGTAGCTGATCCAGCAGCCGCCGACGAGAAACACGATGCGTGCCAGGTCGACGAGCAGCGCCATGACCAGGCCGATGCGACCGGGCATGTAACGGTAGAAGAATTCCACGGCGATGTGCGAATTCCTCCTGACCGCCATGGCACTGCCCAGAAACCCGACCATGATCAGGAAATAGCGCGCCATCTCCTCGGTCCAGGCGATGGAATCGCCCAGCACGTAGCGCGTGAAGAACTGCAGAAAGACGATGCCCAGCAGCACCCAGAACAGCACCAGGGTGACATAGTCCTCGACGGCGTACTCCCTGAAGTCGAAATGATCCAGCTCCTCGGCCTGGATCTCACCCAGTTGCTGCTCGGGAGGCAAGCGATCCTCAGACATGGCGATCTCCTTCGTACCGCCGCCCGACGGAAACCGTCAGGCGGCGATGTCCTGGGTCAAGTGCGGATCACTGGCCGAGGGCCTGAACCCGGTCATAGGTCTCCTGGTCCCAGGTGGCTGCCTCGCCATTGTGGTGCGGCACGACAGCCTCGCGGAACGGATCGGTCTCCACCTCGTTGACCGTGGTGCCCTGCTCCTCGAACCAGGCCACCAGGTCGGCTTCCTGCTGCTGGATGTCGGCAGTGATGCGCTCACCGGCCTCCATGTACACCTCGCGGAAGATCTCGCGATCCTCCTCGGAGAGGCGATTCCACAGCGGCCCGCCGGCGATGGTGATCAGCGAGTCGGTGATGTGGCCGGTGAGGTTGATGTAGTCCTGCACCTCGTGGAAGGCCTTGGCACGGATGGTGGGCAGCGGGTTCTCCTGGGCATCCACCACGCCCTGCTGCAGGGCCAGGTAGACTTCGGCGAAGGCGATGGGGGTCGGGTTGGCGCCCACGGCCTCGGGGAACATCATGTACATCGGCGCGTTGGGCACGCGAATCTTCAGCCCCTGCATGTCCGCCGGTTTGTTGATCGCCTTGTTGGAGGTGGTGTGACGACGGCCGTAGTAGTTCATGGCCAGCGGCACGTTGCCGGTAGCGTCCTGATAGCCCTGGGCGATCTCCTGGAAGAGGTCGCTGTCGGCGTACGCGCGCCAATGGTCGAAGTCGCGGAACATGTAGGGCGCGCCGGCAATGCCGATGGGCCCGTAGAAGCGGCCGGCGAACTGGTTGCCGGTGTAGATGAGGTCGACGGTGCCCAGCTGCAGGCCCTCGTTGATGTCAGCCTCCTTGCCCAGCGACGAGGCGGGATGCACCTCGATGGTGTAGCGACCATCGGTGCGCTCCTCGATCTCCCCCGCGGCCCACAGCGCCCACTCGTGGTAAGGCTCGGAGGTCTCGTAGACGTGGGCGAAGTTGAGCTTCTCCTGGGCCTGGGCCATCCCGGCGATGCCGATGCCCGAGGCCAGCAGCGTCATGGATACCAAGCGGGCCAGCTTGAGTTGGCGTGGTTGAGTCATCTTGTTGTTCTCCTTCAGGCTGAGTGTCTTGCTGTATACGTATCATACCACCACTGACAAACCTAGCCGCTCTCGAGTGGTGCTGCAACTTCCGCGATCGTCAACTTTGGTCACAGCGCCCCTCCCCGCGGCCGACGCCCCCCAGCACGCGCTCCAGCGCCACCAGCAGGTCCGGCTCACCGAAGCCGCCCGCCTTGGTGATCACCGGCCGCCGCGGGTCGCCATCGAGGCGGCCCAGGGCCACGCCGGGCGCCCACTCGGCCTCGACCTCGATGGTCTCCACGCCGAGTCGCTGGAGCACTGCCATGGCGATGTCACCGCCGGTCAGCAGCAGCACCCCGGCTCCCGCCGGCCACTGTGCCACCTGCATCGCGACCCGTTCGCCCATGGCCGCGGCGACGGCCTCGGCCGACGCCTTCCCGGTCCCCGTGCCGGGTACCACCACCATGCCGCCCTCCCCCCCTGCCGGCGCTTCCGCCTGGGGGCGTAGCGCCTCGATCACCGGCAGGCGGGGCGAGGCCTGGCGCAATCGCGCCAGCTGCTCGGCGGCACGGGGGCTGCGCGACCCCACCGCATAGAGGCGTCGCTCGAACGTCCCCAGCGACTCCCGGCGGGCCCGCAGGCAGCCGAACTGGTGCTGCGCCATGGTGGTGGCCAGCCCCGCCGCCCCCACCACCAGCCACTGCGAGGTCTCGGCGGCCAGGGCCCCGTAGACATGGGCCAGGTCGGCCTGGTCGGCCGTATCGCAGACGCAGTCCCCGGCCGGCAGGGATGCCCCCGGCGCCGGCCGATGGCGCACCAGGGGCAACCCCTGCCCGGCGAACAGCCGGTCCAGTGCCCCCGGCGGCGGCGCCGAGCGGGCATCGCGGCCATAGGCCGTCGAGGCCAGTGGCTCGCCGTCCACATGGACCTCGGCATTGCGCACGGTGCGCCCCTGGGCCGGCACCGCCGGGGCCAGCAGCAGGCGGCGACCGGTCACCCGGCGCAGGGCGAGGGACTCGGCCACCACCTGGCCGCGCAGGGTGGAGTCGATCTTCTTGAACCACAGCCCGGGCTCGGCCCGCGCCAGGCAGCGGGCCGCCCACTCCACCCGTGCCGCCGCGGCCTCGGGGGCCAGGTGGCGCGACTCGGTATTGACGGCGATCACCTGGGGCAGCTCGCCCTCCCAGGCCTCGAGCGCCCCCTCGAGCCGCTCCAGCGCGATCACCACCCGCGTCGAGGCGCCGCGGGCGGCGAAGGGGGCGGCGGTATCCAGCGCACCGGTCAGGTCGTCGGCGATGATCGCCACCCGGCAGCGGCTCATGGGCGACTCCCCGCCGCCAGACGGCGAGCGTAGTCGATGGCCGACCCCAGGTTGGTGGCATCCGCCCGGCCCTGCCAGGCGATATCGAAGGCCGTGCCGTGATCCACCGAGGTGCGCTGGATCGGCAGGCCGAGGCTGACGTTGACCGTGGTGTCGAAGGCGATCAGCTTCACCGGGATATGGCCCTGGTCGTGGTACTGGGCCACCACCAGGTCGAACTCGCCGCGGCTCGCCCGGTAGAAAACGGTGTCCGCCGAGATCGGCCCCTGCACCTCGAAGCCCTCGTCGCGCAACGCCCGTACCGCCGGGGCGATGATGCGGTCATCCTCGTCGCCGAAGATGCCGCCCTCGCCGCAGTGCGGATTGAGCCCCGCCACGGCGATGCGTGGCGACGCCATGCCCAGCTTGACCAGGTGCGCGTGGCCCGCCTTGACCGTGTCGGTGATGCGCTCGGGGGTGGCCCGTTCGATCGCTTCGCGCAGCGACACATGGGTGGAGACATGCAGGGTCGAGAGCGTCTCGGAGGCCAGCAGCATGAAGGAGGACGGCGCCCCGGTCAGCGCCGCCAGCATGCCGGTATGGCCGTCGTAGTGATGGCCGGCGGCATGCAGCGCCGCCTTGTTGAGCGGTGCGGTGACGATCACCCCGGCACGCCCCGCCTGCACCAGCCCCACCGCCGCCTTCACGCAGCGGAAGGCCATGTCGCCGGCGGCGGCGCTGATGCGGCCGTCGGGGAGCTCCTCGTCCGCGGGCCGCTCGACCACCGCGACCGCGACGCTGCCTTCGGGCGCGGCCCGGTCATCGAGCGCCGCGAACGTCACCTCGGCCCCGAGCAGGCGTGCGGCCCGGCGAAAGATCGCCGGATCCCCGACCACCAGGGTGGTGGCGCGCTCGGCGGGCGCCATGGCCGCCAGCGCCCGGCATATGATCTCGGGGCCGATCCCGGCCGGGTCGCCCATGGTGATGGCGATGTCGTAGCGGGTCGCGGTACTCATGGCATCAACTGCCCGCCGTTGACCTCGATGACCTGCCCGGTGACATAGCCGCTCAGGGCATCGGTGGCCAGGAACAGGTAGGCCCCCACGCACTCCTCCGAGGTACCCAGCCGGCCCATGGGGATCGAGGCGCGGGCGGCCGCCATGTGGTCCTCGTTGGAGTGGCGGCCGTGGAAGTCGGTGGCGATGGTGCCGGGAGCCACGCCGTTGACGCGGATGTTGTCGCCGGCCAGTTCCTTGGCCATGTTGCGGGTCAGGGTGCTGACGAAGCCCTTGGCCGAGGCATAGAGGCCGGCGCCGAGCCCGCCGCCGTTGCGCGCCGCGATGGAGGTGGTATGGATGATGTTGCCGCCGCCCTGACGGCGGAAATGCGGCAGCGCCGCCCGGCTCGCCATCACCACGGAGCGGGCGTTGAGGTCCATCACCCGGTCGTACTGGGCATCGTCCATCTCGTCCAGCGAGACGCGACCCAGCATGTCGCCGGCGTTGTTGATCAGCACGTCCAGCCCGCCGAGCTCGCCGGCCGCCTCGTCGACGATCCGCGCCGCCTCGCCGGCGCGGCTGACGTCACCCTTGACCGTGAAGGCCTCGCCGCCGGCCTCGCGGATCGCCGCCACCACCGCCTCGGCCGGCGCCTCGCTGGCGTGATAGTGCACCGCCACCCTGGCCCCGAGCGCGCCGAGCTGCCTGGCCACCGCGGCCCCGATGCCACGGCTGGCGCCGGTCACCAGTACCCGCTTGCCTTTCCATTCGTCGAACATGCCGCCCTCCCGATGCGTGTCATTGCGTGTTGTCAGTGAGTCGCCGGCCAGCCCGGCTATCGACGGGTCGCGACCCGTTGCTATAGTGTCTATGGCATACCTGTCATACAAGACTACATCAATAGCATGCCAGGCCGGGCCTGGCCAGTTGCCGGCCCATCGTCCCGCCAGCCGGCGGGCCCGGGCCGGATGGCACCGTCCGCCACCACCACAGGAGACCCCCATGCCCACCATCACCCGCGTCGAGGTTCAGGACATCCGCTTCCCGACCTCGCGATCGCTGGACGGCTCCGACGCCATGAACGCCGCGCCGGACTACTCCGCCACCTACGTGATCCTGCATACCGACGAGGCCGACGGCCCCCGGGGCCACGGCCTGACGTTCACCATCGGCCGCGGCAACGAGATCGTGGTCACCGCGGTGAAGTCACTGGCACCACTGGTCGAGGGGCGCGATCTCGCGGCGATCACCGACGACATGGGGGCCTTCTGGCGGGCCATCACCGGTGACAGCCAGCTGCGCTGGATCGGCCCCGACAAGGGGGCGATCCACCTGGCCACGGCAGCCATCGTCAATGCGGTGTGGGACCTCTGGGCCAAGCGCGAGGGCAAGCCGGTGTGGAAGCTGCTGGTGGACATGACCCCCGAGCAGCTGGTGCGCTGCCTGGACTTCCGCTTCGTCACCGATGCCCTGACCCCGGAGGAGGCCATCGCCCTGCTGCGCAGGCGGGAGGCCGGCAAGGCCGAGCGCGAGGCCGAGATGAGGCGCGACGGCTTCCCCGGCTACACCACCTCCGCGGGCTGGCTCGGCTACCCCGACGACAAGGTGCGCCGGCTGGCCCGCGAGGCGCTGGCCGAGGGCTGGACCCACTTCAAGCAGAAGATCGGTGGCGACCTCGACGAGGACGCCCGTCGCGCCGCCCTGCTGCGCGAGGAGATCGGCTGGGAGAGGGTCCTGATGATGGACGCCAACCAGGTCTGGGAGGTCGACGAGACGGTGGCGAAGATGCGCCGCCTGGCCGAGTTCGACCCGCTGTGGATCGAGGAGCCCACCAGCCCCGACGACATCCTCGGCCATGCCGAGATCCGCCACCGCGTCGCCCCGATCGGCGTGGCCAGCGGCGAGCACTGCCACAACAAGGTGATGTTCAAGCAGTTCTTCCAGGCCGAGGCGCTGGACTACTGCCAGCTCGACGCGGCCCGCCTAGGTGGACTCAACGAGGTGATCCTGGTGGCACTGATGGCCGCCAAGTTCGGTGTCCCGGTCTGCCCCCATGCCGGCGGCGTGGGGCTGTGCGAGTATGTCCAGCACGTGTCGCTGTTCGACTATATCGCCGTGTCGGGCAGCCTGGAGGGACGCGTGCTGGAGTACGTGGACCACCTGCACGAGCACTTCGTCGATCCGGTGGTGATACGCCAGGGCCGCTACCAGGTGCCCACCGCGCCCGGCTACAGCATCACCATGCACCCCGAGTCGCTGGCGCGGCACCGCTACCCCGAGGGAGCCGCCTGGCAGGAGAAGGAACGATGAGCACGCGCCCCGAGATCCTGGAACAGCTCGTGGAACGGCTCGGCCGGCACGCGCTGCTCGACGACCCCGCGGAGATGGCGCGCTATACCAGCGACTGGGCCGGTGACCGGCTGGGCATGCCGCTGGCCGTGGTGCGTCCGGCGTCCACCGCCGAGGTCGCCGAGGTGGTCACCCTGTGCCGGCGACACGCCGTGCGCATGGTGCCCCAGGGCGGCCACACCGGCCTGGTGGCCGGCGCCCTGCCCGAGGCCGACGGCGGCGAACTGGTGATCAGTCTCGAACGCCTGAACCGCATCCGCGAGATCGACCCGGTCAACTTCACCATGACCGTGGATGCCGGCTGCGTGCTCGAGACCGTCAAGCAGGCCGCCGCCGAGCACGACTGCGACTTCCCCCTCTCGCTGGGCGCCCAGGGCAGCTGCCAGATCGGCGGCAACATCGCCACCAACGCCGGCGGGCTCAACGTGCTGCGCCACGGCATGATGCGCCAGCTGGTGCTGGGCCTCGAGGTGGTGCTGCCCGACGGCCGCATCTGGGACGGCCTCGATGCCCTGCACAAGGACAACCGCGGCTACGCCCTGGACCAGCTGCTGCTCGGCAGCGAGGGCACCCTGGGCATCGTCACCGCCGCGGTGCTCAGGCTCTGTCCCCTCCCCGACCAGTCCCGCACCGCCCTGCTCGGGCTTCCCTCGGTGGAGGCGGTGGTCGACCTCTACGGCCTGGCCCGGCGAGGCTGCAGCGACCTGCTCACCGCCTTCGAGCTGATCCCGCGGCGCTGCATCGAGCTCGCCATGGAGGCCACGCCATCGCTGCGCGATCCCATGGACGCCCCCCACCCCTGGTACGTCCTGATGGAGGTCGCCGCCACCGGCCCGGTGGATCTCGGCGCCATGATCGAGCAACTGGTGGAGAAGGGCATGGAGCGCGACCTGATCCTCGACGGCGTGCTGGCCGGCAGCGAGGCCCAGGCGCAGCAGCTGTGGCAGTTCCGCGAGAGCATGCTGGAGGGGCAGCGCCGACGCGGCGAACACCTGCGCACCGACATCTCGGTACCCATCTCGACGATTCCCGCCTTCGTCGACGCGGCGAGCCGGGCGGTGATGGCCGAATCCCCCGATTGCGAGATCATCGCCTACGGCCATGCGGGTGACGGCAACCTGCACTTCAACATCCTGCCCCCCCGCGACATGGCCGAGGCCGACAAGCGCGACCACCTGCACGCCCTGGAAACGACGCTGTTCGAGGTGCTCGACGGCTTCGGCGGCAGCCTCAGCGCCGAGCACGGCATCGGCCGCACCAAGCAGGCCGCCTACCTGGCCCGCCTGTCGCCGGTGGAACGCGAGCTCGCCGAGGGCATCAAGGCGCTGTTCGACCCCGACGGCCTGATGAACCCCGGGCGTATCCTCCCGGCCCCGAAAGCCTGACCCGCTGGCGATCACCACCCGGGGGTCTGGCCCCGTGGGGAAAGGACACCGACCCGGCCAGCCGCCACCCAGGGGTCTGACCCCCGCGGGGGAAGGACACCAAGCCG